>DATJXW010000205.1:0-42399 GCA_035499895.1 Polyangiaceae bacterium | reverse complement strand
CCCCGTCATCGTCTCGACGCGCGGCACCGGCCGCTTCCCCACCGATCAAGCCGGCGGCAGGATCGAGAGCGGCACGTATTACGAGACCACGTTCACCGACTACAACGGCGCGGGCGGCGATCAGCGACACGGCATCATGATCATCGACACCGCCGCGCGCACGTTCAACGTCGCGGAAGGCGCGGTCGACGGCCACGCGAGCATCACGCTCGCGACCTTCCGCACCTCCGGCAGCGATCTCGTCCTCTCGCCCGATTGCGGCAACAACGGCACGTCGCGCACGCTGCGCTACACGTCCGATCGCGGCGTCATCACCATCTACAACCCGACTTCGAACGTCACGACGTACACGAAGCAGTGAGCATCGCCGGCGCGTCGCGTCGAGCGCGCGCCGGTCACTCCTTGATCCGGACCGCCCTCGGCGGGGCGCCGCTCACGGATCCTGGAAGAAGCACGCCTGCGGTTGCCCTAGGCAGGCGGTAAGGGTCGGCTCCGCCGGTCGAACGCAGAGCGTGCACCCGGGAATCGGTAGGCCGCCCATGCTCGGTCCGCCGAACGGTGTGCACATGCAACCCGCGGCGGTGACAATCGGCGGACCTTCGGGACAATCGAGGGCGCCGCAGGTCGCGATGGGCGGCATCGCTGGACCGCTCGGCGCATTGCACTGGCAGTGCCCGTTCACGAGCACGGGGTTGTCTTGATCGGAGCAATCGAGCGCCAGGCACGCCGTCGGGATCGTCGGCAGGCCGTTCGTGAAGCACCCGGACCACAGCGAGCTCTCCGGGTCGCCGATGGGTGACGGATCGATCACGCCGCCACCATTCGTGATCGGCGAAAGCCCCGAAGTGGTGCCGCTGCAGCTCAGGATGTCGTCGATCACCGAGCTCGCGGCCGAGCAGCTGCCGCAGTTGTCCTGTTCTTCGCCGCACTCGCAGCCCAGGATGCCGAGCGTGCCCCCGCAGATGATTTGGTGCTGATTGTCGGTTTCGTTTTCCCCGGGCTCGGCGCCTTGCGCCGCGTTCATGCGGTCGAGCACGTCGTGCACGAATTCGTGCTCGAGTGTGTTCAAAGTAGTCTGCGGCCCGGCATCGGTGGAGACGAAAATCGTGCCTTCTCCGTCGACGAAGACCTCCGTGCCGAACGTGCCCGGTTCGGCACCTTCGTCGATCACGTCCTGCGGGACGAACTCCGCGTTGATGAGATCGTTCAACGCTGCGTTCCAGATCTCATCGGTGAGCGTGCCGTACCCCGCGGCTGCGGCAGCCGCCGCCAGATCCGCGCGAAACTGAGGATAGAGAACGTCCCCGAGCGCGTTGTCGACGTCGGACTTCTGAGTCGGAGTTTGCGTGTCGGAAGCAGGAGTGTCTCCGCAATTTTCGGTGCAACCGGGCTCCGTGCCGTTGACGCCGGTGCTGCCGTCCCCCGGATCCCCGCCGTCGGGGTTGTCGCCGTCGTCGCTCTTCGCGTGCATGCAGCTGTCGCCGGCCCAGCCGCGACGCCGATCGCCGTTTTGAGTCGTCGCGTTGGCGAGCGCGCCGTCGATTTCACATTGCGTGATCCGGCTCGCGCCGTTCGCGATGATGCCGCTCGTGAGACAGGCGAACTCGTTCGAGCTGCCCGACACCCCGCCGCCGACCATGCCGCCGCCGGCCATGCCGCCGACACGTGAGGGTGCGCCTTGGCAGCGCGCGGCCTGAAGTGTCGGAAGGTCGACCCCGAACTGCGTCTGGCCGCCGTTGTTCGCGAACAGGCGCATGAGCAAGGGCGACGCGCCGCTCGGTGCGGGCACGAGCGTGCCGTCCTGAATCGAACAAAGCCCGCGATCGCAAAAGTAGCCGGCGTCGGGATCGAGCCCTGCCGATACGACCTCGAGCGCAGTGCAACCGCCCACGCCGATGCGCCATGGATCCGTCAGCGCGTCGAGCAGCGCCCCGCCCGAGACACAGCCGCTGCCACTTGCCGGATCCTCGCAGAGCTTCTGGATCTGAACGAGGGCGTCCGAGGATGGATGGCGCAGCCACAGGCCGATCAGGCGCGGTCCGCTGTTCGGCTCGGCCAGCACCTCGCCGAGCGCGACGCGGTTGTTCGAAAACCACTGATAGAGCGGCGTCGGTCCCGCGCTTTTGGTGTCGTCGTGCACGAGCAGGAACAGGTTCATGAGCGCCGACATCAGCCCGCGCCGCGCCGTGGGGCGGGCGTCCGGGGTGAAGCGTGAGAGCGCTTTGTCGAACGCGCTCGCCAGCGCTTCGTTGAAACCCATCGCCTGCGAGAACGGCCCGCAATCGAGCGCGGCTTCCGCCGTGCCGAGCGCGGCCGCGTAACGCCCGCGATCGTTGTCAAAAATGCCCTGCGCGAGGTTGAAGAGTAGGTCGCTCGTGACGAAGTCCGGGCAGCTGTCGTTGAACCGCTGTGAGGCGGGCAAGCGGCCGAGGCTCAACCGGAAGTCACCGATGAAGCTCAAGAGCGCCGACTCGACGATGGTGTCGCTGCTCCCCGAGTTGACGGGCAGCGTGGCCGTGTAGTTGCCGAGCGCCTGAGCGGCGGCGATGGCGGCCGTCAGCTCCGCGCCGCGTAGCGTTCGGGCCGTCGCGGCCTTCGCCTGAGCGGCCTCGGAGCTGTCGAAGAATGCGTCGCGGTCCGCCTCGATCACCGCTTCTTTGCCGAGCTGGTAAGTGAAGTCAGCCCGATTCAGCGTGTCGTAAAGGGCCGAAAGCGTGCTCGCTTGGGCGTTTTCGGAATGCAAGCGCGCCAGGATGGCGAGGATCGTCGTGAGACCGCCGTTCGAGAGCGAATCACCCCCGAGGAGATGCAGCTGAAAGCCGGTCGAGAACAGCGGATCACCGCTGACGGAGCCGTTGTCGCACGATGAAAAGACGTAGTGCTGGCCGAGCGCAATTTCGAGCGCCGTGGTGGGGTGCGCGAGGGAGGCGCCGCCCAGGTAGTGACATTGGACGCTGCTCTCGCCCTCGAGAATCGTGAGGAGCGCGCTGCCGTTGCCCGCATTGCCGCTCGTCACTTGGAGTTCCGCGGGGATCAGGAACTCGCCGGCAGCCATGCTCGCGACACCGTCGAAAGCCGTTCCCGTCCCCGACACGAGGCTGGCGACGAGCGTCACGTTTTCCATCGGGCTCGCGCACGACCCGCTGAGACCAGTGCACACGCCGGCCTCGCATTGATCCATCGTGGTGCACGGATCGGCGTCGGTGCAGCTCGTCGCGTCGGCGAGGACGGGATTCGAGCATTGCCCGGTCCCCGGATCGCACACGCCGGCCGCATGGCACTGATCGACCGCGATGCAACCGCGGGGGTTCGTGCCGGTGCACGCGCCGTTCTGACAGCTGTCCGTTTGCGTGCACGCGTTGCCGTCGTCACAGGTCGCGCCGTTCGCTTTGGGCGGATTCGAGCAGGCGCCCGTCGTGGGATTGCACGTCCCCGCGCTATGACATTGATCCGTCGCTTGGCACGTCACCGCCGCGCCGGTGCAGGCGCCGTTTTGGCAATGATCGGATTGTGTGCAGGCGTTGTTGTCGGTGCAGAGCGTGTTGTTCGGACGGCCGCCACACCCGTTCGCCGGGAGCGGGACGAAGCGAAGATTGTCGACGTGGTAAAGGCCAGTCGTCGGCACTGGCACATTCAGCACCACCGTGACGGTGAGGTCGTTGTAACCGGCGTTGAGGAGGCTACTCACGGTGGCGTTCGTGAGGGGAAAGTTCAAAGTATTCCAGGTATTGAGCGGCTTGCCCGTCAACTCGACTTGAGCCAAGAAGACGTTGAAGACATTTCGCGAAGGACAGTTCAGATAGACCTGAGCGGTGCCGAGCCAGTTCGGATTCGGTTCCTGCGTCGGCAACATCACATCGACGGCGAGGGTGGGACTCACCTGCAGACTCACCTGCCCCAACGTCGATAGCTGCACGCTCTTCAACGGCGTATAGCCGTTGCTCGGCGACGGCTTCACCTCCAAAGAAAACGCGCCTTGATCGTGCTGAGTCGAGCTCGAAAGCACTGCGCCCGCGGTCGTCGTCGACCAGCCGGACGGACTCTCGAAGCCGAGGATGTCGCCGCTCGTCAGCGCTTCGGTCGCGGTGCTCACGGTCTCCGTCGCGGGCGCTACTGAGGAGCAACCGCAAAGTCCCAGAGCGAGCGCAACGACGGCCCGCAACCACCACGAACACACCCATCCACGACGTGCACCGTCATCCCGCACCGCAAGCATACCGTTACCTCCGCGCTCGTCTCGTATCGCGCGGTGACGACGAAGTAAAGAACAAACCAGTTCTCAGTTTTGAGCGGATGCGGGAATCAGGATCAGCTCGATGCGACGATTCTTCTGACGGTCTTCCGCGGTTCCGTTGCCGGCGATGGGGCGAAACTCCGCGAAGCCCGCGGCCTCGAGTCGTGCGCCGGGGATCTTCCCGCGTTCTTCGAGGAAGCGCACGACGTTCGTCGCGCGCGCGGTGGAGAGCTCCCAGTTGGTGGGAAAGCGCTCGCGCGTTTCGGGGTTCACGACGCGCGTTCGATCCGTGTGGCCGGCCACTTCAATCGTGAAGCTCTTGAGACCCAAAAGACTTGGCGCAACTTGAGCCAACACCTTTTGCCCCGCGTCGCTCACTTCGGCTTGACCGGAGTCGAAGAGCACCTGATCGGCCACGTCGACCACGAGCTCGCGCCCGCGGCGCGTGATGCGGACGTTGCCCGCGTTGATTTGCGGCTCCAAAATCGAGGAGAGCTCGTCCTGCACGTGCTTGAGCTCGCCCTCGAGCTTTTCACGCTCGGCTTGCGTTTCGGCGAGCTTCCCCGAGAGTTGCTCTTGCTTGGCCGCGAGATCGGCGGCCTGCGCTTTTGCGTCCGCCAGATCTTTTTTGAGGCGAGTCTCGCGAGCCGCGGCATCGTGCAATTGCTGCTGCAAGCGATCGCGCTCCGCGCGGAGCGGCAAATGCACGTACTTCACGAGCGCGGCGACCGCGCCGAGCACCAAGACGAGCAAGAGCCAGCCCAAACAGCCGGCGCGTGAACGCCGGCGCCGTGCCGGTACGAGCTCGATCGTCTCTTGATCGTACGACATGCGGGCTCGAGCGTACCAAGCGGGCGCGCCCCGCGTCTCGAACGATTGTCACTCCGAGTATCGCGTCACGGATCCCACGGCAGCCCCACGCGCACACTTCCTAGGATGAAGTGCGCGGGCTCCCGACCGCCGCTCCGTGCGTAATATTCGTACGACGCCGCGAGGCCGGCCCACGGCAAGAAGTTCCGCTTGCGGAGTCCGACGAGCCCTAGGCCCGCGCCCACGCGCCAGCCGAACGACAAGCGCGTGTCGTCGGCTTGAAAGAGCGCGATGGGCGCCGTTTCGAGGTCGTATTGCCAGAGGAGCGTGCGCGTCCGAAAGACGATCGGCACCGCGGGCAAGTACGTGATGACGAATTCGGACGCCGACGAGTGGGGCCGAATCAGCGCGCTCCCGCCGAACTCGACGCCGGCGAGCAGCGAGTGACGCCCGTCGAAGCCGAAGCCCGGCAAAATGCGCCCGCAGCCGCCGCCGCCGTACGTCCATTGTCCTTCGGTCTCGCGGATCTGCACGTTGCCTTCCGTCTCGAAGCTCAGCGTGAAGCGCTCGCGATCGCTCTGCAGGCCGCGAAAGCCTGCTTCAGGTTGCACCCAAAACGGGCAATCGCTCGCTGCCCGCGCGAGCGCGTGCTCGAACACGAGCCGGCGGCGCTCGAACGTGAGCGCGTGCTTCACCTTCCCGTCGAGCTTGCCTGCCGCGCGAAAGAGCGCGCGTGCGTCGCCGGCTTCCGCCGCTTCATGGCCGAGCTCGGCGCTCGCTTCCGTGCGCGCGTCCGGCGTCGCGCGGCAGATCGACTCGAGCATCGGTCCTTCGACGTTGCGCAGCGCTTCGGCGTCCGAAAACCAGCCGTCCGCTTCTTCGCTCGCGACGAGCCGCGCCGCGTCGTCGACGAGCGCCGCCGCGCCCTTCGTGTCGGCGGCCATGGCCGGTGCTCCGCACGCGAGCAAGAGTGCGAGCGCCGACAGGGCGCGAAGAGCGTGGCGCACGGTTGCGGAACTACGCCTTCTTCGCGCCCGTTCGCGCATACGTGAGCCAGGCGAGTCGTGCCGTCGCGAGCGTCGCGCCGCCCGCTTCCTTCGCGCGGAGGTGCGCTTGCAAATCCTCGAGGTTCGCTACCTCTTTCGGAAAGCTCTCGTCGCGCAGCGCCTCGCGCGCCCACGCGCCGAGCGGCGACTGCAGATTCTTCTGCTTCCCGAGCCAGTCGTAAAAGGTCGTGAATTTGCTCATTGCTGCGATCCCGTCAGGAGCGACGTATGCGGCAGCGCAGCGTGAGCGTCAACGGCGGGTGTTCATCTCGAGCTGTGCCGCGAACGCGCGCGCGTAGGCCGGCCGCGCTTCGCCGCGCGCGACGTAGGCGGTGAGGGTCGGGAACTCGTTCAAGAGGCCCGACGGTCTCAGCCTGAGGAGGACGGACACCATCATCAGATCCCCAGCGCTGAACGCGCCGTCGAGCCACTCCGCGTCGCCGAGGCGAGCCGCCAAGAGCTTCAGGCGGTCGCGGATTCGACCCTCGACGAGCGGTAATCGCTCCTTGCTCCACGGCTTGTCACCCTCGAGAATCCGCGCGGTCACGAGCTCGAGAATCGGCGGTTCCACGGAGCTCAGCGCGGCGAACATCCACGTGACGGCGCGCGCGCGCGCGTTCGCATCCGTCGGCAGAAGACCCGCGTGACGCTCGGCAATGTGAAACACGATCGCGCCCGACTCGAACAGCGCGAGCTCCCCGTCCTCGTACGTCGGGATCTGCCCGAACGGATGAAGCGCGAGGTGCGCGGGTTCTTTCAGGGCCCGAAACGAAACGGGACGAACCTCGTACGCTTGCCCGACTTCTTCGAGCGCCCAGCGCACGCGGGTATCGCGCGCGAGTCCCTTGCCGCCGTCGGGCGAGCGCTCGAACGCCGTGATCGTGATCGTCATCGTGGAGCTCCGCGCTCAACCTAGCAGCTCCTCAAGCGAGCAACTTCTTGACCAAGTCGAGGAGGAGGTGGATGGAGACGGGCTTCGTGAGGTGCGCGTCGAAGCCCGCCTCGAGCGCGGCGATGACGTCGCTTTCTCGGCCGTAGCCGGTGAGCGCTATCGCCGGCCGATGCCCGTTCGCCTGAAGCTCGCGGATCAGCTCGAGGCCGCTTCCGTCGGGCAGTCCGATATCGCTGAGGACGAGATCGATCCGCGTCAAATCGACCGCCTTCGCCGCCTCGAGTGAGCCGGCCGTTTCGACGTCGAAGCCGCTCCCGCGCAAGAGCTCGGACAGAACTTCCGATGAATCGGGGTCGTCTTCCACGAGCAAGATGCGCTTTCCCTTCTTCATCGACGGTATGGGTGCGGCGAGCGCATCGGAGGCCGTCGGTCCCGTCGCTTCAGGAGTCTCGATGCTTTCGAGCTCCACGACGAAGCGGCTACCTCGCCCGAGCCCTGGGCTCTGCGCCGAAATGCGCCCCCTTTGGAGCTCGAGCAAGCCACGGCTGATCGCGAGACCGAGCCCGAGCCCACCGGTCGCGGCCGGGCGAGCGGTCAACTGATCGAACGCAACGAAGAGACGATGGAGCTGCTGGGGCGCGATCCCGATGCCGTCGTCCTCGACTTCGACGACGAGCTCGGTGCCGTTGTTCCAGGAGCGAACGGCGATGTTGCCCGCCGGAGGCGTGAACTTGATGGCGTTGCGGATGAGGTTTGCGAATACCTGCCGCAAACGCAGGGGGTCGACGTTCGCGTACGCGCGCTCGGCGCGCAGCTCGAGCGCGAGCGTTTGTTGCTTCGCCGCCGCGGCAGGCCGGAGCTCCTCGGCCGCCTCGCAGGCAATCGCGTGCACGGACGCTGCACGGCAGCGGACCGCCATTTTGCCGCGGAGCACGCGGTTCACGTCGAGCAGGTCGTCGATCATCCGCACCTCCGACAAGAGGCTGCGCTCCACGACGCCGAAAGCGCGCCGGACGTCGCGGCTCACGTGGGCGTCCCGAAAGAAGGACGCGATGGCGAGCGCCGGCGTGAGCGGCGTGCGAAGCTCGTGGCTGAGCATCGCGATGAAGGTGTCCTTCGCGGCGCTTTCGGTGCGTGCCGAGCGTTCGGATTCCACGAGCTGCGTCATCTCGGTCGCCGTGCGTTCCTGCTCGCGCAAGTCGACGACGCGCAGCTGGTAAAGCCCCGTGCGGCCGAGCACGTTCGTCCAGAGCTCCACGGGGATGGGTGGACCCGAGCGCGGCAGCAAGCGCAAGCGGCAGCGCGTGGTCGGCGAGTATTGCGTGCGCGCCAGGTGCTCGGACAAAACCCGGCGATCTTCCGTCATCACGAAGCCGCGAAAGCTCTGTCCGAGGCCGTGGTCGCTCGGAATGCCCAAGAGCTCCCGCAGCGCTCGGTTCATGCGGCGCGTGATGTAAGCGGCGTCCAAGCTGAGCGCCGGCAACGGCGCCAATTCGTAGAGGTCCGTGTATTCGTCGCGCGCCAGCTCGGCCGCGCGGCGTTCGTCGATCAGGCGATCATTCAGGCAGCGGAGCCGCTCGAGCTCGGACTTCTCGGCGTCGTCGTCGCGCTCGCTCGGGTGGTCCGGCGCCGAGTTCCCTTTTGCCATGCGCTACCTCGCCTCGGCACTGCCGTAGCACGGTGCCCTGAGCGCTGAATGTCGAAGCCCTAATTCGCGTCACCAAGCGAGGTAATGGCAAGGAAGCATTCTTGTGTAGTCGTGTACGAGAAGCGATATCGCGGACGTGAGGCGCGAGGCGTCGCGAAATGTCCCGGCCTGGCATCGCTCTTGCGAGGCGAAAACACGATGCCCGAAATTCATGGCGATTCGTCCCCCGAACGCGAAAAATTTACGATCACCGCCGCGAACGATCCGGAAACCGCGCGAGATTTGCCGGCTCCGTTTCAGACCGGACGAGCGACGGCAGTGCCGGCGAGCGAGCTCGACGCACATCGCCGCTCGTTCCGAGAGAACGGCTACTTGGTGTTCAAGCGCGTCGTCGACGGCGCGAAGTTGACGGACCTCACGCGCGAGCTCATCGACGCTTACGAATGGGAGCGAACGCACGGGCTCCTCTTCGAGGGCGGCGGGACGGTCAGCGGTCATCTGAATTGCTTCCCGGGCGCGGCCTCGCGCTTCGTGTACGACGCGCTGGAGGCGCGGGGCATCTTCGAGATCGTGCGCGCCCTCTCGCCGGCGCCGCTTCGCATGCCGAACGTCGGGTGCAACTTCAACCTGCCCGGCAGTCACGAGCAGAACGACCACGTGGACGGCGACCCCGCGCGTCCCTTTTTCGTCGTCAACGTCGCCGCCGTCGACACCGACCTCACGAACGGCGCGATGGAAGTGCTCGCGAAGACCCATCGCTGCACGCTCCCGTACTGGAAACTCTTGCTCGACCGGCCCGAGCGCCTTCGCCTGGCCATGAACCAGGGCGACGTCCTCGTCCGCGTCTCGACGCTTTGGCATCGCGGCATGCCGAACCAGACCGCGCGACCCCGCCCGATGCTCGCCTTCACCTGGGAAGACGGCGGCACCGACACCGACGACCCATATCGAATTCACGACGGCAAAATCAAGTTTCTCCCCAACCGCTACGGCACCGAATGGAAGAGCCGCCTGCGCGAACGAGCCTTCAGCGTCTCACCGCGTGTGGGCACGGTGTACTTGGCGATTCGATCGTTGTTCTAAGGCCGGAGGCGTGCGTGCCGCCGTCGCTGCGACGCCTTTCACGCGCTCCGGCTCGCGGATTTGTGGTCGGAGTAGCGGCGGTCCCGCCCGGGGCCGGGCTAAGGAACAACGTCCGAGTTGCGCTTGTAGACCATCGGGTACCGAAATGCGGTTGCCTTTTCGGCTGCGGGGAAGCGCAGACGACGGAAAACGCTCAGGGTGCACTCCACGACACTTGCGTCCTTTACCGTCGTCGCGAGTGCACAGCTTGTTGGCTTTTCGTGGTCGCAGCGTTCGGTGTAAATCGCCGTTGCGCTTGAGACCGTACCGTCTGGTTCGACATGTACTGACGCCAAAATCGTCCCGTCTGGTGTGTGGCCGGGCAGAGCAAAACACGCAAACACAGTACCGATGCGTGCGCGAATTGTCCTGCTGATCTGCCGTGGTGTGAGTCCCCCGTCGGTAGGCGGAGCGTCCATTGTTGGTACCGGTTCGACCGAAGCCACCGGTTCGACCGAAGCCATCGGTTCGGCTTGGGGCGCCGGTTCGACCGGTACGCTCAGGCCATGCGGATCCTTCGGAGGTGGAGGCGTGTCCGCGCAGCTCAGCGCGAAGCAAGCGATGATCTGTATTGCCGCGACGCAGTTCGCCCATGCCAACGTCCAATCTTTGCGGACAGCGGCTACCATCGACCCCAGACCGACACCGCCGCGCCGAGACCTCAATAGTCATAACTTTTCCAGGCGACGGCACGGCGACTCACGTCCGGAAACCTCGCGCTGAGGACCATCCAATTGATTGACTGAGACCAGAGGCGTACGCTCGTCTCTTCGTGTCCGCCGGGCGCATCATCGCCTCGAAGTATTGCTTGCTTCACGAGCTCGGGCGCGGCGGAATGGGTGCGGTCTGGCTCGCCGACCATTTGACGCTGCGCGCACACGTGGCGGTCAAATTGATCGAGCCAGGCTTAAAGATGAATCGCGAGGCCATGCGGCGCTTCGAGCGCGAAGCTCGTGCGGCGGCGTCACTCAGAAGTCAGCATGTCGTGCAGGTGCTCGATTTCGGCGTCGATGGCGACACTCCCTACCTCGTCATGGAATTCCTCGAAGGCGAGAGCCTCGGGTCGCGACTGGCGAGAGACGGACGACTGACCCCGCACGACACTTGGCTCGTCGTGAGCCAGGTGTGCCGTGCCATCACGCGAGCTCACGCCGAGGGCTTCGTGCATCGAGACCTGAAGCCCGACAACGTCTTCCTCGTGGAGGACGACCCGGACTTCCTCGTGAAAGTGCTCGACTTCGGCATCGCGAAAGCCCTGCAAAGTCCCGCGTCCAAGGCGGCCGGCGTGCTCACGCAAAGCGGCACCGTGCTCGGCACTCCTCACTACATGAGTCCCGAGCAAGCCGAAGGCCGCGACGTCGACTCGCGTTCCGACCTCTGGTCCCTCGGCATCATCGCCTTCGAGTGCATCACCGGACAGCTCCCCTTCGACGGCGCCTCGCTTCCAGCGCTGATGCGCTCCATTTGCTACGACCCCATCGTCGTCCCCTCGACCGTCGCATCCGTGCCGCCCGCATTCGACGCGTGGTTCGCCCGAGCCACGAGCCGCGATCTCGATCGCCGCTTTCAAAGCGCCAAAGGCCTCGTGAGCGCGCTCAAACCCATCCTTCAACGCCCTCAAAACGACTGGAGCCCATCCCCGGCTCGCAACGTCCCCCGCCGTCGCGGTGACCCCGACGACGAACGCACCCTAGAAATCGAGACCTTCCCCGGTCAACCCCAAGAGCGCCGCAGCGACGCGCGCGTCTCCTCGTCCATCCCCGCCGGTATCAATGGCCGCCGCGACATTCGCCACACCGCCCTCATTCACAACGCCAGTCGCCGCGGCGCCCTGCTTGCCACGCGCCACCGCTGCCATCCGGACGAGACCATCACTTTGAGCCTCCAACTCCAAGGTCCCCATCACGGAGCCCTCGTCCACGCCAAAGTCGTCCGCGTCGCCGCTCGCGCCAACGACTCCATCTGGAAATTCGACGTCGGCGTCCAATTCGACCCGCCGCTCGCGGACGCGCTCGTTCTCGAAATACAGCGGCGAGCGTATTAGCCGGCACCGCGCGGCGGAACGCCTCGCCCGCACACCACTGCGTCGCAACTCTGCGCGGTAATGCAACTCGGCCGTCGCGAGCGACGCTACGGCACCAAGCGTCCCGTCGGCGCACTCTGCACTCGGTGCACCCACGTCGCCGTGCCGCCAATCATCAGAGCGCCGACGATCGCCGCGAGAAGCGCGCCGAGCCACCGTCGCGAACGACGACGCGACTTCGACAGCGGCGGCGGGGGTATCGACTCCCGCCCGGGTTTCGAGGGAAGCACGCCAGACTCGTCCTGCACGCCTTCGGTGCGATGCAAGATCGCGGCCGCACGGTGGGGGTAGCATGCTCAGCATGCGCGCGAACGCGGCTCGGTGAGCTCTACAAACACGTGACCGAGAACGGATCTCAGATCATCGTGGCAACGCACTCACCGGTGCTGACGGCCTTGCCGGGAGCGCTCATCTATCGACTCGATGGCGCCGGCATCATGCCGGTCGCGTACGAAGAAACCGATGCTTTCCGGCTTGCTAAGGCGTTTCTCGAGGACCCGCGGAAGGGCTTGGCGTAGTAAGGAGCCGTATACTTCCGTCCTCGATAATGCCATAATCCGATAAAATGAGAGGTTGGGTGCGCGCGGGTTTGGTGGTGGGCGGGCTTTTGGTGCTTGCGGCGGCGCGTGCGGCGATTGGGTACGGGAGTGAGTACGTGCTCGCGGCCGCTGCGGTGCCGGTGGGGCGGTGGTTGCATATTCCGCTCGGGAGGCCGAAGCCGCCGGTGGTGCTCGCGCTGCCGGCGGCGCCGGTGACGGCGGGGTTGCCGTGGTTGGGGTCGGACGGGGTGGACGCGGACGGGTATCCGCAGAAGAGCGTCGATATGCTGGGGATGCGCGCGTTGCTCTTGGCGCGTCGCTTCGACGAGCTCACGCGTTACGTGGAAGAGGTGGAGCGCGACGCCGAGACGGACGTGAAGAAGGAGTATTGGGCGCACGACGCGACGACGAGCTTCGATGTGGCCGATCCCGCGCTCGGGCCGCCGCTCGACGCGTGGGTGAAGGCGGTTCCGCGCTCCGCGGCGCCGTATCTGTGTCGCGGCGCGTACCGCCTGGCGATGGGGTGGAACGGGCGGGGCAACGCGTGGGCACGCGACACGAGCGTCTGGCAACAGCAGGTCTTCCGCGACGAGCTCGCTCGGGGGCGCGAGGATCTCGAGCAGGCGCTCAAGCTGAATCCACATGCGATATCCGCCTATATCGATCTGATCGAGGTGGCCCACGCCGACGGCAGCGTGAGGAGCGCTCTTGCGCGCGGCATCGCGATTTTTCCGGACTCCTTTCTCGTGCGGTACTTCGGGATGCTCGGGCTCACGCCGCGCTGGGGCGGTTCTTATGAGGAGCTCGAACGCCTCGCGGCCATGGCCGCGCCCGTCGCCGCCAAGAACACGAAGCTCCGCGCGCTCGCCGGCTTTCCGGATTACGCGCGCGGCGAGGACAGGGCGACGGCCAAGGACTACGCGGGCGCGATTCCGTTCTACGATCGGGCGCTCGGCTCCGGCGAAATCTGGCTTTATCTGGACGCGCGCGGCGACGCGAAAAATCGGTTGCACGATTACGCGGGTGCGTTCGCCGACCTCGGGCGCGCCCGCGCGATTCGACCGCAAAACGCGCAAACCGATCGCGCTTTTGCGCTCGCGAGCTGGTACCTCAAGGAACACGAGCAAGCGGCCGAAGCTTATCTTCATGCCGTCGAGCTCGATCCGACGAGGTTCTCCGAGGCGCACACGTACGCGACCGCGTTCGAGTTCGCCGGACGCAAGCATTGGTCCGCGGGTGAGCCGCGTGAAGCGCTCGCCGCGTTCGACAAGGCGCTCCTGCTCGATCCGAACTACCCCGAACCCAAGCGCTGGCGTGCCCAAATGCTCGCGCACGGCGATCCGAACGCCAACCAAGCGCAAATCGACGCGCTCGTCGCGCGTGCCGAACGTGAAGACTCCTTCGACGCCTACCTCGCCGTCGACGACGCGCTCGCGAAGAGCGGCCGTTTTGCCGAAATCATCCGCCATTGGACCGATCACCTCACGCGGAACCCGACGGACGGAGCTGGGTTCGTCGAGCGCGGCGGCGCCTACACGCACGTCGGCCGCTTCGACGAAGCCCTCGCCGACGTGACGCGCGCGTGCGACCTCGGCGTGGCGCGCGGCTGCGCGCTGAAGGACCGCGTGCCGGAGATGCGGAAGCAGTTCGAGGCGCAGCGGGGAAAGTAATTTCGCATCGCTCCGCGCGTGCCCGCCCCGGCGCGCTTCTTGCGATGCCGCTCGGGATGACGGCTCAGCGGCGCGACCACGTCGGATTGCGGGCGCGCTGCGGCAAAACGGGACGGTTTGGGTGCGAGCGCGAGGCGGTTTGCGACGCGTTCGCGCGTGGAGATGCAGGTTCTTGAAGGCGAAGGCGAAGGCGAAGGCGAAGAAGGTTCGTAACTTCGATCGGCGGCTCTGGACGCGCTTTTGGCAAATCGCAAAGCCCTATTGGGTCGGCGAAGACAAATGGAAGGCGCGGCTACTCCTCGGTTTGTTGGTGGTGCTGCTCGTCGGACGCACGGAGTTCAACGTCCTTTTCAATCAGCAGTCGGGTGACTTCACCTCGGCGCTCGCGGAGCACGAGCCGGCGCGCTTTTGGCGGACGATGCACTGGTTCGGGCTGACGCTGCTCGGCGGCGTGCCGATTTACGCGTACTACTACTACGTGCGCGACCGGTTGGGCGTCGCGTGGCGGCGCTGGCTCACGCACCACTTTCTCGCGAAGTATCTCGAGAACCGCGCGTTTTATTCGCTCTCGACGAACGACGCGGTCGACAACCCCGATCAGCGCATCGCCGAGGACATCAATTCGTTCAGCGCGCGGTCGTTGCTGTTTTTGCTCGAGATCGTGGGGGCGATTCTCCAGCTCATCGCCTTCAGCGGCGTCCTCTGGTCGATTTCGCGCGCGCTCGTCGGCATCTTGATCGTTTACGCGGTGCTCGGCACGGTCGTGACCTTCGGCTTCTTCGCGAAGCCGCTCATCGGGCTCAATTACCAGCAGCTGCGGCGCGAGGCCGATTTTCGCTTCGGACTCATCCGCATCCGCGAGAACGCGGAGGCCATCGCGTTTTATCGCGGTGAAGCCCGCGAGGGGCGTCACGTGCGCGAGCGCTTTCGCGCGCTCTACGACAACTACCTGCGGCTCCTGCGGCGCACGGTGGGGCTGAACCTCGTGCAGTACGCGTATACGTTCGTGACGTATGCGTTGCCGAGCGTCGTGATCGCGCCGCGCATCATCTCGGGCGAGCTCGAGGTCGGGCGCGCCGTCACGGCCGGCGGGGCGTTCACCGCGATGCTGAGCGCGCTCACCGTGTTCGTCGACAAGTTCGAGACCTTGAGCGCGTTCGCCGCCGGCATCGACCGCTTGCACGGCTTCGCCAAGGTGCTGAGCGACGACGGCAAAGGCCCCGACGAGAACCTCGAGTGGCTCGAGCACCCGAAGCTCGAGCTCGAAAACGTGACGTTGAAGGTGCCGCGCCAGGAGCGAACGCTCGTCTCCGAGCTCAACGTGAGCGTGGGCGAAGGTGAGGGGCTCGCGATCGTGGGGGCGAGCGGCGGCGGGAAAAGCTCGCTCTTGCGCGCCGTGGCGGGCTTTTGGCGCGCGGGGAGCGGCGTCATCCGGCGGCCCCGGCTCGAGGACATGCTGTTTTTGCCGCAGCGTCCCTACATGATCATCGACACGTTGCGGCACCAGCTCCTGTACCCGCGCGTCGACCGCGAAGTGAGCGACGCGGAGCTCCGCGAGGTGCTCGCCAAGGTGAATTTGCCGGACATCGTGGAACGCTGCGGCGGCTTCGACACCCCGCTCGACTTCGGCAAAGTGCTCTCGCTCGGCGAGCAGCAGCGCCTCGCGGTGGCGCGCGTCCTCCTCGCGAAGCCGCGCTACACGGTGCTCGACGAGGCGACGAGCGCGCTCGATCTCGAAAACGAAGCGGCGCTCTACGCGCTCCTCGCCGAGCTCGACACGACGCTCGTGAGCGTCACGCACCGCGGAGCGCCGGTGCGCCATCATCGCCAAGTGCTCGAGCTTCACGGCGACGGCAGCTGGACGCTGCGTGAAGTCGAGCCGAGCGGCGTCGCGGGCGATCCGCCGAGCTCCGCCGACGACGAGCGCGCGGGCGAACGAGCGTGAGCGCACGTCAACTCCGTTGACGGCGGCGTGGGCGCTCGCCGCACGTCGCGTCGCAGGTTGTAGGTGTCGCTCCGCCGCGCGCACACACCGCGCGCGGTGACGTTGAAAGATTCTCCGCGCGAGTGGAAGTGGCTTGCAGAGGCGCATGTAGGACACGCGCGCCGGAGAAAAAACGATCGCGAAGATTCGTCACTCCGGCGGTTGATATCGCTCGGCGGGTGCTATGGTTGTGAGCCGCACTCGTTCGTGTGGACGACTGCACGCCAACGGCACTCGGAGAGCACATGCCGCGCTCATCATTCGCCCCGACCGTCTCCGCTTCGCTCGCGCTCGCGTTGCTCGTCGGTTGCTCGGCGGGCAAGGCTCCCGGCGGCGTTCTCGACGAGGCGGGTGGAACCGGATCCACAGCGGGAACCAGCGCGTCCGGCGGCAGTGGTTCGACCGCCCAAGGCGGCGGCGTCGGCAGCGGCTCCACGGGCTCCGGCTCGAGCACCGGCACGGGCGGCGCGGGCAGCACCGGCTCCGGCGCTTCCGCGGGCACGAGCTCGGGCTCCGGCAGCGCGAGCTCGGGCGGCAGCACGACGGGCGGCACGGGTTCGGGTGGCTCGACGGCGGGCAGCGCCGGGTCGAGCGCGACGCTCTTGCCGAGCGCGCTCCCCACGCCCGACACGTGCACGAGCAACGCGCCCGGTCCGCGTAAGCTCTGGCGCCTGAGCGCCGACGAGTTCGACGCGAGCGTCCACGCCATTTTCAACGACACGAGCGGCGGCGCGCCGGTCGGCCAGGTCTTCAGCGATCCCATCGTCTTGGGCTTTTCGGTCGACGCGAGCGCCCTCGTCGTGCAGGGGCTGAACGCGTCTCAGTTGATGGACAGCGCGGAAGCGGTGGCGGCATGGGCCGCGCAAAACAATCAGCTTTCGCAGTTCGCGAGCTGCACCACGGTCGACGCGACGTGCGCGCAGAAGTTCGTGCAAGGCTTCGGGCGGCGCGCCTTCCGAACCACGCTCGCGAGCAACGACCCGCGCATCGCGACGTACTCGGCGATCTTCACGGCGGAGAAGACGTTCTCGGACGCGGCGCAAGCCGTGGTGAGCGCGATGCTGCAGTCGCCGTACTTCCTCTATCGGAGCGAGCTCGGCAGCGCGAACGGCGGCACCTACACGCTCACGCCGTACGAGGTCGCAACGGAGCTCGCGTACCTGCTCACGGGCAACACGCCGGACGACACGCTGCTCGCCGCGGCCGACTCCGTCGCGTCCGGCCAGCTCGACGAGAGCACGATGATCGACCAGCAAGCCGATCGCTTGATTGCCGCGGGCGCGGGTGACGCGAGCGTGGTGATGGGCTTCATGAACGGCTGGCTCGGCCTCGATCGCCTGTACACGACGGCCAAGGACGACACCGTGTTCATGCTCACGCAGTCGCTGCGTGACGACATGGCGAACGAGTCGAAGAGCCTCATCGCCGAGGCGTTCAACGGCGGCGGCAGCCTCGGCAGCCTGCTCACGGCAGACCACACCTTCTTGAACGCCGAGCTCGCGACCTTCTACGGGCTCAGCAGCTCGGGTCTCGGCACGGACTTCAAGAGCGTGCCGCTCACGGCGGGCAGCGGGCGCGACCCGGGCTTGCTCGCGACGGGCACCATTTTGAACGGCTACGCGCGGCCGGACACCTCCTCGCCGACGCAGCGCGGCCACCTCGTGCGGAGCCGCATGCTCTGCCAAAACATCGACCCGCCGCCGCCCGGTCTCGACACCATGTTCAAGCCGGCGACCACGGTGGAGACCACGCGCCAGCACTTCGAGAACGAGCACTCGGTCGGCGTGTGCAAATCCTGCCACCAGTACATGGATTGGATTGGGTTCGGGTTCGAGGCGTACGACGGCTTCGGTCGCTACCGCACGACGGACAACGGCTTGCCGATCGACACGAGCGCCACCGTCTACGGCGATCCGGAGGGCAACGACGACGCGCTCAGCGGCCTTTCCGGCACGACCGGCCTCTCGCAATATCTCGCCGGCAGCGACGACGTTCAGCGCTGCATGCAACGCTACTGGACGTACTACGCGTACGGTTCGAGCTCGTGGACGCAGGACGCGTGCACCTACGACGCCATTTACAAGGAGGCGCAGCAGGGCAACTTCGCGTTGAAGAGCGTGCTCAAGGCCATCATTCACGCCCAAAACTTCACGAGCCGCGTGCAGGATCAGTAGCTGGGGCAAAGCCCCAGCCGGAAGAACATGTACCTCTTGGAAGAACAGATCACGATCGGCAAGAGCCGACGCAAGCTACGCGAACTACCGGCGAAGCCGGCGCGTTGTTCGCTGCCGGATGCTCCAGACGCCCGAGCGTCTCAGGACGCATCCGGGAATCGTCGATCCGGACCAAGTTCACCGAGCGGGGACAGGGTACCTGCAGGATCCTGAGGAAACGGGAACATACGATGGGCAAACTCAGTCGCAGACAAATCCTCGGTGGCGCCGGTGCCGGGCTTTTGCTCGCGCCGTTCTTCAACCTGGCCATGCGGCGCGAGGCGGAAGCCGCCGTCACGCCGGTGAAGCGCCTGCTCCTTTTCTGCACGATGGGCACGAATCCCTCGATGTGGACGCCCACCGTCTCGGGCGAAACCATCAGCTCGTGGAGCGCGATGACGCAGCCGCTGAGCGCCATCGCGGACAACGTCGTGCTCGTCGAAGGCATGCCGAGCGGCAACCCGAACGACGGCCACGGCTCGCCCGACGGCCTCACGGGCATGGGCTACGGCTATTACAACGGCCAGCTCAAGATCTCGGTCGATCAGTTCGTCGCGAATCAGCTCGTCGCCCAGGGCATCAACCGCCCCATCGCGTCGCTCTTGCTCGGCGGGGAGACGAACGCGAACGGCGGCAGCACGCTCTTTTACGGCGGCTCCTCGAACGGCGGCAACATGCTGCCGACCATCGGCTCGCCGCTCTCCGCGTACACGACCGTGTTCGGCGGCGCGCTCCCGACGGGCATGTCCGCCGACACGCTGCTCGCCCGGCGCAAGAGCATCCTCGATCTCGTGACGGCCGAGGCGACGAGCCTCAAGGGGCAGCTCGGCGCGACCGAGGGCGCGAAGCTCGACGCGCATCTCGATTCGATTCGCCAGCTCGAAAACAAGCTGTCGGCCACCGTGTCGGCGGCTGCTTGTATGAAGCCGGTCCAGCCGCAACAGGACGGCACTTACACGTTCCAGGGCAGCCCCGACGCGCTCGCGATGAACGTCGTGCACCAGAGCATCATCGCGAACGCGTTTGCCTGCGACATCACGCGCGTCGCCGCGCTCGAGTACGGCAACGATCAGTACCTGAAAGTGAACGCGCCGAACCTCCCGTACGACGACCAGCACGGCGGCTACATCCACAGCGGCGCCTCGACCAATTTCAAGAACCTCGTCGCGTTCGAGGCGTACCTGGCCGGGCAGTTCGTCGCGCTCGTGAACCAACTGAAGACGTTCGCCGATCCGCAGGATTCGTCGAAGACGCTCTTCGACACGACGCTCGTCGCGTGGTGCCGCGACATGGGCGACGCCGTCAATCACGACCAAAAATCGATGCGCTTCGTGCTCGCGAGCGGCAACGGCGGTTACTTGAAGACGGCCGCCGGCGGCCGCTACATCAAATCCACCGAGCGGCACGAACGCGTGCTCTTGAATCTGTGCGAATCGATGGGTATCACGAACTACACGGGGTTCGGTGATCCGGGGCTCACGGCGAAGACGCCGTTGCCCGATATCGCGGCGGGCTGAGCGGCCCGTCTCGCTCGACGTTCGCAAAACATTTTTCGAGCTGGCGAGGCGACGCCGGCGGTGAGTGTTTGCGGCGTGGGAGTTTGTCCGCGAGCCACTCGCCCGCCGAGAGCTTGACGCTAATCGTCGCCGCGCCGCGCCGTCTCGAGCGCGAGCACCGCGTGCGCCGTCACGTCACTCCGCAAGTAGGCGTGCACGGGCGTGAGCGGAAAGGCGCCGAACGCGAGCGCCGGATCGGTGACGTCCGGCGGGACGCGCGCGAGGTGCTGCTGTGTTTTCACGAAGTGGAGGGCTCGTGTGCGGGCCGAGCGGGCGGAGCGCTCGGTGGCGCCTTCGAGCGCTTCGACGACGAGCGCGGTCAACGCGACTTCCGGCAGCGCGCCGGCGCGCGCGCCGCCTGCGTACGGAGCCGAGCTCGGAAGCCACCTCGCGAGGGTGCGCGCGACGCGGGCGTGCGTTGCTTCGTCGCCGCGGGCGCGGGCGGCGAGTGCCGTCCAAGGCGCGCGCGGCTCGTTTTCGAGCGCGTTCACGCAAGCGCGATAGAGTCGTTCGGGTGCCGCGGCGCCGAGCGCGCAGACGACTTGCGCGGCATGCCACGCTGCGCCTTCGAGCTCGGGGCTCGCGGCGATTGCGGCGAGCGGCCCGTCGCACGCGATGCCGGCGAGCTTGGCGAGCGCGAGCGTTCCGGCGACGAGCGGCACTTCACGCGGGAACCCGGCGGCG
This sequence comes from Polyangiaceae bacterium, assembly GCA_035499895.1. Lineage (GTDB taxonomy): Bacteria > Myxococcota_A > Polyangia > Polyangiales > Polyangiaceae > PMG-095. The sequence goes on along the minus strand of DATJXW010000205.1, from coordinate 21,918 downwards.
CGCCCCGCGAGTCCGCGCGCGAGTTCGCGTTCGAGCCACGCGCGTGCACGCTTCGACGCCGCGCGGCCGCGTGCGTGCCGAGCGAGTGCTTGCACGACGACGGCCGCGCGCCCGTGGCTCATGAGTCCTTCGGTGTGGCGCTCGCCGCTCCGCGGGTCGATGCCGAACGCAACCGAGCCGTCCGCTGCGACGAGTTGCGCGAGCCAGCTCACCGCCGCCGCCGTCGGGTCCAAGTCGCGTGCCGGGGCCCGCGCGGGGTCGAGCCGCGCGACGACGGTTTCGGTTTCGAAGGCGTAGAGCTCGTGCGGGCCCCACGCGGCGCGCTCGGCGCCCGCCTTGTGCTCGAGCGCCTGCAAGAAAGCCGCGGCGTCGAGCTCGTGTTCGCGCGCCACGTCGGGCAAGAGCACGCTCGGCGGGTGTTCGCGTCGAGCGAGCACGAGTCCCTGCGCGCCGGGAGCGAGCTCGGTTTCGACCCGTTCGACCGCGACGCGCCGCACGTGAATCGGATACGCCACTTGCGCGACGAGCCGCCCGCGCTCCTCGCTCGGCACGCCGCCGAACCGGGGATCACCGAGCGACTGTAGGAACGCGCGAGCGAGCCGTTCCGGCGGCGAACCCTCGGTCATGCCCGTGCAGCCGCGGAGCACGCCGTCGAGATAGAGCGACACGATGGGCGTCGCGGCGGGCGCCTTCGAGAGGCGCGGCCAGGCGCGTAAATCGCGTTGCCAGCGGAGCAGTCCGGCGAGCGAATGCTGGAGTTCGCGCCGTTCCGCGGCGGTGAGCGGGCGAGCGAGCGCGGGGAGCGGTGTCGACGCGCGCCTCACGAGCGTCAGCGCCGGGCGCGTTTTCCGCCGCGGCGCCGGAGCGGCCACACGCGTGACGCGCCGAAGCCGAGCGCGTCGAGCCCCGGCACGATCTCGTTTTCCATCACGTCGCGGATGACGGCGCGCTGGCTCTTCGAGTCGAGCACGCCGAGCGCACGCGCGGCGCCCGAAGCGCTCGCCGGTGCGTCGCGGCCGACCCAAAATTCCTCTTCGACGCCCACGACGACGTCGGCCGCGGCGTCGGCGAGACGCTGGCGCTCGGCGGTCGTCCAGCGCGGCGCGCGGTGAGCGAGGTAATACCAGCCGAGACGCGCGTGGTGCACTTCGTCGCTCAGAATCGCGGTGAGCAAGCTGCGGCTCAGCCGATCGCTCGCGCGGCGCTGGCAGGCCGTGAGGAGGGCCGTCGCGAGCGTCTCCGAAACGGCGACGGCGTTCACGAGCGTGACGTCGAGCTCTTCTTCGCTCGCGATCGGCGCGAGGTGCTGGCCGAACTCGGCCGGATCGATCGCGAGCGACGCGTCTTCACCGCGGCTCAACGCTGCCATCCGCAGGCAGTACTCGGCGTGACGCGCTTCGTCCCCGCTCGCCACGGTCGCTGCGTACACGAGGTCGAACGGCGCACCGGCCGCCGTCATGGCGGTCGCGATTTTGGAGAACAAGCCGACCGCGCCGTACTCACCGCGCGCGAGCCCGAGCCACAAATCCGTCGCCAGGGCGAGCGCCGCGCGTGGATGCCCCGAGCGGCGAAACGCCGACCACGGAAGCGATTTCGGAATCCGCGTGAGCTTGCCGCCCACCGTTCGCTCGTGACGGCGCGCGAGCGGCGTGCCGCTGAGCGCGGTGTGCACTTCGAGCGTGTTCGTCCTGCGGGTGCTCATCGCGCGTTCCTTCAGCCGGAGCTGCCGCCCGAGTTGCGTCCGCCCTTGCCGCCGCTGCCGGCGCCGCCGAAGCCAATCGCCGCGACGGTGAAGACCCCGCGACCACCCGAGCCCGCGCTCGACCGTCCTCCTTTGCCGCCGCCGCCCGCGCGACCGCCCGCGCCCGCGCCGCCGAAGCCGAACGCCGGAACCGTCATGCCGCCGAACGCGCCCGCGCCGACGCTGAAGGTGCCGCTGTAGCCGCCCGCGCCGCCGCGCCCGCCGCCGCCGCCGAACGCCGGAGCCGCCACGCTGAACCCGCCCGTGCCGAAGCCGCCGCCCGTGCCGCTCGCTCCACCCGCACCGCCGCGCCCGCCGCCGCCGCCGAAACCCGGCGCTGCCACGCTGAAGCCGCCCGTTCCGAACGTGCCACCGGTGCCGCTCGAACCACCGCTGCCGCCGTGCCCGCCGGTTGCCGAGCCGCCCGTCGCGGCACTGCCCGAGAAGCCGCCGCTCGCCGCGTTGCTCGAACCGCCCGTGCTTCCGCCCTTGCCCGACGTACCGCCCTGGGCCGCGGAGCCGCCGTCGTTTTCCGAAGAACCCGCGCACGCCGTCGCGGCCAGAGTCGGAACGACGGAGACGACCGTCGTCGCAAAGACGATGTTAGGCACGATGCGAGGTTGACGGCGCATAGCGCCCGATTTGAGCAAGGAGCGTGCCGCCTCGCAAGGCATGAAAACGCGGGAAAGCGCGGTGCCGAAGTGTGCCAGTCACCCCTGACTCGGGCGTGCCGTGCGCGGCTGCAAAGAACCCGCATTCGGCTCGCGGCGGTGCATGCGGCTGACGAACCGCGCCGAACGGTCGAACGCGTCGAGGAGCTCGTCCGGGTGCACGAAGACCGGATAGAGCGCGAGCATGCCGTACGGGAAGATGCCGAGCTTCATGCAGAGTGCGATGCCCGCGTGCAGCGACGCGCCCGCACCGAGCCAGACCCAGCGCAGTCGAAAGCGGCGCGCGAAGCGACCGAAGCGGCCCCCGCGCTCCGGATGTCGCTCGAGCCACGTCCAGAGCAGAATCAGCGGTGAGCTCACCTCGAAGACGATCGTCACGAGCGTCGCGAGGCAGAGCAGCGGATAGAGCGGCGCGAGGGAACCCGGCATGAAACGCGCCCAGTGCGGATCGCCGAGCACGTCGCCGATCGCCGAGAAACCGCCACGGGGACCCCAGGTGTAGCCGCGCTGATGTCCCGCGGAGACGTAGATCCAGATCACTTGAAGAAAGAGGAGGTAGCGCGGCCAGGCGGTCACCGTGCGTGGAGGCGCGCCCTTCCGCCGGCGGAACCATGCGTCCACCGACCAGGCGGCGTTCGCGCCCGAGACCGCCAGCACGGGCAGCACGACGCGCAGGATCGAGTCCATCCCGTCACCGACGGGCTGGCAGGCGCCGAGCTCGACCATCACGAAGACGAGCGCGACGCTCGCGACGCGGTACGCCGCGCCGAGCACGAAGAGTACGCTGCAGAGCACCGCGCACGCCCAGAGCAGCCACGCCGTCTCCGCCGACGCGCCGAGCAGGCGGACCACGAGCGCCGGCGTTCCGTCCGAAGCCGCGCCGAGGGGCGGCGGCGCCCACAACAGCGTGACGGTGCCGAAGTACCCTGCTTGCAGCAGATCGGCGAGGAGCACGCCGCCGAGCAGAATACGCACGAGCGCGAGCGAATACGGCGCCTCACGCCGATCCCAAAATCGCACCCAGCGTTCGATCATCGCCCGAGCTGGTCGCGCTCCACGAGCTCGTCGTAAACGAAGCGACCGCTCGGAACGAAGCCGGCGCCTCGCGGCTGAATCGCGACCTCTTCCATCCGAACGCGCACCGCGCGCACGCGCTCGTCCTCGTCGAAAATCTTCCGCGCGACCCAGCGCGTGAAGGCTGGATAACCGTCCGAAATCCAATCGCGGTGTGGGTTCCAGAGGTTCAGAACGCGTCGGTATTCGAGCACGCCCGAGAGGTGCGCGTGTGCCGGATCAGCGGCGCGAAAAAGTAGTTTGAAGCTTCCGTTCGCGCGCCGGCCTTCGATCCACATGCGGTAACGCGTGCCGCCGGTGCCGGTGAAGAGGCGCCAGTCTTCCGAGTAGATGCCGAGCGCGCCGGCGACGGGCGCGAAGGGCGCGAGTAGTTTTTGTTGGAGGTCCGGTAAGCGCAGCGCCAGGGCGGCGAGGGACGGCGGCCAGTCGCGGACGAGCTTCGCCATACGAGCCGGCCAACCGGCGACGAAGGCGAGCCCGAGCACGAGCGTGATGAGCGAGGCCCGAACGTATCGCCACCCGGAAAGCACCGGGGCGAAGCTATCACGGCGCGCGCGGGCGCCCTTCACCTGTCTTTCATAATAGACAAATGTCTTGACCGTCGCCGCGCGGGGTGGCACTTACTCCCGCGTGATGACCGACGAAGCGCCGCTCCCCTGTCGCACCGGATCGACCGGTGCGCCCAGGAGTGAGTCATGCATCATCAATACGTAAGCGCTCGTTCGCGGTTCCTTCTCGCCGGGTTGGCCGGCGGCTTCTTGGCCCTGTCGGTGGGCCGCACCGCCGCGACGGCTCCGGCGGTGGCAGCGGCTCCGGCGCCGCTCGCGCCGCCGCCGATCACCGTGCTCACGTCGAAAGCGGGAACGGAGCCGGGCCTCGTCTTCGTCGCGCCGAAGACGACGCCGAGCGCGTCGATTCAGCAGGGTCCGGAGATCATCGACGAGCAAGGGCGCCCGGTGTGGTTTCAGGCCGTCGGCGCCAATCAGCAAGCCGCGAATTTCCGCGTGCAGGAGTATCGGGGCGAACCGGTGCTCACCTGGTGGCAAGGTTCGAATAGTCCGACGGGGCCCGGTGAAGGGCAGGGAGTCGATTATGTCTACGATCGCTCGTATCGTCAGATTGCGGTGGTCGCGGCCGGCAACGGCTATCAGGCCGACATTCACGAATTCCGGATCACGCCGCGCGGCACGGCGTTCATCACCATCTATAACCACATTCCCTACGACCTTTCGTCCGTCGGCGGCCCGGCGAACGGCAGCGTCGTGGACGGCGTGGCGCAAGAGGTGAACGTCGCGACCGGCGTCGTCGTGTGGGAATGGCACAGCATCGATCACGTGCCGCTCTCGGAGAGTCAGGCGCCCGTGCCGACGTCGGCCACCGCGTCCTACGACTACTTCCACATCAACGCGGTGAACTGGGACGTGGACGGCAACGTGCTCGTCGACGCGCGCAACACCTGGACGGCCTACAAGATCGATTACCGCACGAAGGACATCATCTGGCGTCAGGGCGGCAAGAGCTCGAACTTCGCCCTCACGACGGGCGACGGCGGCACGCAAACCGCCTGGCAACACGATCCCGAAGCGGTCGATCGTGACACCCTCCGCATCTTCGACAACGAGGCCTCGCCGAGCGTGCTCCCCTATTCGCGCGTCGTGTGGATTCGCCGCGATCCGTTCGACCACGGCTCGACGCTCGTGAAGGAGCTCATCCACCCCGACAAGATCCAGGCCGGTTCGCAAGGGAACGCGCAGGCGCTCGGACAAGGGCACACCTTCGTCGGTTGGGGCGCGACCGGGCGCTTCTCGGAGTTCGACGCCGCGGGCAATCTGCTCTTCGACGCGAACGTGCCGAGCACCGGCGGCTGGGACACGTACCGCGCGTATCGCTTCGTCTGGCACGCGACGCCGGACACGCGCCCGACCGCGACCGCGTCGCGCAACGCCGACGGCAGCGTGACCGTGCACGCGATTTGGAACGGCGCGACCGACGTGGCGCATTGGATCGTGCTCGCCGGCAAGGACCAGCGTTCGCTCTGGCCGATCGCGTCGACGGCGTGGAAGGGCCTCGACACCTCGCTCGGCGTGAGCACGAAGGACGCTCGCGTCGCCGTGGTTGCGCTCGCGCGTGACGGGCGCCTCTTGGGTCGCTCCGCCGACGTCGCGATCACGACACCCTGACGGAACGCGGACTCGCCGCCGGCACGCGTCACGACGCTGCCGGCGGCGGAGTCAATGCGGATCGGGCCGTGGATCGGGGCACGGCATGGCCGCGGACGCTCGCGCCGTGACGATGCCGTGCGCACGCAAGTAGGAACCGTGCGGGTGGAGATCGGCGAGCTCGAGCCGGTCGACGGTACCGGTGACACAGCCGGCGGGCGTGCGAAAGCTGAGATCGGAAGAGAGCTTTTGGCGCACGGCCGCGAGCCGTTCGGTGAGATCGACGCGGAGCGCGCGGCGGGCTTCGGTCTTGATGCGGTCGGCGCCCGTGAGCGCCTTGAGCGACAGGAGAAAATTGCTGGTTTCGATGGTCGGTTCGAGATCGGGCAGCGCGATTTCGTTATCGACGATGGTCGGGTGGCCCGTGAGGTAGAGCTCGCCGTCGATGAGCGCATGAATGCCGAGCTCGTGCACGGGGCCCCCGATGTGGAGGTGCAGCACGAGGCTCCCGTCCGACTCGTAGATTTCCGGTTTCTCGAGGTAGAGATACGGGTGCTCTTTCGAGAAGAAGAGTTTGCCGTCCGTGAAGGCGGCGCCGAGACCGCGCGTGAGCTCGCCGTACGACGCCACGAGCGGCACCGTCACGGTGAACGGCCCCGTGGGCACGCTCGCGACGTTCTCGAGCGGCGGTAGCGGCTCCGGCTCCGCCGCCGGCGCGCACGGAATCGTCACCGACGGCGCGACGATGAGCGCGAAGTCCTTCTCGACGCCGTCCGCCAAGATGAGCGGCGCCGCTTCGACGCCTAGCACTCGGAGCTCCGCGCAGCCCGTCGCGTCGCCGACCGAGAACGGCAACGGCGCGCGCACGCGGTCGTACGCTTCTTCGAGCAGCGGCTTCAAATCGTAGCTGAAGGTCTTGAGCTTCGCGTCGATCTCGCCGCCGACGCGCTCGAAGACGCCCGCCACCTGATCGAGCACCTTCAAGCGACGATCGTCGGACTCTACTTTGACCTCCGTCCCCTGGAGCTTGAACGCGTAGCTCGTGTTGATGACGGGCTCGGCGGACGAGGCCACCGTGAACGCCGTTTCGAGGTTCGTGATCGGCATTTCGATCGTGACCGCGACCCGCGTCCGGGCGATCACGCGACCGCCCGCGAACGAGACGTCGAGCGGCTCTCGCCGCCAGTGGTAGGCGCGATCCCCCGCGAGCAGGCTGACGCTGCCGTCGCCCGTCGCCGGCACCGCCGCGTCGAGCGCTTGGCGCAGGCCGGCTGCCGTCACGGATGCGTGCAGGCTGATGCGCGACGGCACCGACTCGGGCACGAGCGGCGACGGACGCTCGGGAGGCCGCGGCGGGTACACCGGGCCGAAGCGAGTGCACCCGAGAAGGAGCGCGCACAGAACGAGGTGGCGTGTCACGGCGCGAGCCAAACATAGCCCGAGCCCGCTGACACGATGTGGATCTCCACGATTTTGCCGGCGCGTACCGTGAAAGCCATGACGGAGAACGGCTTGCCGTCGACCAGGCAGAGCACGCCGGGTTCGCCGTTGACGAGCGCCGGGAGCCTGATCAGGCCGGTGCGCGAGAACGCCCGGGCTCGCCGAGCGACGTGCTCGGCGCCGCGCACTTCGACCGGAGCGCCTCCCGTCGCGCCGAGCTCCGTGCGGAGGACGACGTCCGGGTCGAGGACGGCCAGCAGGCCCGCGAAGTCGCCTGTTTCGGCGGCCGCGCAAAACGCTTCGACCACGCTGCGCTTGACGGCGACGTCCGCCTCCGGCGTCGCGTTGCGGCTCTGAACGCGGCGGCGCGCGCGGCTCGCGAGCTTTCGTGCAGCGTCGGGCGTGCGCTCGACGATGGGCGCGATGTGGTCGAAGGGCAGACCGAAGATGTCGTGCAGGACGAAGGCGACGCGCTCCGCCGGCTCGAGCGTCTCGAGCACGACGAGGAGCGCGAGGCCGATGCCGTTCGCGAGGAGCGCCGCGTGTTCGGGGCTCGTGCCGTCCGTCGGGTCGACGAGCGGTTCGGGGGCGTGCGCTTCACCGCGCGTCTTGCGGGCGCGGAGCATGTTGAGCGCGATGCGGCCGACGACCGTCGTGAGCCACGCCCCGAGATTGTCGATCTCGGTGCTCGCCGTGCCGCTCAGCCGCAGCCAGGCTTCTTGCACGGCGTCCTCCGCTTCGTTGCGCGAGCCGAGCATGCGGTACGCGACGGCCAAGAGGCGCGAGCGTTCCCCCTCGAAGCGTTCGGCCAGCCATTGTCGTTCGTCCATCGGTCACGTTCCTCCGTCGTGCAGGGTCATGCAGGTGAGACCCGCGAGGCCCGGCGGATGTGACACGGACGGGCTTCGTCCTAACACGTCCGCAAAGGACGCCGATTACACCGGAGACCACTCGTATCGATCGTGAATTTTGGAGCCCCACTTGGGTGAGGCCCGCAAAATTCACTAGCTTTTGCCGTGGTCTGTCTCGTCGGTGCTTTCTTGTTTCGATACACCCAAGCGAGCTTGGGTGTAAACCCGCTCGAACACGTCCGTCCGCGTCACGCCCCAGCGCGCCGGTCCCGCTCCTTCGAACACGGTGCGCTCGAAGCCACGCAGGATCTCGAGCGAGCGCGCGTAGTCGGTGCGCCAGGCGTCGTCGAGCAGGACGAAGCCGCTCGGGCTCAGGTGCTCGCGCGCGCGGGTGAGGCACTCCATGCGCAAGCCGAGCTCGCCGTCCGCGCCGTCCACGAGGATGACGTCGAACTCGGATCCGGCACCGAGCGCGTTCACGTAATCGTTCGCGAGCGCGCGGTCCGCCGCGCGCGGGTGTTCGGGCATCGCGACGAGCGTCAGCGTGAGGCGGGCGAGCGCCTCCGTGCCGAGGGTGGCGCCGACGGTGTCGCGAATGCGCGCCGCCCACGGCTCGCTGTTCTCGACCGTGCTCACACGACAGCCGCGCGCGAGAAAATAAAGGGTCGAACCGCCCCCGCCGTACTCGAAGACGCGGCGCCCGGTGAGCGCCTGCCGCTCGAGCCAGTCGATGCACGGCCATGAAATCCACGGTAATCCGAGCTCGAGCGGCGTGCGCGGTCGCAGCCGATCCCGCGTCCAGAGGAGCGCGTGACGCGGATGCGACGCGAGGTAAGTGAGCCCGCGCGCCGAGCGACTGAGGGTCGTGCCGTCCATCCTGGGGCGCCTAGCATAGTCGCTACGCGCCCGGCCGACGACACGCGGCGGTCACTCGCAGCCGGCGTCGTCGGAGGCGGGACGCCCGATGAAGAAGAACCCGGTTCCGAGCAGCGGAGCGGTGTGAAAGCCGGCGTTCGGCGCGTCGCCGCTGAGCTTCGTCCAGGGGCCGCCGACGCTGTCCGCGGTGTAAATTGAGAGGTCGTTCTCGCTGACCTTGCCGTTCGCGACGTTCGTCTCGTTGATCTGGATCGAGCCCGCTTGAGCGAGCGCGAGCCCCTGCGGATCGATCTCGTAGATCGGTGAAAAGTCGGTGTAACCGTCGGGCGTCGGCGCGGAGAGCTCGATCAGCGTGACCTGGGTCGGTACCGAGATCGCGCCGGCCGGAATGTCGATGCGGAACGGGACGCCGAGCGTGTCGGGTGTTCCGTCGAGCGTCGCCGTGCCGCCGTCGGGCCCGAGCGTCGTCGTCGTCGAGGTGTCGGCGCCGCGCGGGCACCACATGCTCGGCGTCGGATCGTTACGGCTGCAAGGGCACGACGAGAACGTCGCGTTCGTCGGCCACGAAGCGGGCGCCTCGCCGTTCACGAGACAGTCGTCCCCGGTGGACGGATAGCCCATGAAAAAGAAGCCGGTGCGGAGCAGCGTCGCCATGTCGAAGCCGGCGTCGGGGTACGTGTCGTCGAGCTTCGTCCACGGTCCGTCGAGGCTGTCGGCCGTGTAGATCGCGAGCGCCGGATTGATCTTCGCGATCGAGTTCGAATAGGGGAGGGTGATGACGCCGCCGTTCGGGAGGTCGACGCCCGGAGGACCGACTTGATAGATGGGCGAGTAGTCGATGAAGCCGTCAGGCGTTGGAGAGTTCAGCTCCGTCAGCGAGATTCTGATCGAGTCGGTGAGCGAGTTCGGAAAAAGCTGGGCCGAGGAAGTGCCGGACACCGTTTGCACGGTCACCGTGCCACCTTCGGGTCCGATGAAGGCCGAGCTCGACGCGTCCGTACCAACCGGGCAACCGCCGGCGAGCGGTGAGCCGAAGCTTCGGCTGCAGGGGCAGTCGGTCGGCGTGTAGGGTGGAGGCTGCTCGACCGGCGGATTCGAACCGAGCCCGGCGACGCCGAAGCTCCCGCCCGCGAGGCCACCACCGGAGTCGGAACCGCCGGAGCCGCTCCCGGTGTCGGCGCCGCCGGAATCGGCGCCCACGACCTCGCCCGGCCCCGAGTTGTAACCCGCCACGGCGCCACCGAAGCGACCGGTGCTGCCCCCGGCTCCGCCCGTCGCCGCGCTCTCGTCCGCCGCGCCCGCTCCACCATCGCCCTTCGCCACGGTGACGAGCGGCGTGCAGCCCGCCATCATCCCCAAAAGGGCAACACCCCGAATCAAGCTCGCGTGTCTCATCGTCCTCACCATGCGTGCCTTTCGCTCGAACACCCTTCGCTCACTGACCCTCCCCGAGAATCCGCTCGAGTCGCTCTTCATAGAGGTTCCCCGGCGCGCTCGCGCGGAGACGCGCGGCGCGGGCTTCCGCTTCCGGACGCCGTCCCGCGTGCATGAGCGCATCGACGGCGAGCACCTCGCGCTCGACGCCGAGCGCGCCGTGCGGAAAGCGGACCCGGTGCTCGTCGAGCAACGCGAGCGCGCGGTTCGGGTCGCTCGCGAGCACGCGCCGGGCCTGCTCGAGCAAGGCGACTTCGGCCGTCACCGGCGCCGACACCGACGCCGACGCGGCGGCGTGCGGCGCCGGCACCACGGCGTGCGGCGGCTCCGGCAGGGCGACGGCGGGTGACTCGGTCGTGGCGGCCGCGCTCGCGGACGGCGACGCGACGAGCTTCGGCGCGGCCTTGCGCGCCTCTCCGCGCACGGGCGAGTTCGTCGACGGTCGAACGGCCTCGCTCACCTCGGCATGCGAGAAGCGACCGTTCGCGACGGCGACGCCGAGGCTCACCGCGGTGCCGAGCCCCGCTCCGAGCGCGAACTGCTGCAGCCAAAAGAACACGCCCGCCGCGACCGGCAGCGCGGCAAGCTCCGCCACCCGCGCGCGCGAACGGCCGAGCGTCGCCGTGCCGATCGGCGTCGACCCGCTGCCCGCCGCGAGCAAGCGCCGCACTTCGGGCGCGACGTCGCCTTCGTCGAGCCAGCGCTTCATCGCGTACCCCTTTTTCGGTGGCGGAGCGCGGCTTCCTGAAACTTGGCGCGCGCGGCGTGCAAGCGCGAGTACACGGTGCCGACGGGAATGCCGAGCTCTTCGGCAATCGCCGGACAGTCGCGCCGTTCGAGCTCGAACATCACGAACACGACGCGCTTCTCCGGCTCGAGCTCGTCGAGCACGCGCTCGAGCTCCGCGCGGGCCTCGCGCGCGAGAGCGAGCGATTCGGGTTCGGCACCGGCTTCGACGGGCGCGTGCAGCGCGGGATCTTCCGTCGGCTCCTCGCGCCGCAGATGGGCGCGGCGGCGGAAGCGTCCCGCGACGCGAATGGCGATGCCGAAGAGCCAGGTGGTGACGGCGGAGTCCCCGCGAAAGGAAGCGAGCCGTTGATGCACGACGACGAAGACTTCTTGAAGTGCATCTTCCCGGTCGGACTCCGGGACGCCCAGCCGCTGCAGGCTCCGCCACACGAAGTCGGCGTGCGCCTCGTGGATCGCGAGCAAGCTCGGCCGCGTGGCCTCGAAATCGCGGATGCCCATGAGCGTCGCACGCGTCACCGTCGAGTGAGCGCCATCGCCGGGCGGGCTCCTTCGAAAAATCGACAAGGGCGAATGCTTTGTGCCGGCCGCTCGTGGCTCACGACGGGCCGGCGCGGATCCCGAGGGTGAGGACGCCGCCGAGCGAGCTCGTCTGAAAACCAACGGTTTCGGGTGCTTGGACCACGAAGCGCTGCCGCGTGAGCGGGACGATCGCCTGAACCCCGAGCTCGAAACCGAGCGGGCCGCGGGGCAAGACGAGCCTCGGTCCCGCGGCGAGCGCGAACCACGGGTAGTTGCCCGGACGCACCGGCGTGAGATTGAGCGCGACCGCGGTGACGTAGCCCGCTTCCGCACCGGCGCAGAGCGCGAGGACGCCGCTGCCGGCCGTCACGTCGGCGCAGCCCGCGGCGCTCGCGGTACCGAGCCCGATGCCGAGATGCCCGTCACTCGTGTTCGCACCGGGCAGCGCGCGCAGGCCGAGCGCGGCTTCTGCCCCGTCGAACTCGTAGTGAGCGTCGAGCTCGGCGCCGAAAGCGGCTTTCGGGAGCAAACCGAGCGCGCCCACGGCCGACAACGCCACGGCGACGTGCGACTTGCCCGTGCGACAGGCGGGGCACTCTGGTGGAGCTGATGGCGGCGGCGGCGGCGCTTCCTTGGGGCAAGCCGTGGCGACGGGCGCTGCGGGGCACGGCGTTTCGACGGTCGCGCTTGCGGCGGGCTTCGTGGCGGCGCCGTTCTCGGCTGCGCTGGGCTCGACGAGCGGCGCGTTCGGGTCGATCGTGAGCACGACGGCGAGCGTCGTTTCCGCCGCGAGCGTCGTGCAATCGTCGCCGGTGGTCTCGAGCGTGCGGCTGCCGACGACGATGCCGCGCTCGTCCCGCACCCGGAGCTCGGCGTGCCAGCTCGTGCCGGCGTGGGTGACGGTGCCTTCGATCGTGCGTTGCGCCGTGTCCGCGAACGGTTTGCGGCGGAGGCGCGTCTCCACGGCGCGCGCGAGGTCGGCTTCGCTCGGGCACGCGCCCGCGCCGTCTCCGCGCGTCCACGCCAGTCGGTACGTGTCGCTCGTCGGTTCACTCCGCGCGACGCGAAGGCACAGCGTCGCTCCGAGCGCGCAGGTCAGGAACGCCCGGAAGGCTCTCGCTCGCGCTGACACCCGCCGTGAATCCAAGCACGCTTCAAAGCCCTCCCTCAATCCCAAAACTCGGAAAAATGAGTGCACCTTGCTTGCGCAGGGTGACGCCCGAGCTCGCCGAATAGTCGTAGCCAATCGGCTCCGGCTTCACGAGCGCGTTGAAGACTTCCCACGTGAACGTGAGCCAGCGGTCGTGGGCGAACGTCAGCCGGCGTTCGAGACGCGCGTCCACGCGATAAAACGGCGGGAGGCGGCGCGTGAGGCCGAACTCCGCGGGACCTCGTTCGCCGGGCGCGCAGTCGGGCGTCGGGCAGGAGACCTGAGCGAGCCGACCCGATTCGAAAAAGAAGCGTCCTCCGAGCCGCCAGCCCGCGCCGAGATCGGAGCTCAGCGCGACGGTCAGGAGGTGCGTGCGATCCCAGCGGGACTCGAAGCGTTCGTGCGAGAGCTCGGTGTCGGAGCGCCCGAGCGTGTAGGAAACGAGGCCGCTGACTTTCTCGACGAACGAGCGCTGGACGAAGAACTCGAGCCCCTCGGCGCGTTCGGACCCCGAAACACCGCGCGCGACGAGCTTCGACGCGTACCCGGTGACCCGCGAGTGGAGGCTGAACGGGAGCGCGACCTCGACGCCCTCCGAGACGTGAAAACCGTCGCGGGACGCTTCGTCGATGGGATCGGGAAGCTTTTCCGGAACGAAGATTTCCTCCGTCGGTTCTTGGTGCAGCACGGCGACGCTCGAGAGCCAGGAGACGTGCGGCGCGACGAGCACGCGGGCGGCGAGTCTCGGCTGCGGGGCGAGCACGTCGCTCCCGCGCGTTCGGTACGCGTCGAGACGAACGCCGGGCACGAGCTCGACGCGCTCGAGCGGTCGCAACACCATGTCCGCGTAGGCGCCCGATTCGAAGTCCGAGTGCGGCCGTTCCACCGTGCCCGCGAACGAGTCGACGTCGAAGCGCTTCACGCCCGCGTCCGCGCCCGCCCGCAACCGCACCGTCGCCGTGAGCGCCTGCTCGACGTCGAGATGCGCGCGCACGCTCGGTCCGCGGAGCTCCGCGCTCGTCCCGGCGCCGGTCGGAGTCTGGAGCGCGGTGAAGGTGTCGTCGCTGCCGAGCGTCACGCCGGCACGCACGTTCCCGCCCGCGAAGGGATGGTCGTAGCGCAGGTCGACGCGGTGAAATTCGACGTGGAACGTCTTTTGGCCGAGATAATCGAGCTCGTCGCGGGCGCCGAACGCGAAGAGCGACAGCGTGTCCTTGCCCCAAGTGCGGTGCGAGACGCGCGTCTGGTAGTCCCAGTAGTTCACGCGATATTTGGGGGCGACGAGCGCGATGACGAGGTTCGTGTACCCGACTCGCGCGCCCGCCGTGACGCTGCCGCGGCCGCCGTCGTAGGGAGTTTCGCCGAACGCGCGTGCGTCGAACACGCGCGCCGCGAATTCGGCGCGCGGCCGGTCCGTCACGGGCGGCGTGATTTCGCCGGCGATGACGGCTCCGGCGTAGCGACCGTAACGGGCAGGCGGCGAGCCCGCGTACAGATCGACCGAGTCGACGAGCGGCGGCGCGATGACGGACGGCCCCGCGCCCACGTGGAAGAGGAGCGGCACCGGAATGCCGTCGATGAAGTAGCCGACGTTCTCCGGTGTGGAGCCGCGGACGAAGTAGTAGGGAAGCCCGCTCACCCAGGGCGCCATGCCCGGCAGCGCCTCGATCACGCGAATCGGATCGCCGAAGGCGCCGGGGATGAAACGCGCGTCGCCCGGAGCGAAGTGACTGCCGTCGGGTTCGCGCGCTCGCCCTGGCACGACGACCTCGCTCGGAGCGGGCTCCGGGCCTGGCGGCGCCGTCGTCAGCGACGTTCGCGTTGGCGCCGGTTTCTCGGAGCCGGGTGCCCCGGCCGCGGGCGCGATGCGTTCGGCGGCGGGTTCACGAAATTCGACGACGGCGCTGATGCGCGCCGCGATCGGGAGCTCGTCGCGCGTTGCGGGAGCGAAGCGGAACTCTTCGACGCCGAGCGCGGCCGCGGCCGCAAACGGCGGCTCTCCGCGCACGATGCGCACGTCACGCACCTCGCCGTCCGCGCCGACGACGAGTGTGAGCTCGACCGACGCGTCGCCGTGCGCTCCGGCCGGATACGGCACCGTCCGAGCGTCGAGCCGTCGCGGGGGCACGAGCGCCGGCGCGGCGAAAACGGCGCCCGTGCCGAGGACGATGCCGAGAAACAGCGCTCCGGCCCAAACCTTCACCCGAGCACGGCTACCCGACGTGGGCGCACGCGACGCGCCAGATCGGACGACCGCCGGCGAGTCGGGAACGAGCAGCCGCGTCGTGGCGACGAGCCACGGGACGACCGACTGCTCAAACTTGGCGAATGCCGCTCGCGCCCTGGAGCAACACGTCGCGCACCGCCGCGGCTCGGTCTTTCGCGACCGGGACGCGCACGCCCGAACCGTCGGCGGCATGGGCGGGGCCGACGAACAGGCTCGTCCCGCCCGCGTCCCGCTCGAGCTCGAGCACGCGCGTCGGGTTGATGAGCCAGTTGCGGTGCACGCGCAAGAGGCTCCGGCCGAACGACGCGGCAATCGCGGACAGCGTGAGATCGAGGTCGAAACGGCCTTGAGCCGAGTGGACGAAGGTGAGGCGCTCCGCCGCCTCGCACGCCCACACCTGGTCGAAATCCAAGAACACGATGGCGCGCCCACGGCGGGCGGCGATGCGGGCCGGGGGCGCGGGCGTTTCGGACGGCGGCCGACGCGCGAGCAAGCGAGCCACGCACTCGTTCACGCGCGGCTCCGTGAACGGCTTCAAGAGGTAGTCGCTCACGCCGAGATCGAAAGCCTCGAGCGCGTGCTCACCGTGCGCGGTCGCGAGCACGAAGAGCGGAGCGCCGGCCTCGCGCGCGGCTCGGCGCAACCAGACGAGACCCACCTGGTCGTGCTTGCCCGCGCCGAGGTGCACGTCGACGAACGCGAGGTCGACCGCGTGCTCGCTGAGCTCGAGCGCTTGCTCCGCTTCACGCGTGCTCGCCACGGCGGCGATGACCTCGACGCCGCCCGTTTTCTGCAGCAGCTCGACCAAATAGCTCCGTGCCGGCCATTCGTCCTCGACGACGAGCGCGCGGAGCTCGTTCACGCGAGCTCCACCACCGCTCGCGTGCCGCCGGGGCTCGCTTCGAGGCGAAAGGTGCCGCGCGCCTCGAGCTCGACTCGGCGTCGCACGAGCGTGAGTCCGAGACCTTCCGCCGGTGGTCGCGCCGGATCGAAGCCCGGTCCGTTGTCCTCGATTTCGACGCGGGTACCGCCGCTCGGGAGCGCGCGGGTGCGGACCGTGACGCGGCCGCCGCCTTCGCGAGCGAGCGCACCGTGCGTCACCGCGTTTTCGAGCAACGGTTGCAAGAGGAGGCGCGGCACGAGCGTCGTTCGCGTCCGCGCTTCTTCGTCCCAAACGAAGCTCAAGGTGTCGCGGTGGCGCGCCTCGAGAATGGCCGCGTAGCGCCGGAGCCAATCGACCTCCTCGCCGAGCGTGCGCTCCGGTCCCGAGGTCGCGATCGAATCGGTGAGCAAATCTCCGAGCGCGCCGAGGAGGTTGCGAGCCTCGGCCGGATCCTCGCCGAGGAGCGCCGCGATCGTGTTCAAGCTGTTGCGCAAAAAATGAGGTTCTAGATGCTCGCGCAGGTGCACCAGCTCGGCCGTCTGGCGCGCGCGTGCAATCTCGAGCTCACGCACGCGCGCGTCGTCGATGAGCTCTGGGTATCGAAACGCCAAGATCCAGATCCCGAATATTTCGAGCCCTCCGAGCGGGCTGCCCCAGAGCATGCGCGCCCACGCCGCCGTGCCGCCGCCTTCGAGCAAGCGGCGCCCGACACCGAAGAGGAGCATCACCCCGCACCCTACCAGAGCCGACGTGAACGCGACTCGCGGCGCCCCGGCGCCCCGGCGCTCGAGACGCCGCGAGACCGCGCCGAGCGCCCAGAACTCGGTGACCACCGACGCCATCAGCACGACCGGGTTCCACAGCGTGTTGCGAACGACCGGCGGCTCGAGAAACTGCGCCGCGAACGGCAGGTGCGTGTACGGCGCGACGAGCTCGCGCACCACCGCGACCGCGAGCAACAAGCTCAACCCCACGAGCGCGATGAGACGGCCGCGCCTGCGGACCGACGGGGTCGGCAGACGGGGCTCGAGCGGCGTCGAAGTCACCCTGCGAGGCTAGGGCGTCCTCGCGCTCCGGCCGACCGTTTTCCGACGAGCCGGCCTTCGCCGAGCACGCGGGCGCGAAAGCCGCCGACGACGGCGCCCGCGCCGATCTTTGACGCATCCCGCGCGCCTCGCGTCACTTTACACCGGAGACCACTCGTATCGATCGTGAATCTTGGAGCCCCACTTGGGTGAGGCCCGCAAAATTCAGTGGCTTTTGGCGTGGTCTGTCGCGTCGGTGCTTTTCTTGTTTCGATACACCCAAGCGAGCTTGGGTGTATCTGCGAACTCCGCGACGTCCGTCGCCGTGTCATTCCGAGACCAGGATGATTTTCGCTCGATCCATCGGCGCGCTGCTCGCCTCGGCGGCGTTCGCGCTCGGCTGCGGGAGTAACCAAACGCAGGGGCAAAGCGCGCAAGGCGGCGCGTCGGCGACGGGCGGCACGACGGGCGGGGCGTCGAACGCCGGGCGCGCTGCGACGAGCGGCGGCTCCGGCGGAACGAGCGGTGCAGCGAGCGGCACGAGCGGCGCGACCGCGACGGGCGGAAGCTCCGCGGGCGGCACGACGGGCGGCGGTGTGAGCGCCGGCGGCACGACGAGCGGCGGCGCGGGACCGAGCGGCGGCGTGACGAGCAGCGGCGGCGACGCGGCGGGCGGCACCGACACGGGCGGCAGCGGGCCGAACGGCGGCGCCGGGAGCGGCGGCAGCACGACCGCGGGAGCGTCGAGCGGCGGCACTTCGAGCGGCGGCAGTTCGAACGGCGGCACGCCCGGCAGTTGCGATCCCGGGACGACCACCACCACGTGGGCGTCGAGTTGCCCGACGTCCGGACAAGCGTGCACCGCCGGAGATTGGGTCGCGGGTGGGCCCGACCCGGACCACAGCACGTTCACGCTGCGGGCCGAGTCGCCCCATTTCGCCGTGTACGCGGACGAAGACAGCACGACCGCGACGACGGCTCAAGCCGCGGTCGATCACCTCGAGAGCGTGTGGAGCCTCTATTTCGGCAGTCCGATGTACATGCGCGAACCGCTTTGCAACTCCGCCACCAAATACAAGGCGAGTATCCACGTGCATTCGGATTGGGGGCTCACCGGCGGCGCCTTCAGCGGCAATCACATGGGGATGTGGATCGGCACGGGCGGACTCTCCGATCACTGGGGGCTCGCGCACGAATTCATGCACGGCGTGCAGTCCGTCGAGGGCGGCCTCGCCTGCAATCAGGCCAACACCTGCGGCTGGATTTACGAGAGCCACGCGAACTGGGGCGCGCAGCAGCAAGTCGAGTACCACACGACGAACGTGCACTGCTCGGAGATGCTCGCGAACGCGTCGCACCTCTATCTCGGCTCGACGCGCGACCGCTACTGCAACTGGCAGTTCATGGAGTACCTGAAGGACAAGTACTGCTACAGCGCCGTGAACGCGATTTGGACGGGCATGACCACGGACGATCCGTTCAAGGCGATCATGAACGCCCAGGGCTGGAACGTCGGCCAACTGAACGACTTCTTCGGCGAGTGGGCGATGCACAACGTGACGTGGGATTATCAGGATCCCGCGCCGGAGAGCACGGCGGGCGGCAATCAAGGCGCGCTCTTCCGCTCGAACTACGGGCTCGTGAGCGACACCTCGAAATCCGAGCGGCGCCTCCGGCTCGTGAAGCTCGAACCGCTCGATCTCGCGAATCGGCGCTTTTCGGTGCCGCCGCTCCACGCGCCGCAGCGCTGGGGCTACGACATCGTGCGTCTCTATCCGGACGCGGGCGCGACGAGCGTGACGGTGACGTTCCGCGGCGTGCTCCAGTCCGGAGCGAACACGGATTTTCGCTGGGGTCTCGTCGCGACCGACGCCGGCGTCACGACGCCCCGCTACAGCGCGCTCCAAAAGGGCACGGACGGCGAGCTCTCGTTCTGCGTCAACGCCGGTGAAGCGCTCTTCTTGGTGGTGATGGCGACGCCGTCCGTCATGCAAGAGATCGTCTGGGATCAACTCTATCCGTCGATTTATCGCTATCCGTACATGGTCGGTCTCACGAACGCGTGGCCCGACGGCTACCAGGGCGGCATGCAGGCGGCCTGTCCGTCCGGCACGACGCGCGTCCAGAACGGCGGCGGCTGCGGCCCCGCGAGCTTGCCGTCCAGCGTTTACGTCGGGCCCTTCGCGCAGGTGCTCGGCGGCACGGTGAGCGGCAACGCGCGCATCGACGACCACGCTGTCGTCCTGAGCGGCACCGTGTCGGGGGGTACCGTCGCGGGTCTCTCGATCGTGAAGAGCGGCATGACGATCTCGAGCGGCAGCGAAAACGTCGTGTGGCCGTACGCGCCCGGCTGGTTCGATCCGCCGCAATCGCTCGCGGGCGCGACGCTGCTCGGCGACATCGAATACCGAACCGCGAACCTCAGCGAGACGAGCGGCAGCTACTGCGGCTTCGTCGACAATACCGTCGCGAGCAACTGCACCGGCGCGGACGTGACCTTGCCTCCGCCCTACACCTGGCGCTGAGCCATGTCGCCGCGCGCCTCACTCGATGGTCGCGAATTTGTCCGCCAGGCGGACGAGCGGCTCGAACGCGCGCCGCTGCCAGGTGTGCGTCGGGTTCGTGCGAAAGGTGATCCAGCACGGCCGCGCGAGCTTTTTGAGCTCCTTCAAGAAGTTCGCGAAGCAGCTGATGGCCGACGAGCTCATGAGATAGAGCTGACTCGCGTCGAACGTCACCGCGTTGATCGTGCCCGCGGCGACCTCCGGCGCGACGAGCGTCAGGAAACCCCGCAGGCGCGGCGTCGTTTCCATGTCGAGGCAACCGATGAGTGAAACGGAGAACGTCCCGGCTTGGTACACGGACTTCGTGCTGAAGGCCTGGCCTTCGAGGTCGGTCACCGGCGTCATGCGGAATGCCTCTTCGAGTGCACGTCCCCCGAAACGACGATCTCGAGCGACGAACCGCGCACCGCGTACTCGAGCTCGAGATCGCCCTCCGCGCGAATGCGAATCAGCCCCAGGCGCGAGCGCCCCGATTCGCCGCTTTCGGCCACGAGCGCGTCGTAGAGCGCGACGGGGTCGCGACTTTCGGTGATGCGGCCGAGCAACCCCGAAGCCACGGCCAAGGGCTCCGCGCTCGCCTCGTTCCGCGTGGCGAGCCGTGCGCGACGACGCCCGTTTTGCGCCGAGAGCTCGAAGCGGAACGAGGCGTGGCCGGGCGCGGCGTACTTCGCCAAATTCTCGAGCAGCTCCTGCGCGGCCATGACGAAGTTGTGCGCGTCCGTCCCCGTGCCGAGCTCGGCCTCACACAGCGCCGCCACGAGCGCGCGAGCGCGATTCACGTACTCGCTTCGACCTCTGAAATCGAAGTCGAGGTGAATGCTGCCGCCCCATGCATGCTCGCTCGCCGACAACGTCCATTAGCGTGCGCTCGGCGCCCGTCGAGCGCAAGAGGCGTTCGGGGGGTGACGGATCCGCGGATCCCACGCCACTGCCTTACCGACATCCGCCCATGCGTGTGGTCGTTGCCCTCACCTCGTTCGCGCTCGTGAGTTTCTGCGCGGCGCGAACGACCGCCACGACGACCCTCGGCGTCGACCTCGCGACGACGCTCCATCCGGTGACGCACGCGGCGAGCGGCTCGCTCTACGGCATCACGGAGAAGGTACCCGGGGACGTGAACGCGCTCGTCGCGCCCTTGAGTCCGAACGTCTTCAACAATCCGGCCTCCGACGTGCAGCAACCGGTCGGCGACGCCGTCGTCGTCGCCGGTCGCGTGGCGCCGCTCGGCGCGCGCGTGAGCATTCGACTCGCCGACTGGTTTCCGGGCTGGCCCTATCACTTCACGACGATGACGGATTGGTTCGACAAACTGAGCCAGACGGCGTCGCGCAAAGCGGCCTCGAACCTCGACAATTACTACGGCTACGAGATCTGGAACGAGCCGAACGGCACCTGGACGAGCCAGATGTCGTTCGACGACTTCTGGGCTCAAAGCTACGCGAAGCTCCGCGAGCTCGACCCGGGCGCGAAAATCATCGGGCCGTCGATCTCGTACTACGACGCGAGCTATCTCCAGAGCTTCTTGACGTACGCGAAGGCGAACGACTGCGTGCCGGACATCGTGAGTTGGCACGAGCTCAGCGGCGGCAATTTGACGGCCAACTTCCAGAGCTATCGCAAGCTCGAACAGCAGCTCGGCATCGGGCCGCTGCCGATCAGCATCAACGAATACAGCGGGAAGAACGATCTCACCGACGAAGGCATGCCCGGCGCGTCAGCGCCGATGATCGCCAAATTCGAGCGTTTCGGCATCGATTCGGCCTGCATTTCGTACTGGGACGTGGCGCATCCGGGCAGGCTCGGCAGCTTGCTCGCGAGCGACACGAGCACGAACGGCGGCTGGTGGTTTTACAAGTGGTACGGCGACATGCGCGGGGACATGGTCGCGACGACGCCGCCGTCGCCGAACGACGCCGCCGCGCTCGACGGCTTCGCGAACCTCGACGCGGGCGCCGGCACGGCGAGCGTGCTCTTCGCGGGCGTGAACGACGGCACCGTCGACGTCGTCGTGCAGGGGTTTCACGCCGCGGCGTTCTTCGGCTCGAAGGTGCACGCGGTCGTCGAGCACACGCGCTGGGTCGATCGCACCACGGCGGTCACGACGACGGACGTCGTCTCGACGACGGACGTCGCGATCGACGGCGATCAAGTCGCGGTGTCGGTGACGAACGCCAACGCCACCGACGGGTACCGCTTGACGCTCACGCCCGTCGACGGCGGCGCGGGTGGGAGTGCGGGAGCCGGCGGCGCCGGAACCGGTGGTCTTAGCGCGACGGCCGGGAGCGGCACTTCGGGTGGCGCGGCCGGGCGTCTCGGCACGGCCGGCACGACGGGCGGAGCCGGTGCGCCGCAGGGCGGAGCCGGTCCCGCGGCGGGCGGTCGCGGCGGCGGAACGAGCGGCGCGGAGAACGCTGGGAGCGCGACGCGAGCGGGGGCGTCGAACGCGGGCGGCGGCGGATCGTCGGGCGTCGGCACGGTCGCGGGCGGCGCGAACTCCGGCGCCGGGAGCGGCGGCGCGACGAGCTCGGCGGGCACGGGTGGCGCGCGAGCATTC
>DATJXW010000204.1:0-34702 GCA_035499895.1 Polyangiaceae bacterium | reverse complement strand
GGGGGGGGGGGGCGGCCGGGAGGGAGAGGCTTTCTCGGGGTGGGTGAAGCGTGCCGGCGTGCTCGGCCGGTTCAAGGCCGGGCCGCGCGCGGGGCGCGCGGTCGCTCGGAGACTCGCGAGCCTTGAGCCGGCCTGCGCGCGCGGGCCGGGGGCGCGCGCGGGCGAGGCCCTCGAAAGGCGAGGGCGGGAAGGCGCAAATGCAACTCAAAATCTACGCGGTCGTGCTTGAACTCGTTCGTCGGACGGGGCCGCGTGTGCGCGTGTTGCGCGCGCGGAGTCCGGTGCTCGCGGATCAATTGGAGCGCGCGCTCGTGAGCATTCCGTTGAACGTAGCCGAGGGCGCGTACAGTCGAGGGCGGAATCGAGAAGCGCGCTTTCAGACGGCGGCTGCGTCGGCGCGGGAAGCGCTCGCGTGTTTGGAGACGGCCGAGGCGATGGGCTTCACGGGGCCGCTCGACCCCGAGCTCGGCGCGCTGTTCAATCGCGTGATCGGGACGCTGGTGCGGCTGTTTCTGCCGCGGCGCTCTGGTTTGACGCGCTGCAGGGGAGATACGAACGAGCGGCTCCGTAATTCAAACGGATGGCTCGTTCGTCCGTTTTGTCCGCTCGGCGCGCCGCGCCGAAGCGGCCGAGAATAGAGAGTTGGCTCCGGCCGCGCGCCGCGGTGCTGCGCGCCGTGAATACGGAGCCGCCCGCCGCGTCCAACCGGACGGACCGTGCCGTCGAATCCGAGCGAGACCGCGAGCTCATCGTGCGAGCGCAGAGCGGCGACGAGCCCGCGTTCGCGGAGCTCGTGTCGCGGCATCAGCGGCGCGCGTTCGCGATTGCGTTCGGCCTGGTGCGCGACGAGGAAGACGCATCGGAGATCGTGCAAGAGGCGTTCTTGCGGGTGTACCGCGGGCTCGACGCGTTCAACGGCGCGGCCAGTTTCTTCACCTGGCTCTATCGCATCGTCAAAAATCTCTCGATCGATCTCATGCGGCGACCGGCCTGGCAGCGCGAGCTCGCCGACGAGCTGGCCGGCGAGCAGATGGACGCTCTCTTTCTTTCGCAAGTGCTCGGCGCGGACCCGGAGGACGCGCTGCGCCGGCGTGAGCTCGCCGAGGTGGTCGGAGCCGCGATCGACGCGCTGCCGTCGTATCACCGCGCCGTCATCCTCATGCGCGAGGTCGAGGGCATGAGCTACGAGGAGATGGCGTCCGCCGCGGGCGTGTCGAAAGGCACGATCATGAGCCGGCTCTTTCACGCACGGAAGAAGCTCCAGCGTTCGCTCCTCGCGCGCTACGTCGAACAGACCGAACGGCTGCCGCCGGAGGGCGGCTAGGCATGCGTCAGCCCCGGCTCGAGGACGGAACGCTGATGCGCTTTCACGACGGCGAGCTCGACGCCGAAGACGCGCGCCGCGTCGCGCTCGGCCGGCTCGTCGACCCGAACGTGAACGTGCGCCTGGACGCGCTTGCCGCGCTCGGCAGCGCCGTGCGCGCATGGGCCGCGCGTGCGGGCGTGGACGCCGCGGCCGAACGGCGCCGCCGCGCGCGCGCGCAGAGGCGCAGGCGGGCGCTCGCTGCGTGCGGAGCGCTGACGCTCGCGGCGGCGCTCGTGCTCGCGCCGAGAGCCAAAGTTGTCGGGGTGGACACCGTGGACGCTTCGGAGCAAGCCGCGTCCGACATGCACGGCGCGCTCGGGAGCGTTCGAGGTCCGGTCGCCGTCGAGGCCGTCGACTTCGGTGTCCACCCCGGCAGCATTTTCAGCGTCCGGAGTGACGCGAGCGAGACCACCGTCGTGTGGCTGCCGGACGATGCCGGCGCCGTCGCGACCGGGCCGCTATGAGGCTCGGCCTCGCGCTCGGCGTCGTCGTTCTTTCGTCAGTGACCGTCGCGGCCGAAGCGCACCCGACGCGCCAGAGCGACCCCCCGCGGGCGGCCGCCGCCGCGCCGGTGCTCGAGCTCCTCGTGCTCTACGCGACCAACCAAAAGAAGGGCATCGACCCTCGCGTGCGCGATCTCTCCGAGCTCACGCGCCCGCCCTTCGCGAGCTACGACAGCTACGCGCTGCTCGAGCGGGTGCGGCTGCCGCTCGCGACGGAACGGCAGCAGACGCATCGCCTGCCGAACGGCCGCGTTCTCGGCGCGGCGCTCGTCGAGAACCCGAGCGACGACAGCGTGCGGCTTTCGGCGAGCATCAGCGAACCGGGCGGGCGCGCGTTCTTGCCGCTGCTCGAGGTGCGCGCGCGCGTCGGTCAGCGCTTCATCGTCGCGGGGCAGAAGTACGAGAGCGGAATTTTGGTGTTGGTGCTCGCGATCGCGCGCTGAGTCCGTCAGTTCGGCGTCACGCGCGCGGGCTTTCGCCCCGCGACGAGCACGTTGTCGCTGAAGGAGCGCCCGCGCAGGCCGTTCGTCGCCGCGAGGAGCCGCGGCCAGCGGCGCGTGCTGAACGGCACGCGACCCGCGCCGCTGTACGCGACTTCGACGGACTCGAGGCCGCACTCGGCGAGGATGCGCCGGAGGTCGACCTCGAGGAGCGCGGTGATGTGCGCCGGATACAGGCCGGGCGCCGCCTGAAAATACTGAAACTCGCCGCGCGCGACGAGGCACGAGAGCGACGCGACGCTCAGTTGATTCGGGGTCGTGACGAACACCCAGCCGCCCGGACGCGCGAGGCGCACGAGCTCGCGCACGAGCGCACGCGGGTTTTCGACGTGTTCGATGGTTTCGGCGCAGACGACGACGTCGGCCGCGTCGTCGGGAAACGGCACCTTGCCGGTGTCGACGTCGACCGTCAAAAGCTCGCGGTCCGCGGGGAAGCCGTCGTGGCGCACGACGTCGACGCCGACGTAGCGCTCGACGCGGGCGCCGAGGTCGGCGAGGAGCTCTCCCCGGCCGCACCCCACGTCGACGAGCGTCGCCGCGCGCCCGCCGTGACGCTCGAGCGCGGCGACGACCATGCGGCGGACGGCATCGACACTGCTGCCGCCGCTCTCCAGGGCTCGCGCTCGGGTGTCCGCCATCCTTCGCGCCGTCACTTGGTCGGAATCAAGCTGCCCGTCGCGGCGATGGGCAAGGTCAGGCTGAACACCGTGCCTTCGCCGAGCACGCTCGTCACCTCGATGGTGCCGCCGAGCGCGTCGAGGATGCCGCGGACGATCGAGAGGCCGAGCCCGGTGCCCCGCCCCTCGCTCTTGGTCGTGAAGAACGGCTCGAAGACGAGCGGCAGGTGCTCGGGCTCGATGCCGCGCCCGCTGTCGGCCACTTCGAGCAGCACGGCCCGCGCCGCGAGGTCGATCTCGGCGCGCAGCACGAGACGCCCCCCGCCGGACATGGCGTGCGCCGCGTTCGTGAAGAGATTCACGAACACTTGCGTGAGAGAGCCGGCGACGCCGCGGATCGCGGGCAGGGCGCTCGGGAGCTCGCGTTCGACGGCGATCCCCGAAAATTCGTGCTCGCAAAAGACGAGCGCCTTGTCCACGACGTCGTGGAGCGACACGGGCCCCGGGATTTCGTTCGAAGGGCGCGCGTACGCGACGAGATCGCGCGAAAACCTGAGGATGCGGCCCGCCGCCTCCTGAATGCGGCGCAAGCGTTCGAGGTCGTCCTCGGCGTCCGCCTGCGGCAATCGCCCCTGGGCCTTGCGCGTGAGGTACTCGGCGTAGGCGATGATGGAGGTGAGGGGATTGTTGAGCTCGTGCACGACGCCCGCGACGATTTGCCCGAGCGAGGCGAGTTTTTCGGACTGGATGACGTGGGCCTGGAGCCGCTCGAGGTTGCGGGCCGAGCCGTGCACGCGGCGGAAGCCCTGGGCGCGCGCGACGGAGCGCCGCAGCACGACCGCGGCGCGCTCGGCGATTTGCCAATCGAGCGGGGCGAGCACCTCGTTCGCGCCGACGTGGAAGGTCGAGGCGTCGTCGAGTGGCACCACGCGCTCTTCGCGCAGAATCGGGAACAGGCGCGTCGGATCGCGCTGCATGGCGTCGGACGCGCCAGGCGGCAGCCGCACGCTGATGAGCGGCCGCTCCCCCGGCTCGGTGATGACGCACGCCCCGAGCGCGAGGTGCGGCAAGAGCGCCGCGAGGCCGTCGAGGAAGCGCTCGACCACCTCGGCCGGGCCCGCTTCGAGCGGCAAATCCAGCGCGAGCGCGAGGAGCACGTCGCGCCAGGGATCGGCGAGCGGACGCTCCGAGCCGCGTCGCGACCCGGGCGCTCCGGCGATTTCGCGCGCGTCGGAGTCCGCCGCGACGGGAGGGAGCGGCGTCATGCGCGAGCCCGCCTTCTCCCTCACGAGGTCGGCTCCCGCGGCTCGATGCCGCTCGCGCGTTCGAGATCGAGGATGCGCGCCTCGCCGACGTAGCTCTTGGTCTCGTATTTGGTGATGCCGCCGACCTTGCGCACGATCTCGGCCATGCGCTGCGCTTCGGACACGATGATCTGCGCGTTCCGGAGCGCGGCCGGCTCGCTCGCGAGCATGCGCGAGAGCATCTCGGCGTAGCCGATGACGCTCGTGAGCGGCTGGTTCAACTCGTGGGCGGCGGCTCCGGCGAGCTCGGCGAGCATGACCTGCTTTTCACGCGTGCGGAGCTCTTCCTGCGCGCGCTCGAGCTCGCTTTGAATCCGCAATTTTTCGCGCAAATCGGTGAAAATACCGAGCGAGCCGACGCGGCGGCCGTTTTCGACCACGAGCGACGCCGAGAGCAACACCGGGATCGTGCTGCCGTCGGCCGCGCGCATGTCCACGCGAAAATCCTCGAGCCGGCCGTAGCCGGAGCCGTCGGGGTCGCGGATGCGCCGCATCACTTCGCGCGCGACGCCCGGCGGGTAGAGCTCCTCGACGCTCATCTTGCCGACGACCTCCGCCGCCGAGTAGCCGAAGATGCGCGCCGCCGCGCGATTGAAGAGCCGGAGCGTGCCCTCGAGGTCGGCCGAGACGATGGCGTCTACCGAGCTGTCGATCACCGACTCCAAGAACTCCTTGGTTTGCTTGAGCTCGACGGCCGTCTGGCGCTCGAGCGTCACGTCGCGGAACGTGAAGAGCACGGCGTCGTCCTCGTGCAGCACCGAGCTGAAGCTCACGTTGGCGGTCACGGCGCGTTCGCCGCGCTCGCGCAGGTGCAAGTCGACGCCGCGCGGGTAAACGCCCGCGGAAAAGCCGCGCATGAGCCGCGCGGCGAGCTCGCGCTGGCCCGGGATCAAGAGCGACTCGAACGTGGCCGTCGCGAGCTCGGCTTCGCTCGCCCCGATGATTTCGCGCGCGCGCGGGTTCGCGAACAGGATGCGCCCGTGGCGATCGATGACGACCATGCCGTCGGCGGCGCTCTCGAAGAAGCCGGCGTAGCGCTGGAACAACTGGACGCGCTGCTCGGCCTCGACGCGCGCGGAGGTGCTCTGCTCCGTCTCGTCGCGCAAGGATTGGAGCAGGCGCGCGTTCCGGAGCGCGATGGCCGTGGCGTTCGCGAGCGTGGACGAGAGCGAGAGCTCGGCGTCGCCGAAGGTCGTGCGGGCTTTCGAGCGCAAAAACAAGACGCCGAGCGGCCGGCTCTCGCCGTGCATGATGGGGAGCAAGGCGAGCGAAGCGAAGCCGCGCGCGGGCTCGCGCTGGCGCACGACCTCGAGCAGCGGACTGTCGGCGGCGTTCTGGATCACGAGCGCGCGCCCGGTGGCGATGACCTCGCGGATTTCGGGGTATTGATCGAGCATGATCGGCCGATCGCGCACGCGGTCGTCGTCGCTCGACGCGAGCACGAAGCCGACGCGCCCCGATTCCGCCAAGAGAACCACGCTGCAGCGATCGACGCGCACGACCTCGGCGATGCGCTTCACGACGGTGTAGAGGATGTCGCGGATGTCGAGGCTCGAGGCGAGCGCCTGGGTGAGCTCGAGCAGCGTCTTCTGATCGCGATCGCGGCGCGCGAGCCGGTCGAGGTACTCGCGCACCCTGAGCTGCACCCGCAGGCGGGCGAGCAGCTCCCCGGGCCGAAACGGCTTTTTGACGTAGTCGTCGGCGCCGCTCGCGAACGCCCGCTCGATCTCGCCGTCGGAGTCGAGCGCCGTGAGCACGACGACCGGAACCTCGGCGAGGCGCGGCTCGGCGCGCACGTAGCGCAGGATGGCGTAGCCGTCCGGGTCCGGCATCACGAGATCGAGCAAAATCGCCGCCGGCGCGGGGCGATTTTCGAGGTAGCGCACGGCGTCGGCGCCGCTCTCGACCACGTCGGCGGCGAGCCCCGCCTCACTCAGCATCTGCCCGAGCAGGTGCCGGCTCACGCCGTCGTCGTCGACTACGAGCAAGCGGGGCACGGGAGCCACGAAAAAAGCGTATCACGACCGGGGCTTATGCTCGACTCCGTGCCTGCCGGGCCGGACGGCTTCGGGTCCGGAACCGGTTTCTGGAACGAGCCGTAAATCCGCCTTTTGACCGTTCCTTTCTCGGGTATTAGCGTGTCCGTTCGTGAGCGACCCGCCGCGCGCGCCCCGTGACGAGGAGCTCGAGGAGCTCTCGGACGAAGTCATCCTCGCGCAGGAATCGGCCGTGCACGCCCCGCAGCGGCGCGCCAACGTGACGACCGATCACCCGACCGTCGTCATCAGCGAGCAGCCGGCGGGCGAACGGCGCCGGCAGCCCACCATGCGCACGCGGCGGAGCGAAAAAACCGTGGTCATTCGCGACCGCCGCAAGCTCGACAAGATGCGGCAGGCCATCTCCGAGCGCCAGGAGCTCAAGCGCAAGCCGCGGCTCGTCGAGAAGCGGACGCTCTACTTGCTGGCCGCCGCCGCCGTCGGTTCGCTCGTCGTGGGCTCGCTCATCGCGGCGTTCGTCGACGCGCGCAAGCCCGACCTCGAGCCCGTGCTCAGCGCTTCGGCCGCGCCCGTGCCCGTCGCTTCGGCCACGACCCAGCACATCGACACCGTCGAGCTCGACTCGCTCCCGGTGGACAAGTCGAAAAAGCACGTCAATCGGTGAGCGCGTCGTCGGCGAGCTCGAGCTTCCAGCCGAGCTTGTCGAAGCCCGGTCGGATCTGCGCGAGGTCACCGACGACCACGACGAGCAGATCCTCCGGCGCCAACAGGCGCTGGCCGGCCTCGAGATCCGCCGGCGTGACGGCCTTCACGAGCTCGGGGTAGCGCGTGTAGTAGTCGTTGCCGAGAGCCTGCGAGAAGAGCTCGACCATCGAGCCTGCGACGAGCGAGCCGTGCTCGAGCCGAGCGCCGAGCTCGTGCAGGAGAGCGGCCTTGCCGCGCTCGATCTCGTCGGGCATGAGCGGCTTGCCGAGGCTCGGGTCGCGCGCGAGCTGGAGCTCGTGCAGCGCCTCGGACAGCGCCGGGGCGGTCGCGTCGGTGCGTACGCTCGTGCTCAAGACGAACGCGCCCCAGTCGCGCGTCGCGACCGGGCGCGCGACGGCGCCGTACGTCCACGCGTGCTTTTCGCGCAGGTTCATGTTGATGCGCGACGTGAAGAGGCCGCCCACGATCTCGCCGAGCACCGAGCGCGACTCGAAGCCCGGCGCCGAGCGCTGCGGGAAGCGCTGCGCGGCGAAGATAGCCGTCTGCACCGCGCCCGGGCGATCGACCGCGACGAGGCGGAGCCCCGGGTTCGGCGGCGGCAGCTTCACCTCCGCCGCCTTGGGCGGTTTCGCGGCGGCGCGCCAGCTCCCGAAATACTTGTCGAGACTCGGTCGCAACGCCTCGAACCCGACGTTGCCGACGACGACGAGCGCCGCTTCGCTCGGCAGGTAGTAGTGGGCGTGAAATTCCTTGAGATCCGCGATGCGCAGACGCTTCACGTCCGTCACGCCGCCGCTCACGGGCGCGCCGAGCACGGGACCGTTCAAGAGCCGCAGGCCCGCGAGCGACGCGAGCCGCTCCGGTGCTTGACGCTCGCCGACCAGCTGATCGACCCATTCGGCGCGCACGCGCTCGAAGTCCTTCGGGTCGAACGACGGCTCGCGCACGACCTCGGCGAGCAACGCGAGCGCGCGATCCGCGTCGCTCGTGAGCGCCGAAAGACTCACGGTCGATTCGTCGCGGCCGGCGTTCGAGGTGAGCGGCGAACCCAGGTTTTCGGCCGCTTCGGCGAGCTCGCGGCTCGGGTGCTTCTTCGTGCTCTCGACCAGCATGCGCGCCGTGAGCGCCGCGAGTCCGCTCTTCCCGTCCGGCACGGCGGAGCCGCCGTGCTTGATCACGAAGTCGAAGGAGATGACGGCCGTCGGCCGCTGCACGAGGTACACGCTCAAGCCATTTTGGAGCTTCACCACGTTCGGGACGGGGAAGTGGAGCTCGCCCGGCTGTCCGGGCTTCGGCCGCTCCGAGCGCCACGGCTCGGGGTCGGGCGGGACGGTCGAGGTCGGTGCCGGCGCGGCGGGCGGCTTCGCCTGGTACGTCTTGACTTCGCCGCCGCACGCGCACGCGACGAGCGCGGCGACGAGGAGGCTCGCGAACCACGACGTGCGGTTCACGGCTTCACCTTCCCCGCGCTCGGCTTCGCGGCGTTCGGCGGTTTCGCGCCGCCCGGAGGTTTCGGGGCGTTCGGCGCCTTCGCGCCGCTCCCGGCCTTGGCGGCTTTCGGCTCGGGCTTCGCGTCGGTCGCTGCCGGCGCCGGCGCGTTTTGAACGGCCGCCGTCGGATGCGTGATGACGGTCACGCGCGCGTCCCGGCTCATGTACTGCCGGACCACGCGCGAGATGTCGTCGGCGGTGACGGCGTCGATGGCGGCGAGCCATTTCGGCAAGTAGCCGGGATCGCCGAGGTAATGATCGAAGCGCTGCAAGAGCCCGGCGCGGCCCGATTCGCCGCCGTGGCCGTTCAGCTGCTCGAGGTCGCTCGCGATCTCGAGGAAGGTGCGGCGCTTGGCGCGCGCGAGCTCCTCGGCGGTCGGCGGCGTGGTCTTGAGCTCCTCGATCACGGCGTCGAGCGCCTTCTCGATGTCCTCGGGCGCCTTGCCCGAAGCCGCGGTCGCGCTCACGTCGAGCATCGTCGCGAGCGCGTTCGGATCGGAGGACGCCTCGACCTCGGAAGCGAGCTTCCCTTCGACGACGAGCTTGCGGTAGAGCCGCGTCGAGCGGCCGCCCGCGAGGATGGTGGTCGCCAGATCGAGCGGCGCGTCGTCGGGGCCGTAAGCGGGCGGGGCGATCCAGCCGTAGGACACGCGCGCGAGCTCGACCGGTTCGTCCACGACGAGCCGCACCGATTGCGCGAGCGGCGGCGTCGCCTGGCGCGCGAGCCGCGTCGGCTGGCGGCCGTGCAGCGTGCCGAAGTACTTGTCGACGAGCGCCTTGGCGACCGCGGGATCGAAGTCGCCCGCGAGGCACAGCGTGGCGTTGCTCGGCGTGTAGTACGAGCGAAAGAAGTCCTTCACGTCGTCGAGCGTCGCGGCGCTGAGATCCTGCATCGAGCCGATCACGGCGCCGTGATAGGGGTGGCCCGCCGGGAACATCGTGTCGAGGAGCGCGAGGCTGCTCTTGCCGTACGGCGCGTTCTCGAAGGTCTGGCGTCGCTCGTTCTTCACCACGTCGCGCTGCACGTCGAGGCGCTCCTGGGTGATGGCGTCGAGCAGGTAGCCCATGCGATCGCTCTCGATCCAGAGCGCGAGCTCGAGGTACTCGCGCGGCACCGTCTCGAAGTAATTCGTGCGGTCCCAGTTCGTCGTGCCGTTCACGTTGGTCGCGCCGGCCGACTCGAGCAGCTGATCGAATTCGTGCCCGACGTGCCGCGACCCCTCGAACATCAAGTGCTCGAAGAGATGCGCGAAGCCGCTCCTGCCGGGCGGTTCGTAAGCGGGACCCACGTGGTACCAGATGTTCACCGCCACCATCGGCAGCGACGGATCGCGGTGCAGAATCAGCGTGAGTCCGTTCTCGAGCTTCACCTTTTCGAAGGGCAGCTCGAGGACGGGACGCGCGGGTTCGAGCGCGGTCGCTTTGCTCGCGTCGGCGTGTGCGGCGCGCGCGCCGCTGACGGCTTTCGGCGCGTCGGCACGCGCGCTCGGCGCGAGTGCGACGGCCGCGAAGAGGACGCCCGTGACGAGGGTGCTCGGCGTTTTCACGGCCGGACGATGCCACGAGTTGTGGTAACAAGGTCCAATGTCTGAGCAGGGACCAGGCGGCTACGGCGGTGGGGGCTACGGTGGCGGTCAACCCCCCGGCGGCTGGGGTCCTCCTCCCGGCTCGCCGCCGGGCGCGCCGCCCGGCGCGCCTCCCGGCGGCTACGGTGGCGGCGGCTACGGACAACCTCCCGGGGGTTACGGGCAGCCGCCCGGCGGGTACGGCCAGCCGCCCGGTGGCTACGGGCAACCGCCCGGTGCGCCGCAGGGCTGGCAACAGTCGCCCGGTGTCGCGCCGACGCAACCCGGAGGCGCACCCGCGCCCGCGAAGAAAACGAATCCGCTCGTCTGGGTCGGGCTCGGGTGCGGCGTGCTCTTGCTCGCCGGCGGCGCCGGCGCGGCGTGGTTTTACTTCTCCGTCTTCAAGCCGGCGCAAGCGGTCGCGCAAGCGGCGACGGCCGCCGCGAGCAGTCTCGGCGCGACGGTGAGCATCGGGTCGAGCGGCGTCAGCGTGAACATTCCCGGGCTCGGCCAGGTGACGGCGCCCACGGTCGCGCCGTCGAGCACGAGCGCGCCCGCGCCGAGCATCACCGTGCGGCTGCCGAGCGGTGCCACCGCGGCGCCGAGCGCGACCGCCGCCACGCCGACGTCGGCGCCGACGCTCGTGCCGCCGGTTCCGAGCGGCGGTCTCGCCACGGGCGGCCCGAGCTGCGCGCCCGCGGCCGCGTGCTGCAAGGCGATGGCGTCGAAAGCGGGCGGCCAGGCGCAAACCGTCGCCGGCTGCGACGCGCTCAAGAATTCGCCCGAGTTTGCCTGCGCCCAAGCGCTCGCGACGTACAAGAAGATGGCGCCGCTCGTCGGCGCCGCCTGTCCCTGAGCTCGCACCGAGCCCGGCTCCAGCGCGTGCCGCCGTCCACGATCCCCCAAGCTTCCGCGGAGAGTGCCCGCTTGCGCGAGAGCGGCGCGTACAACGCTCCGTGGCGCAGGTTCGGCCCGTACTTGAGCGAACGGCAGTGGGGCACCGTGCGCGAGGACTACAGCGCGACCGGTGAAGCTTGGGATTACTTGCCGCACGATCACGCGCGGAGCCGCGCCTACCGCTGGGGTGAAGACGGCCTGCTCGGCTTCAGCGATCACCACCAGCGCATCTGCCTCGCGCCCGCGCTCTGGAACGAACGCGACCCGATCCTGAAAGAGCGGCTCTTCGGGCTCACGAACGCCGAGGGCAACCACGGCGAGGACGTGAAGGAGCAGTACTACTACCTCGACGCCACGCCGACCGCCTCGTACGCCAAAGCGCTCTACAAGTACCCGCAGCGCGCGTTTCCGTATGCCGAGCTCGTGAACGGCAACCGCGCGCGCTCGCGGCGCGAGCCCGAGCTCGAGCTCTGCGATCTCGGCGTGTTCGACGACGACCGTTACTTCGACGTGTTCGTCGAATACGCGAAGGCGGAGCCGAACGATATTTTATGGCGCGTCCACGCCGTCAATCGCGGTCCGGAGACTGCGCCGCTCCACCTCCTCTTCCACGTCTGGTTTCGCAACACCTGGTCGTGGTTCCGCGAGCCGGAGCGACCGTGGCTCGTGCGCACGGGTGACGGCACGGTCGAGCTCCGCCACCACGAGATGGGCGCGTTCGTCGCGAGCTTCGACGGAGCGCCCGAGCTCCTGTTTTGCGAGAACGAGACCAACTTCACGCGCCTGTTCGGCTCCGAGGGCGCGCCGTTCCCGAAGGACGCGATCAACGACCGCGTCGTTGCGGGCAAGGCTTCGGCGACGAACCCCGCGTGCCGCGGCACGAAGTGCGCGGCGCATTACTTCGCGGCCGTGCCGCCGGGCGGCGAGCTCGTCATGCGCGGGCGCCTGTCGCAAAAGGGCGGCGCTGCGGCGAGCGCGCCGTTCGCCGATTTCGACGCGCTCTTCGCGGCGCGACAGCGCGAAGCCGACGACTTTTACGCCGAGCTTCAAGACGTGAATCACGACGCGGACGCGCGCATGGTGCAGCGCCAGGCGCTCGCGGGCATGATCTGGTCGAAGCAGTTTTACAACTACGACGTGCGGGCGTGGCTCTTCGGGGACGAAACGCAGCCGGCGCCGCCCGCGGCGCGCCTGCACGGTAGGAACGTCGAGTGGAAGCACCTCGTGAACGACGACGTGCTCTCGATGCCGGACAAGTGGGAGTACCCCTGGTACGCCGCGTGGGATCTCGCGTTTCATTGCGTCCCGATTGCGCTCGTCGATCCCGAGTTCGCGAAGCACCAGCTCGTCTTGCTCACGCGCGAGTGGTACATGCACCCGAACGGGCAGCTCCCCGCCTACGAGTGGGCGTTCGGGGACGTGAATCCGCCGGTGCACGCGTGGGCGGCCCTGCGCGTCTTCCAGATGGATCGCAAGACGCGCGGCGACGCGGGCGATCTCGATTTTCTGGAACGCGTCTTCCACAAGCTGATGCTGAACTTCACCTGGTGGGTGAACCGGAAGGACGTCGAGGGCAAGAACGTCTTCCAGGGCGGGTTTTTGGGGCTCGACAACATCGGCGTGTTCGACCGCAGCAAGCCCCTGCCGACCGGCGGCTTCATCAATCAGTCGGACGGCACCGGCTGGATGGCGATGTACAGCCTGAATTTGATGCGCATCGCGCTCGAGCTCGCCGTGCACGATCCGGTCTACGAGGACATCGCGAGCAAGTTCTTCGAGCATTTTCTGCACATCGCCGAGGCGATGGCGAACATCGGCCCCGACGCGCAGGGCCTTTGGGACGACGAAGACAAGTTCTATTACGACGTGCTCCACGTCGACGGCCGCTCGGTGCCGCTCCGCATCCGCTCGATGGTCGGGTTGATTCCGCTCTTCGCCGTCGAGGTGCTCGAGCGCGGCGTGTTCGAGCAGCTGCCGGGGTTCACGCGCCGGCTGCGCTGGTTTCTCGAACACCGGCCCGACCTCGCGAGCCTCGTCTCGCGCTGGCAAGAGACGGCGACGGGCGAGCGCCACCTGCTCTCGCTCCTGCGCGGACACCGCATGAAGAAGCTCCTCGCGCGCATGCTGGACGAGAGCGAGTTCTTCTCGCCGTACGGCGTGCGCTCGCTCTCGCGCTGCCACGCGGACAAGCCGTTCGTGCTCGACATCGACGGGCACCACTACGACGTGAACTACGTGCCGGGCGACTCCGAGACGGGGCTTTTCGGCGGCAATTCCAACTGGCGCGGGCCGATCTGGATGCCCGTGAATTTCCTCTTGGTCGAGTCCTTGCAGAAGTTTCACCACTACTACGGCGACGATTTCAAAGTGGAGTGCCCGACGGGCTCGGGGCGCTTCCTCACGCTGCTCGAAATCGCCGACGAGCTCTCCGCGCGGCTCACGCGGCTCTTCTTGCGCGACGAGCACGGGCGGCGCCCGTGTTACGGCGAGCACCCGAAGTACGCGAACGATCCGCACTTTCGCGATTATCTCCTCTTCCACGAGTTCTTTCACGGCGACAGCGGTCGCGGCCTCGGCGCGATCCACCAAACGGGTTGGACCGGGCTCGTCGCGAAGTTGATTCAGCCGCGCCGACTGCCGTCGCCGTGATGTGGAACGGTCGCCGCGGCGCGCTCGCGTTGATCGCGGTTTCGGCCGGGGTGCTCGTCTACGTGATCGGCGGCAGCTCGGACGAGGACAGAATCCTCGCGCGGCTCCGGGAAATCGCGCGCGCGGTCGAGACGCGGCCGGACGAGACGGACGTCGCGCGCGCGGCGCGCATCGACGGCGTGTTCGAAACGGCGCTCGAACCCGGCGTCACGTTCGGCGCGCCGGAGCTTCCCGCCGTCAGCGGCGTTCGGCCGCTCGCCGTCTTTGCCGCCGCGGCGCCCGCGAGCTTCGGCGAGCTCACGTTGAGCGTCGGCGCGACCGACATTCACGTCGAGGGCGCGATCGCGCACGCCGTCTCGGAGCTGACGCTCACCGGCTCGCGCGGCGGCGAGCTCCGGCGCGAACATCGGAGCGTCCGCTGCGAGCTCCGTCGCTCGGGGGCCGCGTGGCGCGTCGGCGCGATCGAAGTCGAACCCGAGAAGGAAGCGCAGCCGGAAGCGCGACCTTGAGCGCGGTGCGCCCGGCGAGCGAATGGGTATTTGGGGGTTGGGCACGGCGCGGTCAGCGCGCTTGACCCACGTTTTACGCCGCGCCAGAGTCTTCACAGGGTGAGGACAAGGGAGCTTGGCTGGGTTCGTCCATTCATCTCGCTCGCCGTGTGCGCGCTCGGCGCCGACGACGACAGCAACGGCTGCCACGCGCACGGCACCGTCGCGTTCGAGTACTGCGCTACGAACGATCCGCTAGGAGCCGGCGCGGATCCGCCGCCGTCCGACTAGTCACGCCGAGCTCCGCGGCGAGCGAAACGAACGCGATCCACAAGCCGAGCCCGAGGCCGAGGTGCACGACCTGGAGCCAGCCCGGCGCCGAGAGCGTGACGTTGAGTCCGCCCGCCGTCAGCTGAAACGCCGTGAAAACGAGCACCGCGCGGCTCGCCCGGCGTACCGCGGCGCGCGGCGCGGTCACGAACGGCGCCGCGACGTAGACGACGAGCGCCGCCGCCGAGATCGCCAGGAGCGGATGCAGGACGCGCAGGCGCTGGAGAAAATGCGCGCCGGCTCCTTGATCCTCGTGCAGGCGACCGGCGAGCGACGCCGCGGCGGGCGGGAACAGCGTGTCGCCGAGCGCGGTGACGGCGCCGCTCAACGCGACGACGACGATGGCGAGCGCGGCGAAGACGAGCCACGCGTGCGATACGGCCGAGTCGCTCGGCGCGTCCGCCTGCGCGGCGGCGTCGGCGGCGCTCCAGCGCACGGCGAGGGTCAGCGCCGCGACCAAACCGAACGTGACCAAGAGGTGCGCCGGCATCACGACGGCGCGGCTCTGCGACGCGTCCTTCGCCACGAGCCCGAAGAGAACGAGCGCCGCTCCGATGAGCGCCTCGAGCACCATCAAGAACATCGACGCGTAGGCGGCGCCACGCAGCCGGTGCCCGGCGGGCGTGCGTCTCACCGTGAGCCAGGTGAACGCGACGACGAGCAGAAACGCGGAACCGGAAGTAACGCGGTGCGTGAGCTCGACCCATGTTTCGAGCCGGCGCGGGAGGTGAGCAATTTCACCGTTGCAGGTCGGCCAGTGTTGCCCACAACCGGCGCCCGACCCGCTGATTCTCACAATTGAACCAAAAAGAACGACGAAAATGTTCCAACCGAGCGCGACGCGCGCGACCTGCAAAACCCGCCGTAAATCGCCGGAGCCGCTACCATTTTTGCTCGACAACGGCGAAAACTTGGACAATAGCCGAGGCTACCATGAGCCAGACGTTTTTCGAGGGCATCGAGCCCATCCGCTTCGAAGGTCCCCAGAGCGACAATCCGCTCGCCTTCCGTTACTACGATAAGAACAAGGTCGTCGCCGGCAAGCGCATGGAGGATCACCTCCGCCCCGCCGTCTGTTACTGGCACAGCTTCGCGTGGGGCGGGCAAGACGTGTTCGCGATCGCGGGACCGACGTTCGATCGGCCGTGGTTCAAGGTCGCCGATCCGATCGCCGCGGCGGAGATGAAGCTCGAGGTCGCGTTCGAGTTTTTCGAGAAGCTCGGGACGCCCTTCTTCACCTTCCACGATCGCGACATGGCGCCCGAAGGCGCGACGCTCAAGGAGAGCCACGCGATTCTCGATCGTCTGACCGAAAAGGCGCAGGCGCAGATGGCGCGCACCAAGGTCGGCCTGCTCTGGGGCACGGCCAACCTCTTCAGCCACCCCCGCTTCATGAGCGGCGCCGCCACGAACCCCGATCCGGAAGTGTTCGCGTACGCCGCCGCCCAGGTCTGCAAGATCCTCGAGACCACCCACAAGCTGGGCGGCCACAACTACGTGCTCTGGGGCGGCCGTGAAGGCTACGAAACCCTGCTCAACACCGACATGAAGCGTGAGGCCGACCAGCTCGCGCGCTTTCTCACGCTCGTCGCCGAGCACAAGCAGAAGATCGGTTTCAAGGGCACGCTGCTCATCGAGCCGAAGCCGAAGGAGCCGACCAAGCATCAGTACGACTTCGACTCGGCGACCGTCTACGCGTTTCTCCAGCGCTATCACCTCGAGAACGAGTACCGGGTCAACATCGAGGCGAACCACGCCATCCTGAGCGGCCACAGCTTCCAGCACGAGGTCGCTTACGCGCTCGGCAACGGCATCTTCGGCAGCCTCGACATCAACCGCGGTGACGACCTCCTCGGTTGGGACACCGATCAGTTCCCGAACGACATCGCCGAGATCGCGCTCGTGATGTACACGCTGCTCAAGGGCGGCGGCTTCACGACGGGCGGCATGAACTTCGACGCGAAGCTCCGCCGCCAGAGCATCGACCCGGCGGATCTCTTCCACGCGCACATCGGCGGGCTCGACACGCTCGCGCGCGGCCTCATCATCGCCGACCGCATGATCGCGGACGGCAAGCTCGAGCGCGTCATCACCGACCGCTACGCCGGCTGGAAGACGCCGCTCGGCGAGAGCATCATGGCCGGCAAGGCGAGCCTCAAGGATCTTTCGGAGCAGGTGCTCTCGAAGGGCATCAATCCGAAGCCGCGCTCCGGCCAGCAAGAGTTCCTCGAGGGGCTCGTCAACCGCTACCTCTGAGCCACCCCCGCTCGAAAGAGAAGCGCCCGGCGCGCGAGACGAACCAGAGCGTCTTGCGCCAGGCGATGCTGCGCCGGCTCCCGCGCCGGCTCGGCGTCACGGGGCAGTTCGTGCTGCCGCCGGTGCCTGCGCTCACGGCGCACTTCACCGAAAAGCTCCACGCGCTTTTCGCGGCGGTCGGCCGCGTCTTCAACGAGGCCGACACCGAACACCTGCGCGGCGTCCTTCAAACGCAGCTCGAGCGCGCGTACGCGGCGTCGCCGTATTCGCGCGTCGTCGTTCGCTATCGCACCGAAGCGCCGCCCGCGACCGCGATGCACTACGACGTCGACATCGAGGTGTCGTCCGTCGCGGACGAGTACGCGCGCTGGATCGAGACGCGCACGCCGCCGTATTTCGGCCAGCATCCGGACGCGAAGATCCTCGACTGCGCGCACTCGCTCGGGCCGCCCCGCGAGGTGCCGGTGCTCGACCTGGGAGCCGGCACGGGGCGCAACACGCTGCCGCTCGCGCGCGCCGGGTTCCCCACCGACGCCGTGGAGCTTTCGCCCGCGCTCGCGAGCGTGCTCCGCGCCGAGATCGAAAAGGAGCAGCTCGCCGTGCGCGTGTTCGAAGGCAGCGCGCTCGGCGACGAGCTCGCCGTGCCGCGCGGTCACTATCGCCTGCTCTGCATGGCGGAGGTGATCGCGTCGCACATCCGCACGGTCGACGAGATCCGACTCCTCGTCGCGGGCGCCGCGCGCTCGCTCGCGCCGGGCGGGCTCTTCGTCTTCAACGCGTTCGTCGCGAAGGACGGCTACCGGCCGGACGCGCTTTCACGCGAGCTCTCCCAGGTCTTCTGGTGCAACCTCTTTACCAAGGCGGATTTGGCGGCTGCCTTTCACGAGCAGCCCTTCGAGCTCGTCTCCGACGAGTCGACGCACGACTTCGAGGAGGCCCATCAACCGCAGGACGGCTGGCCCCCCACGGGCTGGTTCGTCGCCTGGGCTCGAGGCCTCGATCTGTTCGACCTTCCGAGTGGTCGAGCCCCCATCGACCTCCGCTGGCTCGTGTATCGACGCGTGTGAGGCGGCGTCGCCCTGGGGCAAAAACCGCAGGCAAAAGCCCCCCTTCCCCTCATCGTCAGCCGAGCTGAACACCCTCTCCCAACCAAGCGTCGTCTGTAAGTGCAAGACACGTGCCGGGAGCGAATTCGAAGAAACCAGCGAAAAAGCGTGGTTTCACTCTGGCACAACCTGAGCCAGTTCGAGGGCGGTCCGGACGTCCTTGGCAGAGTTCACGGTTCGCTGGTAACGCGGGGCCCGCGTGCCCCATCCGCTCGACCTCATCGCGCTCATCCTCGGGATCCTCTTCACCCTGCGTCAAATGGACGTGACCCAGCGGCAGGCCGCGAGCTTTCCCCAGGTGCGCGAAGCCGACTTCATGCGCTGGTGGCAGCTCGCGCGCGGCGCGTACCGAATCGGCGCCAGCGCGAGCTTCGCGAAGATCCTCCTCGATATCACCGCGGCTTATTGGATGCGCCACGCATTCCCGCCCGCGGCGCTCCGCTGGACCGTCGGACTCACGCTCGATCTCGGCTGGGTCGCGCTCGTCGCGATCGCGTGGGCACGCTCGCGACGCGCCCACGCGCTCGCCCGCGACCTCGGTATCGAGGTGCGGGCGAGGCCCGCCGGATCGTGAAGACCGCGACGGTTACTTCGTCTTCGGCGGCTTCGGCGGCGTGGGCTTCGCCGGTTTCTTGTCGGCCGTCTTCTTGGGTTCGGGCGTCGGCGGGGGCTCCGGCTTCTTCGCGCCCGCGTCGGCGGCCGACGGCGCTCCGCCGTCCTTCGTCGTGACGGTGGCCGTCTTCTTCTCGTCGAGCGCGCCCGCGCGCGTGACCTTCTCGACCGTGGTCGAGAGTCCCTTCGTTTCGACCCAACCTTGCGAGAACTGCCCGACCCCGGACGGGAATTCGACGAGCGTGAAGTCGCCCATTTTCACCTGCCGAAACACGAGCAAGTCCTTCGGCAAGGTCGCGACGTCGTCCTTCGTGGTGTCCGCCTCGTCGTAGACCTTGAGTCCGTCGGCGGCGACACGCACGCCGGCGTCGTCGAGCCGTGACTCTTTCTCGACGCCGTAGCGCTTCACGTCGCCGAGCTTGGCTTCGACGAGCGGCGCGACGGCCGTGGGCGCAGCGGACGCGGACGCCGCGGCGCTGCTCGACGCGCTCGCGCTCGCCGCGGGGACCCCGGGCGCGCTCGCCGTCGCCGACGCGGTCGCGTCGGTCGCATCCGGCTTTTTCTTGCAGGCGAGCAATGCCCCCACCACGAGTCCCATCGAAACCGCTGCCGTCCAACGCTGTACGAGCGCCATTGAGTTCCTCCTTAATCGAGTCCCGGCGAGTACTTACTCCACCCGAGATCGGGTGGATAGGCATCCTTGCGTGACCCTATGGGTGCGATGAAATAATTGTCGCGCGTCGGCCCGCCGACCAGCGCATGAAGCGGCGTTGCAGCTTACTGCGCGGCGCTCGGCGGAGGCGGCGTGCTCTCGGCGAGTGACGGCCGCTTCGCGAGACACGCAGCGATGCCGTTCACGATCTCGGGCGGCGCGCCCTTCGGCAAGCGCGGCGTGCCGAGCACGTTCATGAACAAGCGATCGAGCGCGACGCCCCACCACACGAACATCGCGCGGCCCTTGATGTTCACGTCGGGCACGCCGGCGCCGCGGTTACCGTTCCACGCTCGCGAATCCATACTGTTGTTGCGGTTGTCGCCGAGCACCCACGTCTCGCCGGGCTTCACGTGATACGGGCCCTGGCGGCCGTCCGCGCGGTTGTCCTCGTACTGCGTGAGGTAGGCGCGCTCGCCCAGGAACTCGACGAAGAGATCGCCGCGCTTCATCGGCGCGTCGCTGCCTTCTTGGTACGAGTACTCGCCGACGTGACAGCTCGGGACGCGCCAGCCGTTGAGGATCGGATGGCCGTTTTCGACGGCGAGCGTGTCGCCCGGCAGCGCGATCACCCGCTTGATGAAGTCCTGCTGCGGCGCGTCCGGGTTCGTGTCCGGATAGATGAAGACCATCACGTCGCCGCGCGCGGGCGGCAGCCGATTGAACAAGCGGTAGCTCGTGAACGGGACGAGCGGTCCGTACGCGAGCTTGTTCACGAAGATGTGGTCCTGGATCTGGAGCGTCGGCAGCATCGAGCCGCTCGGGATCTTGAACGCTTCGATCACGAACGCGCGTAAAAGCAGCGCCACGCCGATCGCGACGCCGATCGACTCGACGTATTCGCGAAGCTCGCCCTTTTGCCAGCGCCCGAGGTGTTTGTGCACGAGGCGCGCGGCGTGCTCGTAGGCGACCTCGAACGCCTCGACGTCGAACGGCTTGGCCCGCATCGCAGTCTGCAGCGCTTGCAGCTGATCGAGCAGCTCCTCGCGCGCGCTCGCCGGCACGAGCTTCTGGAAAGCCTGCCGCTCGCGCCGCATCACGCGCTCGGCTTCGTCGAGCAGCTGCGTCGCTCGCTCGACGTCGCGGCGCGCTTCGGGCGGCACGTCGAGGCGGCCGTCGGAACCGGCGAGCGGCAGGAGATGCCGGTAGTGGTAGATGAGCATCTCGAACAGCGTGAAAAACCCGATGGTCGCCGGGATCGGCTGGTCGGCGATGGCCCAGAGCACGCGGTCGAGCACCGTCACCGGTTCGAAGCTCGGCCCCGGGCTCAAGAGCGCGACCGTGAAGTGGGCGAGCACGAGCGGCACGACCACGAACCAGATGGGCCACACGACGAAGCGGTAGACCTTCGGATTCACGGCTGTCGTGTTCATGGGGGGTGGGCGGCTCAAGGCGCGTCGCCGAGCAGGATGAGGTAGTCGATCTTGGCGGCGCGATCGGTGCTCATGTCGGGCGCCGGACCATTACTCAAGCGATTGCCATGGTCGAGGAGCAAATAGTAGCGACCGGGCGGCACGGCCACGAAGCGCCGGAAAATCTGCCCCGCGGCGACGGGTTCGTCGAGCAGGGGCGTTCCTGTCACGGTCGCCGCTCCGGGCGTCCGGACGAACGCGTCGACCATGGCGTCGCCCGCGGCCTGTGGGAGCACGAGCGCCTCCACGGAGGGCGCGCCGTCCACCGAGAGCGTGAGGTAGAGCGCCTGTCCGGAACCCTCGACGTCGAACGGGCCGACGTAGTCCTGTTGGCCCGTGTGGACCTCCGTGCGCTCGTTCACGAGCAGGCGTTTGTCGGCCGTCTCGACCTGAAACGGATGAAACGGTCGCTCGCCCGGCGGAATGATCCCCATGCCGAACTCCGTCTCGCCGCTCGAGCCGGTGCGAATCACCGTGAAGCCGCGGTGGAGCTGGCTGTCGACGATCTTTTTGCCGAGATCGGTCGGGTT
Source organism: Polyangiaceae bacterium (assembly GCA_035499895.1). Lineage (GTDB taxonomy): Bacteria > Myxococcota_A > Polyangia > Polyangiales > Polyangiaceae > PMG-095. Next base: position 13,663 of record DATJXW010000204.1, on the reverse strand, counting down.
CAGGCCGACCGCCGCGACGACGCCGGCCGCCGCTTGTGACTCCACGTTCACGAGCGAAAATTTGCTCGTGTCCACCAGGCGCGGCCGAAAGTAGACGTACATCGCGCCGTCCTTCAGCTGGAAGTCCGGGGCGTATTCGACGAGCCCGGCTGCCTCGAAGCCGACGCGTCCGAAGGGCCCGCCCCAGGCGTAGCCCTTGCCCTGGTACTGCACGAGGAAGGACTTGCGCTGATCCTCGTCGATGACCTGCGATTGGCAGCTCGAAGCGAAGAAGCGTCCGAGCACCGGATCTTCGTCCCCGAGCTTGAGCGGCGTCCCCGTTTTCAGCATCTCTTTGCAGAAGCCGTCGAAGCCGAACTTCAGCATATCGAAGCGCAGCGACTTGTTCGCCGGATCGTTGACCACCCCGGCTCCGAGGATCGCCATCGAGCTTGCCCCGATGCTCTCCCGCGAGGGGCAGCCCGTGAGCGTCGCGAGCGACAGCACCACCGAGACGAGGGCGAGCGGGCGCGGCAAAACGGCGCGAGCCTAGCATCTTCCACACTTGCGCAAACACCCGCTCGCGTAAGACGATTCCCGCATGCACGGTCACGTCGCGGTCGTCGGCGCGGGCGCCTGGGGGTCGGCCCTGTCGCTCGCGCTCGCCGAGCGCGGACCGGTGCGGCTCTTCACGTGGGACCGCGAGCACGCGCGTGAGCTCGCCGAGGCCCGCGAAAACCGCGCCTTCTTGCCGGGCTTCGCGCTGCCGCCCGGCGTCGAGCCGACGGCGGACCTCGCGCACGCGCTCGGCGGCGCCGAGCTCGTCGTGGTCGCGCTTCCGAGCCAGGCGGTGCGGGACGTGCTCGCGCGGGCGCGTGACGCGCTGCCCGACGTGCCGCTCGTGCTCGCGAGCAAGGGCATCGAATCCGGGAGCTTCATGCTCCTCACCGAGGTCGTCGCCGACGTGCTCGGTCCCGAGGTCGCGCGCCGCGCGCTCGTGCTCTCCGGTCCGAGCTTCGCGCTCGAAGTCGCGCGCCGGCTGCCGACGAACCTCGTCGTCGCGGCGCAGAGCCACGAGCTCAGCGTCACGGTGCAGAACCGCATGGCGACCGAGCGGCTGCGCATCTACTCGAGCGACGATCCGATCGGCGTCGAGGTCGGCGGCGCGCTCAAGAACGTGATCGCGATCGCCGCGGGCGCGTGCGACGGTCTCGGCTTCGGCTACAACACGCGCGCGGCGCTCATCACGCGCGGCCTCGCGGAAATGGCGCGGCTCGCGGCGGCCAAAGGCGGCAACGTGCGCACGCTCGCGGGCCTCGCCGGACTCGGTGATCTCGTGCTCACGTGCACCGGCGAGCTTTCGCGCAACCGCACGGTGGGCGTCGAGCTCGGTCGCGGCGCGCGCCTCGAGGACGTGCTGTCCGGGCTCGGCCACGTCGCCGAAGGCGTGCCGACGGCCGAGGCCGCCCATCGTCTCGCCGAGCGCTTCGGCGTCGAATTGCCGATCTCGAGCGAGGTGTATCGCGTGCTCTACGAAGGCAAGCCCGTCCTCGACGCGGTGCACGACGTGCTGCACCGCCCGCTCAAGCCCGAATGGTGAGCGCGCAAACTCGGCCCATCGGCCGAGAGATCTGCGGCCGGGCACGCGGGGATACTCTCGTTGGGCTAACCTGAGCCTTCCCCATGGCCATCGTTCGCTATTTCCCGGCAGAGGGCGCCCCGGTGATCGTGGCGCTGCACAAGCCGGTCACGACGCTCGGCCGTGCCCTCGGCAACGACATCGCCCTGCCGGACGCGAGCGTCGCCCACCACCACGCGCAGATCGTCTTCAACGGTCGCGACTTCCAACTCGAGGAAGTCGATCGCGACGCCGAAATCCTGATCAACGGGAAGAAGAAGCGGCGCGCGCGGCTCGTCCACGGTGATCGCGTGACGCTCGGGCGCGCTCAGCTCGGCTTCAGCATGTTCACCGAGCTCGACGTGGCGCCGCCGTCCCAGCCCGGGAGCGGCCAGGCCGAAAGCGACATCGCGGGCCTGCGGCGCCTGCACGCGTTCAGCGAGCGGCTGATGACGGTCAGCTCCGTCGACCAGCTGCTCGAGACGCTGCTCGACGACGTGATTCAGCTCACGGGCGCCGCGCGCGGCATCGTGCTCCTGGTCGACCCGGGCGACGCGAAGACGTCGAACCCGCGCGTGCGTGCGTCGCGCAACGTGCGGAGCGAAGCCATCGCCGATCCGTCGGGCGCCATCAGCGACAGCATCGTGCGGCAGGTGATCGAGACCAAGCGCCCCATCATCGTGAGCGACGCGCTGACGGACACCACGTTCGGCAAGAGCGAGAGCGTGATCGCGCTCCAGCTCTCGAGCGTGATGTGCGCCCCGCTCTTGAACCAGGGCGAGACGGTCGGCGCGCTCTACGTCGCGAACGACGAAGTGAAGCACCTCTTCGAGCGCAAACAGCTCGATCTGTTGACGATCTTCGCCGGGCAGGCGTCGCTCATCCTGCAGAACGCGATGCTGCTCTCGGCGCTCCGCGCCGACAAAGAGAAGCTCCAGGGCGAGCTCGAGGACAAGCGTTTCGGCGAGATCATCGGCGCCTGCGCGTCGATGATGGAGGTGTTCCGCAAGCTCGCCAAGGTCGCCGCGACGGACATCAGCGTGCTCATCACGGGCGAGACGGGCACGGGCAAAGAGCTCATCGCGCGCGAGCTCCACCGCAGGTCCAATCGCGCTTCGGGGCCGTTCGTCACCGTCAACTGCGGCGCCATTCCCGAGAACCTGATGGAGAGCGAGATGTTCGGCCACGTGAAGGGCGCCTTCACGGGCGCCGTCGCGAGCCGCGCGGGGAAGTTCCAGCAGGCCGACGCCGGCACGCTCTTTTTGGACGAGGTCGGTGAGCTCACGCCGCAGCTCCAGGTGAAGCTCTTGCGCGCGATTCAGGAGCGCGTCGTCTATCGCGTGGGCGACAACCGGCCCGAGCGCTGCGACATCCGCATCGTGGCGGCGACGAACCGGAACCTCGAGGACATGATCAAGACCGGCGAGTTCCGCGAGGATCTCTACTACCGGCTGAACGTCGTGAACCTGTGGCTCCCGCCGCTCCGCGAACGCGGCGACGACGTCTTCATCATCGCGAAGGCGTTGCTCAGCAAATACGCCGACGAAATCGCCAGCCCGGTGCGCGGCTTCTCGCCGCCCGCGCTCGCCGCGATCCGCAAAGCGTCCTGGCCCGGCAACATCCGCCAGCTCGAAAATCGCATCAAAAAAGCCCTCGTGCTCTGCGAGAAGACGCTGCTCGGCGCCGAAGACCTCGACCTCGGCGCGGACGCCGAGAGCCCGATCGTGCCGCTCGAGAAGGCGAAGGAAGACTTCCAGCGTCGCTACGTGCTCGAGGTGCTCGAGCGCAACAACGGCAACCGCACGCAGACCGCGCGCGACCTCGGCGTCGATCCGCGCACGATCTTCCGCTACCTCGAAAAAGAGCAGAACCCGATGCCGAGCGGCGCCGGCGCGAGCGACGAGTAGCCGGCGCCCGAACGACCGACGCCGACGGAGAGTCCGAGCCAGCCGCGGCGCCCGAGCCCGCGCGGCGGCCCCGGAAGGGCAGGGCCGCCACGCGTCGCGTTCGATCAGAAGACGAACGGGACGTCGATTTGCAGCATCTTGAAGTGAGAGTTTGCCGCGGCATGGTGCGTCGGGCCGTAGGCGAGCGGGTCGTCGAGCGGCACCGCGACGGCGACGCCCGGGTGCAGCGAGAACCCGTGGCCGAGTTTGACGTGCGCGCGCGGGCCGACCGCGAAGGTCGTGTTGTCGCGCAGCGTGCCGGTTTTGTCCGCCTTCACGTTGGGCGACGTCGGCGTCGAGAGCCAGCGCTGGTAGCGGAGCTCGGCGCCCACGGAAAGCTCGGGGATCGGAAAGTACCCCGCGTGAACGCCGGTCGTGAAATTCGTGTTCGACTTGTCCGCGGCGGCCGGGCCGCGCGTCTTTTCGAGCTGAAACAGCGTTGCTTCCGCCTGAAGCGTGAACCCCGAGCGCAGGTACGCGACGCCGACGCCCGGAAAGACGGTGAGGTAATTCACCGCGAACATGGCGTTGTCGAACATCGAGCGCGCGGCGGCGCCCGCCTGGTTCGCGGGGCCCGCGGCGGCCGGTGGGTGATCGCCGCCGCCCGACCCGATGGGCAGCGTCACGCCGAGAAACAGGCCGAGCTTGAAGTGCGCGTCGAGCTTCGGCCCGTAGAGCGCGCCGAGCACGGGGTTCAGGACGTTGTTTCGCGCGGATTTGTCGTCGGGCGCGGCGTTGTTCACGAGGCCGAGCCGAACGAGCGGGGCGAGCTCGGGCAGCACTTTGTAGCTGAAGAGCAGCATGGAGGCCGTCGCGAGGCCGCCGCGCGTGGTCTTCGACTGATAGAAGCCGAAGGCGGTGTCGGACCGCACGACGTTGCCGGGCAGGACCGGACGGAGCTGCCACGGTAGCGAATAGGGTGGGGGCTTGGGTGTCGGTACGGCCGGCGCGACGGGAACCTCCGGCGCGGCCGCTTGCGGTGGCGGTTCGGCCATGGGGGTCGCGGCGGGCGGCTCGGCGTTCGGCGGGGGTTCCGCTCGTTGCGCCCGAGCGCGGCCGGAAAGCAGAGCAAAGACCGCGAGCGGAGCGAGAGCACGGATCGAAAGCTTCGTCATGCTTCTCACTCTCCGCTGTGACGAGCGGCACCGACAATCGCGAACAGCCGGGTTTTAGGCCCTGTTTGTGTTCACACGGTGTTTCGGAAACGGCGGCGTCATCGACGCCACGCGAACGAAACTAAGCGGGCAACCACGAAACGCGCGCGCGCGAATTCCAAGCTCGGTCGACCGTCGCGAAATGTTCGGCGGCGCGGGCGGCGTGCGGCCTCAGTCCCGCGCCTGTTCGTCGTGTTACTGAAGGCCGCCGACGAGCCACGCGAACGCGGGCACGAGCACTTCTTCCGGGCGGGCTCCACCGTGCTTGAGCGCGCCGGTGCCTTCGCCTTGCGGCTCGAGGCAGAAGCCGTGATCGCCGAACACGAAGAGGAGCGTGCGCGGCGGCAGCTTTTCGCAGAGCTCGGCCACGGCGTCGGTCACCTCCGCGCCGAGCGCGTCGAGGCGGGGTGATTCCGGCGCCCCGGGCTCCGACAGGCGCGCCTCGACGAGATCGAGCTTCAAGAGCTCGCGGTGGCCGGCTTTGATCCGCCGCGGCGTTCGCGCCATCCGCCCGCGCGCGACGGGCACTTCGCTTTCGGGGGGACCCGCGAGGTCGCGCAAGCCCTCGGCGCCGCGGCCGATGAGCTCGAGTTGCGTCGTCGTGTCCGAGGGCAGCGCCGACCAGAGGAGCAAGCGCTCGGTGAGCGCGACCTCGCGACCGAGCCGCGCGCGCAAGCCGAGCTCGACGCGCAACCCGAGATCGAAGCGCAGCCCGTCGACCAACAAGAGCTGCACCGAGCGGGCGCCGTGCAGGCGGCCGATGCGGAGTGCCGCGTCCGGCACGTCGAGCACCATGGTCGGCCGCTTGCCGCGCACCCGCAGCGCGTCGAAGGCGTCGCGGTAGCTCTTGGCGAAGCTCGTCGCCCAACCCTCGAGGATGGGGCCGACCTCGCGCGGCGCGATGCCGCGCAGGTAAGCGTCGCGCAGGGGGACGTAGCTCATCGCGAACATGCGCTCGACCACGGCGAGCGGCTTCGGCCCGCGCGCGTGCTCGAGATCGCGGACCCAGTTTTGCCAGTCGTTCGCCGCCGCGGGATGCAGCGGGCCGTGCGCCACGGAGACGCTCGGCGGCGGCGCGGTGAGGTGCGCGTCCTCGGCCGCGTGCAAGGCGTGCGTGGCGTCGAGGGCGCGCACGGCGTCGTCGCTCGCGTGCTCGGCGTCTGCGGTCGCGTTCGTTTCGGCGCGGCCGTTCGCGGTGTCGGCGCCGTCGGTCGTCGCGGGCGTCGCGTCCACGTGTTCGCGATGCGGGATCGGCACGCCGTCCGGCGCCGTGTCGTCGAGCCGCGCGGCCACCGAACGCACGGCGCTCACCTCGTCGTGCGGCGTGACGCTCGCCCGCAGGAGCTCGGCGAGCACGTCGTCCGTCGTCGGCGGCTCTTCGGCGAACACGGGCGGCGCGAGCGGCGTCGGGTGGGGCGGCACGAGCGCGTCTTCGGGGCCGGGCGCGGGCGGCACGAGCGTCGCCCCCGCGCCGAGCTCGGCGACGAGCGCTTGCGCGACGTCCCCGGCGAGGGACGGCTCGCTCGGCTCGGGTTTCGGCTCCGCGGCGACGCGCACCGGCGGCGGCTCGCTGAGCTCCATGGTTTCGGCGCTCGCCGCGAGCGCGGGCGCGACGAGCGGCGCCGGCTCGCGGAGCTCGAGCGCTCCGCTCGCGTCCACGAACGCAGCGAGCGGGCGCGGCGGCCCGTAGACGCCGAGCGAGCGGTTCCGCTCGTCGAGCAGGAGCCGCACGGGAAGGTTCGCCGGCGCCTGCACCCAGAACCTGAGCGCGGCGCTGTCTTCGGCGTCGAGCGCCCCGCCGAGCGTCGCCGCGCCTTCGAGGCACGGCACGTAGACGCAGAGTCCGCGCGCCTCGACGAGCCGAGCGCGGTAAAGCTGGTCACCGAGCGACGTGTCGAGATCGGTCGCCGCGCCCACGCCCGGCGGGCACGCGCCCCGGCGTTCGAGCGCTCCCTCGACCGCTTCCTCGAGCACGAGCGCGAGCTTGCCGCGGTCGGCGGGACCGAGCGGTTCGACTTCGACCGGCAAGAGCCCGAGCGCCTCGGCTTCCGCCATCAGGCTCCGAAGGTCCGCGAAGCGCACGAAGCGCGCGCGGCCCGGCTCCTCCTGGCCGCCGGGCCCTGCACCGAGAAGTCCTCCGAGAGGAACGACGCTCATGCCGGGAACCTCTCAGAGGCCGGCTCCTCCGGCCCAGTTTCCGGCAACTTAGAGCGCCGGCCGCCTGGTCGGCCGCCGTTGACGGAAACCGCGGCGAACTTATATGATGACCGAGGTTCCCTCTGCAGAGCTCGGGAGACCGTAGTAACGAATCCCTGATATCAACCGAACGGGTGGCAACGAGCGGTGGAGCGCTAGGCCCGGGATACCTCACCGGGAAGCCGGAAGCCGCATTTGAAAGCCTCCCACCTAGCGATGCTAGGGGTTCGGACTACACAGAAAAATCTCGCGACTCACGGCGGTAAGGAGCCCTCACAACGAGCCGGCGCATCGAGCGACGGCTCGTTGGAGTTTTTGTCGGGGCGGGGGTGATGCGAGCGGGGTCCGTCGCCCTTCCGTCGTTCGCACGGGTCGGGTACGTTGCCCCACCATGAAAGCTCCGTACGGCCTGCGGCTGCCGGCCATGACCCGAACGGCGTGGGTCCGGGTTTGCGGGTGGGCTGCGCTCCTCACCGTGTTCGTGCCCGCGTCCGCCGACGCGGCGAAGCTTCGCGGTCGCGTCGACGGTTTCAGAAACCTACTCAATCCGGTGTGGGCGGAAGCGCGCGACCCGAAACAACACGGCTATTCGTTCCGCGAGCCGGTGCCGACCGTGCGCGCCGAGTTTCGCCGGCTCTTTCCCCTCGCGCCCAAAGAGATCTGCGTCGCGGCGCTCGCGGCCGGTCCGCAGAAGGCTCCGCCTCCCGTGCTGGTTCGCGTCGGCGGCGGCCGAACGACGCCCGTCACCCTCGTGGTGCCGCCGGGCACGCGCCTCACGTTCCAGAACACCGATCCCTTCAAGCACCGTCTGCACGGCGTCGGGATCCCGACGTTTCAGCCGGCGGACACCGTCCGCGGAGCCAATCGCGAATGGCTCGTCCCCGGTGCCGGGGTCTACGAAATCCGCGACGAGCTCGCGCCGAGTCTCCGCATGTGGGTGGTCGCCGAGCCCACCGTCGCGGGCATTGCCTATCCGTCCATGAAGGGTGACTTCTCCCTCTCGGTCGAGCAGCCGGGCGACTACACGTTGCAGGCGTTCTTTGCGGGCAAGAAGGTGGGTCCGGCCGTGCCCGTGACGGTGAAAGACGCCGACCTCGATCTCACGAAGACGCCGCTCAAGGTCGGTGACGAGAAGGCGGCGGCCGCGGCCGACAAGGCCGAAGCCGAAAAAGCCAAGGCCGACGCGGAGAGCGACGACAAGGGAGGGGAGAAGTAATGGTCCTCTCGCGCTTCTGGTACGCGCTCCTCGGCTTGCTCTTCGGAGCGGCGCTGTTCCTCCTGCACCTCGCCTCGAGCATGTACAACCGCGCCGGGATGCGCGCGCGCGCGGAAGGGCTCTCCTCCGACGCGCAGGTCGTCTCCTGGTACTTGCGTGACGACGCTCGGCAACGCTCGGCACAGCTGATCCCGTTCGCGCTCGAGCCCGACGTCGCGAAGTACCTCCAGAAATCCAACGACTCCGACGCCAAGGTGCCGGAGGACGCGCGCGGCAAGCTCACGCAAGCGTTGAACCGCGTGAACGCCCAAATCCCCAAAGGGCTCGGCTTCGACTCCGTGTTCGCCGTCGATCAGAACGGCCGCGTCGTCGCTTACCTCGGCTACGAGCAAGCGAGCGGCATGGAGGATTTCGAGCTCGGCGGTTACCCCGTCGTCGCGGACGCGCTCCACGGCTACGTGCGTGACGACACGCTCGTGCTCGACCGCATGTATCGCGTCGTGGCGCGGCCCGTCGAGTACGACCTCGCGTCCATGCCGGCCGGCGCGATCGTCGGCGCGCGCGTGATCGACGATCGCTTCGCGCGCGAGCTCTCGCAGCGCACCGGCGCCGCCGTCGCGTTTTACGCGAACGGGCAGCGCGCCGCCGCCGCGTCGCCCGCCGATTTCAACACCGCGAACCTCGACGCGATCGTCGGCGATCTCACGGATCTCGAACAGGACAAGGACTATCACGACAAGGGCAGAAGCGGCGTTCGCGAGATCGGCGGCTTGATCGCGGTGCAGTACACGCGCTTGCCGGGCGAGGCGTGGCAGCTCGGCGCCGGCTACGCGGTCGCGCGGCAGCCCGCGGCGGTGGCGGGGCCGCTCGGCTTCTTCAGCAAAGCCGACGACAAGGACAAGAAGCAGGGCAACCTCCCGCTCTCCGTGCTCGCGGCCGTGCTCGCGGCCGGCCTCGGCATTCTGTTCACCGTGTTCGAGCACACGCGGCCGCTCCGCGTGTTCAAGAACGAAGCGGCGAAGTTTGCGGCGGGCAGCGTCGAGCAACTCACGCCGAGCCACTTCCGCGGCATCTTCCGCAAGATCGCGGCCGACGTGAACGACGGCGTGGACAAGCAGCTCGCCAAGGGCGGCGGCCCGCGGCGCGGTCCGGCCGACTTCAAGGAAGTGCTCGGCGACATCCCCGATCAGCCCGTGATGAGCGCGTTCAGCTTGCCGGGTGATGCCGTCGCCGACGCGGCCGGTTCGGGCCCGCTCAGCGTCGGCGGACCGAGCTCGGCGGGGTCGGGCGCGCGGCAGCTGCCGACTCCGCCCGGCAGCGCGCCGCGGCGTCTGCCGCGACCGCCGGGGGCTGCGGCGGCTCCCGCTTCCGCTCCGGTCACGCCCGCCGCGCCTGCGGTGAACCTCGACGCGACCATGCCCGCGGGCGGCCTCGCCGAATGGGGCAGCGGCCCGCCCGACGAGACCGAGTGGCACGACGTCTACAAGGAGTTCGTCGCCACCAAACAGCAGTGCGGCGAGACGGTCGACGGCTTCACCTACGAAAAGTTCGTCGAGCGGCTGCGCAAGAACCGCGACGCCCTCGTGCAGCGGCACGGTGCGAAACGCGTGAAGTTCGGCGTCTACGTGAAGGACGGCAAGGCGGCCTTGAAGGCGAACCCCATCCGCGAATGAGCGCGGGCTCGCCCGCGGGCCGAAGCCTGCGGAAACCTATCAGCGAGTGAGAGAAAACCTATCAGCGTGAAGGCCTCGCCGCGCTGGCGGAGAGCCTCGCGTATGACTACATGAGTGGGAAGCACATGTCCGAGCCTCGTCTCCACAACGTCGTCATCATCGGCTCCGGCCCCGCCGGGCTCACGGCGGCCATCTACGCCGCGCGCGCGAACCTGAAGCCCTACTGCGTCGAAGGGTTCAACGCGGGCGGCCTCATCCCGGGCGGGCAACTCATGTTCACGTCCGACGTGGAGAACTATCCGGGCTTCGCCAAAGCCGTCTCCGGGCAGGATTTGATGGGTGCGTTTCGGGCGCAAGCCGAGCATCAGGGCGCCGAGCTCACGATCGGCGACGTGCAAAAGGTCGATCTGTCGGCGCGCCCGTTCAAGATCTGGGTGGGCGAGGACGAGAACGAGCTCCACCTCGCGAAGACGCTCATCGTCGCGACCGGCGCGCGCGCGAACTACATCGGCTTGCCGAGCGAGGAGAAGCTCAAGAACAAGGGTGTGAGCGCCTGCGCGGTGTGCGACGGCGCGCTCTTCCGCGGGCAGGACGTGGCCGTCGTCGGCGGCGGCGACACGGCGATGGAAGAGGCCTCGTACCTCGCGGGCCTCTGCGGCAACGTGACCTTGATCCACCGGCGCGACGACTTTCGCGCTTCGCGCGCCATGGTCGACCGCGTGCGCAAAAACCCGAAGATCAACCTGCTCCTGAGCCACGTCGTCGACGAGGTGCTCGACCCCGCGGAAGATCGCGTGACGGCGCTCCGCGTCCGCGACCTCAAGACGGACAAGCTCGCGACGCTGCCGGTCGGCGCCCTCTTCGTGGCGATCGGGCACACGCCGATGACCGAGCTCTTCAAGGGGCAGCTCGAGACGCATCCGAACGGCTACCTGAAGGTCGAGCCCGGCTCGACGCGCACGAGCGTGCCGGGCGTCTTCGCGGCCGGCGACGTGGCGGACTGGACGTACCGCCAGGCGGTGACCGCCGCGGGAACCGGCTGCATGGCGGCTCTCGACGCCGAGCGGTTTCTCCAGGCCGAGCATTGAGCGCCGGCGGGTGTAGGCTCGGGCGGTGAGTCGCATCGCCGACGCCGACGCCGCGCGGGAGCTCGCGGAGCTCACGGCGGCCGTGCGCACGCACGTCGAGTGGCTCGTGTCGAGCGGCGCCTCGGGGACGCCTCGCGGTGAGCGCGGCGTCGCGAACGCGCGAGCGCCCGAGCAGACACACGCGGAACCAAAGCCGGTCGAGCCGGTACGGCTCGAGCAGGACGCGCGCGCCGACGTTCCGGTCACCGTCGCTCCCGTCGCTCCCGTCGCTCCCGTCGCTCCGAGCAGCGCGCCCGAGCCCCGACTCGACGAGGCGGATCGGCAGCATAAGCTCGAGCTCCTCGCGGAGAGCATCAAGCCGTGCACGCGCTGCGCGCTGCATGCGGGCCGCACCCAAACCGTGTTCGCACGCGGGACGGGGTCGTCGCGGCTCTGTTTCGTCGGCGAGGGACCGGGCGCGGACGAAGACGCGCAGGGCTTTCCGTTCGTCGGTAAAGCCGGGCAGCTGCTCGATCGCATGATCGAAGCGATGGGGTTTTCGCGCGACGACGTTTACGTCTGCAACATCGTGAAGTGCCGGCCGCCGAACAACCGCAAGCCGGAGCCCGAAGAGATGGCCGCGTGCATGCCGTACCTGAAGGAGCAGCTCGAGCTCCTCGCGCCCGAGGTCATCGTCGCGCTCGGCGCTACGGCGGTCCAGGGCCTCTTCGGTACGACCGAGGGCATCACGCGCCTGCGCGGCCGCTGGAAGCTCTACGCCGGCCGCATCCCGGTCATGCCCACGTTCCATCCCGCGTTCCTCTTGCGGAACCCCGCCGCCAAGCGCGAAGTCTGGGACGATCTCCAAGCGGTGCTGCGCCAGATGGGGCGACAAGCGCCGAAGCGCTGAGCGCGGATTCGGGTCTTGGCCACGCTGCTGCGAGCGGCTCCGCTCCGTCGCTTGATCCGCTGCCTCCTCGTCGCGGTGGCGTTCGTGCCCTTCGTGCCCGCGCTCGTGCTGCACGTGCCGGCGTTCGCGTGGCTCGGTCGCGCGCTCGACGCGTGGTTTGCATTTCAATGCGAGCGCGACCCCGCGCGCATGCTTCGCCTCGGTGCGGTCTGCGCCCGCTGCCTCGGGCTCTACGTCGGGTTCGGGCTCGGCGCGCTCGTCGGGCGACCCCGCCTCGCGCCGCCGCGCCTCGAGCTCTTGCTCGCCGCCGCCGCGCTCGCGATGGGCGCCGACGTGGCGAGCGAAGCGCTCGGCTGGCGTCCACCGTCGGCGCCGCTCCGGTTCGCGACCGGGTTCACCCTGGCCTACACCGCGGGCGTCATCGTCGTCGCGTGGCTCGAAGGACCGAGCCCCCGGCGTGAAGCCGCTCAGAACCCGTAAGCCAAGCCGAGCGCGGGCTCGATCACGACGCCCGTCGCCGGCAGCATGTAGAGGAGCTTCGCCTCGAGCGTCACGCCCATCTTCTGGCCGATCGCGAGCATGCCGCCCGCGCCGATTTCGAGAAAGCCCTGGCCCATCTTCTTCCAGCCGTCGACGGGGACGGGCTGGTGGTGCGCGATGTTGTAGTAGGTCTTCTTACCGCTCCGGCACTGCTGGTAAGCATTCAGGCCGTTGAAGTCGGGCTCGTAGTCAGGGCTCATTGGATCTGCGCTCGCTCCCTTACCCGCGTCCTCGCAGTCGTACTCGTTGATCTTCACCTTCGCGTCGACCTGCGCCATGCCGCCGCCGACGAGACCGTACGCGCGGAACGTCTTCGCCGTGAGCGGCAAGAACCAGAACTCACCGCGGACCTCGGCGTGCACCGGCAAAAACGGCGTGCCGCCCGTGCCCTTGGTGTGAGCGGGCGGATCGGTGACGCCGACCGGAGGTTGCATACCGGCGGGAGGTCCGCCGCCGAACGCGAAGCCGAGGCGCCCGCCGAGCGTGATTCGCGGTGTGAAGGCGTGATCGTACGAGAGCAGAACACGCGTGGTCGCGAGCACGGCACCGTTCGAGATGCCGTCGCGCAGCGGGTACGGCGTGTGGAAGAAGGGCTGGTCGGTCGTGCCCTGGTAGAAGCACGCGTAGTTGTCGGATTGCTGGCCGAGCTTCGGATCGCACACGTTGTAGCCGCCGACGAACGCGATGTCCTGAGCGACGTTCAAGCCGACCCAGTTCTTCTTGTACGTGCCCGGGACGCTCGACCCGCCGCTGCTGCCCCGGTCGGCGATGTCGCACTTGCCGTTCACGCACATGCCCGTCGTGCAGTCGTTGTCGGAGTCGCAGCTCGGCGCCGTCTGGCACGTGCCTTCTTCACAGAGCAGCCCCGACTTGCACTCGGTCGAGTTCTCGCACGAGGCGCCCCAATCCTTGCCGGTCACGCCGCCGCCCGTCTTCGCGCCGCCGCAGCCCGGAAAATCGGGCGGGCACTCTTCCTTCGCGGCGCAGCGCGCGGGGGCCTCGCCGTCGTCGAACGAAGGCGGCTCCTCGCTCACCTTCTCGGCCAGGTTGATCACGATCGGCGCTTGCTTGCTGCCCCAGCTATCGACCTGCTCGCCCTGGGCGTCCTTCGCGCGCACGTACAGCTTGAGGACGCCGGCGATGTTCGTGGCCGTGCAGGGGAGCTGGGCGCGGAAGCTCTCGCCCTTCTTCTGCATCGTCATCGTCTTCCACGAATCGGAGCCGAACGGCTTGTACTTGAGCTCCATCGACGTGACTTCCTCGTCGCTCGAGCACTGCACGGGGATAGGCCGGCGCGTCTCGACGTTCGTCACCGTCGGGGTGCACGAAAGGCCGCCGCCCGGCGGGGCAGCTGCCGGCGCGGC
>DATJXW010000203.1:0-33675 GCA_035499895.1 Polyangiaceae bacterium | reverse complement strand
GCCGTCAATGGGGCCCGAGCCCGCCTTGCCTCCTTTCTCGCCGGCCCCGGAGCGCCCGCCCGTATTCGCGCGACCCCCCGAGCCTGCCGTAGCTCCGTTGCCGCCTTGCGCGCGGCCCGCGCCGCCGCCCGCAGAGGCCCCCGCCGCGCCGTTCGAAGGCGAGCTCGCGCTACTGCCGCACGCGGCCGCTGCCGTCGAGCCGAAAGCAACCCACACGAAGAAGCGAAATTGACGCATGGTCCACCAATGCCCGCACACTACAGAGTTCGCGCTTCGACGAAATGAGCATTCTTTCAGGGGCAGAACGTCAGCACGAGATTGCCCGGATCCGAATCGGGGTTCGGTGGTGACGCGGCGCATCCATCGGGCGGCTGCCGACAACACTCGGACGTCGTCTCGTCACAGACGTTGCTGCACCCTAGCGTGGTTCCGCACGCGTCTTCGGTGACGGACGCGTGCGAGCAGGCGCTCAGATCCGCGACGCACTCGTGCGTGCCGCACGCCGCGCTCTCGACCCGTAACGGCACGTTGTAGCCGTCGAGAAAGCCCTCTTCGAGCGCGAAGACCGTCGCGTTCGTGGGGAACGCGTTGACCACGATCGGGCAGACGAACCCGCCGCAATCGCCCGTTTGACACGAGCCGCCGCCCGCGTCGTCGAAGCTGCACCCGCTGCGACCCCAAAACCCGATCTCGCGCACGCCGCCGTAAACGGTCACGGTGCGATCGCTCATCGCCTCGAGTGGAAACCAGAGCTCCGTGTCGATGATGCTGTTGTCGAGCCCACCCGACGAACCCCACGCCGGCCACAGTGTTTGCGCGCAGAGATTGTGAAACGTCACCTGGAACGTCCCGAGCGGCGTGTCCGACGGCGGCTGAAACGGAGCGACGACGGGAATCGCGGACGTGGGTAGCGGGCACGCCGAGGTCGCGTTCGCGTCCGGCGACGGCGAGCTCGAATCCGTGCGGCTCGATCGGCCGCCGCACGCAACGCCGAGGAACAAGCTCGCCAAGCCGAGTAGACGGAATGCGTCGTTCAAGGTTCTGTCCGCCTGCACGCTCACCAGCTGAACGTCATACCGCCGTTCACGGCGTGCAGCACCTGATGTTCACCGAGGTACCAGCGGGCTTGAGCGCGAAAATAGTCGATGTCGAAGTGAACGCTCGGCGAGAAATTGTAAACGACGGACGCGTTGATACCGAGCTGGTACTTGATGAGGCTGTACGGATAGACCTGCGCGACGCCGGTCGGGTCGCGCGGATCCGGCACCGTCTGCTTGTCCACGGGCGTGAGGAAGATCCGCGTGATGCCGGCGCCCGCGGAGAACTCGAGTGGTTCGAGGGCGAGCTGGGCTTGCGCGTAGTAACCGTCGAACGCGCGCAGGTTGCCGCGCGCGTCGGTGGACGCGTCGCCCATGTCGGGAGCGTTGTCGAGCCCGACGCCTTTCGCGTAGTAGCCCGTCGCGCCGAAGTGCACGGGGCCGACTTCGAGGCGCCCGCCGTAGCCGACGCCGCTCACCGCGCCGCTGCAGACCTGCCCCGGAGTGCACGCTCCGACGGTGTAGAGCTTCTGAAAACTGCCGTCGACGAACAGGAAGAGGCGCGCGTTCGTGCCGAGGTCATGCTCGAACGTGAGCTCGCCTTCCGGGCGTAGGTATTGGGTGCGAGTCAGCGCGCCGTTGTCGCGCAAAATCAGTGGCTCGTAGAGGCCGGCGGTCAACACGAAGCCGGCGAAGTCGGGCGTCGCGTAGCTCGTGCCCGCGGCGAACTCGTCGCCGAGCACGCCGAAGCCCACCTGGCCGAGCGTCGGGCCGTGCGCGCTCGCGATCGGCGCCGGGAACCCGACGCCCCACGTGTGACCGTAGAGCATGTCGATGTCGAGCGCGCCGCGCGCGAAGAGCTCGCGTACGCGCCCGACCAGCACGGTGCCCCAATCGGCGTCGACCTCCAGGAAGATCTGCTGCACGTCGATGGGATTCGGCCGGTCGATTTGCCGATCCTGACCCTCGATGAAAGAGCTCAACTGCGCGTACGTCGTGACCCGCGTCGAGGCGCTCAGACGATGCCGTAGTCCGAAGCCGAACACGTTCCCCAAAACGCCGCTCCGCACGCGCAGCATGTCGATGGTACCCTGATCGGTGGCCGTCGGCGGCTGATCGGGGTCGTTGAGCAGGTGATTTTTGGCCGGCGCGATCCAGCCGCCGCCCCGCAGCTGATGCAGCACGACGAAGCTTCCGTCCGCCGCGCGACCGTACGTGTAAAGGGCGGGGTAGCCGTCGCCGCGAACCCAGCTCACGAACCCGCCGAGCCGCCCGTCGGTGAAGACCTGCCACGACCCGTCGTCGACGAGCACCTTCTCCGCGTTCGCACTCGCCGCCACGAGCGACAGCGCGAGCGCGACGCACGCCCGCATGAGCCACGCGCGAACGGCGAGTCCGCGACGACCGATGCGCGTGATTGGCCGCCCCGGGCGCCCGCGGGCGGAGTCGTCGATGGCGAAGCGACCGAACATCGGGAAGGCGGACTGCGTGCTCAGCGAGCGGGGAGAGCCGGATGCGCCTAATACAGTGATTTCCCGGCCGCCGCGACGAGGCTGCGACGCAAAAAATTTGGAGTGCCGGTCGCGGACGCGTTTTCCCGAAGCGTTCGCTCCGAGCTCGGACTCCGAAGGCGGACGTCGTTCTCGTTACTCGGGCTCCGGATTGGAAGGCGAGCTCCGCTGGGCTCCCGACACGCGAGTCGAAACCCCTGCCGGCGTGCTGCCCAGATTCGACTCGATTTCGAGGACGGTGCGTCGGACGAGCGAGCGATTGTTGTCGTAGTTCTTCGCGAGGATCTCGCGGTTGATCTCCTGAAGCGCGCGGTGCAAGCGAGCTTTGAGCTCCTCGAGGCCCTTCTCGGTCCGCTCGTACACGACCAGGGTGTTCTCGTGCAGGGTGAAGGTCGTCTTGCCTTCACAAATCAGCACGGTCGCATCGCCCTTGGCGTGTCGAATGCCGAGCTCGTAGAGCACGTTCGGGTTCTCGTTCGTCAAGTCGGCAATCACGACGTCCGCCAAAACGAGCGCTCTCGTGATCTGTTCGAGCGCGTCCCCGCGGTCGAACTGCAGGCGAGTGCAATCGTACGGTCCCGCGGATTCGACGGCCGGCTTGATGTGCTTGGCGAAGAGCTCGGTTCGCGCGTCTCGGCCGCCTTTCCGGTTGTCGGAGCCGGGCATGATCACGACGCATTTTTCCTTTCGCTTCGCCGCGGCCAGTCGCTCGAGCTCGGAGACGAGCCGCGAAATGCTGTTTCCCGGATCGAGCCAGCACACGTAACCGTAGGCGCCGCCGAGCGCGGACTCGAGCGCGCGGCGGATCTTCTCGTCCTGCTCGCTGCCCGACAGCATGACGATCTTGGCCCTCCGAGAATTTTTGGCGACGAGCTCCGCGGCGGCGATCCCGCCGAGCCCCGCAGGGTCGTCGAGCTCGAGGCCGACCACGGCGAAGTCGTACACGGTGCTGGTGGCGGCTCGAATAGCATCCTTGGATCGCCCGAACGCCTTGACGGCGTAATGGCGGTGCTCGAGCGCGGTGGCGAGCGTCTTGCGCACCTCGTCGCGGTCGTGCACGAGGAGCACCTTGTCCTCGGAGCCTTGGCTAGGCATCGCGCTCCGTTCGTAGCGGCAGATCAATCACGACCGAAGCTCCGCCGAGCTTCGACCTCCCGCGCGTCAAGCTGCCCGAGTGCGCCCGCACGGTCTCGTCCACGAGGATCAAGCCGATGCCCTTGCACGCGGGATCTTTACCCTGAAAAGGTGCTTGCAGCGCGCTGCCCGGCGGGAAGCCGCCTCCACTGTCGTCCACGCCGACGCGGAGAAAGCCGTCCTGTCGCTCCGTAAAGACGCGGATGGTGCGGACGCGCGCGCTCGTGACCGCTCCGAGCGCGTTCTTGATCAATTGGCGAATGCAGCCTTCGATGCGGCGGCGATCCAGTGAAATCGGCTCGGATGCGCCGGCGGAAAGATCGTCTTCGAGCGTCACCGCCGTGTCGAGTCGCCCGTTCTCGCTCTCGACGACCGCCTTCACGACCTCGTTCAGGTTACACACCTCGCAACTGAGCTCGACCACCTCGCCGAACGTCCTCAAGGCTTTGATCCAATCCTTGAGTGAGTTCGTGTTCGCCCCGAGCTTCTCGTGCTGCTCGCGGATCACGTCCCCCTGGCCGCCTTCCGCGCAAAGCTCCTCCAATCGCGAGTGGACGGCGTCGTAAGCTCCAAGGTGGTCGCCGATGCGCTCGGAAAGGTTGTAGGCGAAGCGCTTGTAGGCACGGTGGCGGCTCGTGTTCGCGATCACGCTGCCGACGTGGTTGGCGAAGAGCGAGAGCACGCGCTTCTCGTCGTCGGTGAATTCGAGCTTCCGCGTGCTCATCACGAACAGCACTCCGGCGATACGCCCGGCGCTCGTCAGCGGCAGTGCGGCGAACGAGCGAATCCCACCGGAAAGCGCCCGATCGCGCACCGAAGGATGCCCCGGGGGCGGGTTCTTGACGTCCGGTTGAATCGTTTCGCGGAGGTTGTCCACCACGAAACGCGCGGTTCCTCCCTGAAGTCTCGGCTCCTCCTTGAGCACGCCGGCGAGCGGCCCAGACGCGTAACAGGGCCCGAATATCTTGCTATCGGGGTCGTAGAGACGAACGCCGGCCGACACGGCGGGCGGCTCGCCCTCCTCGCTGGGCAGCGGAATCAAAATCTCGGAGACGCTCGCCGCGACGTGCTGCAACGCGGCAGGAAGATCACTTTCTGCCGCGGCGGTGTGCAGGCGATTCAGCTGCAGGTCGAGCTGATCGTGGCGCCAAGTGCGCTCCGCCTTCTCGAGCGCGATCGCTGCCTGTCCGGCGAGGATCTCCAGCAACGATTGCTCTATTTCCGTGAATTCGTGCCTCACCTCGGAGTCCACGAACAAGACTCCGATCACGTCGTCGCGCGGAGCTCCGATGAGGAGCGGGACCGCAATCAAGGATTTCCACTTCTCCTTGAGCTCCTGATTGAGCTTCTTGTTCTCCTCGATATCCGGAACGGGTATCGCCTTGCGTTCCCGAATGATGCGCTCGGTCAGGCTGTCCGGGTGGCCGAGGCGCGGTCGCGGGTGGCGCACGTCTTTTCGAGGGTAGTGGTCGAGGATCGTCTGGTGGTCGCGTGAGAGGTGGTAGATGACGCCGCTGCTCGTGTTGGTCAGCTTGACGGCGCTGTCCACGACCTTCTCCAGAATGTCCGTCGTGCTTTGCGCCGCCAGAATGAGAGCGCCGATGTCGCGTAAGAACGAGATCGAGTGGGAGCGTTGGATCGCGAGGCCGGCCTGGCGCGCCAGCGCCTCGACGAGCTCGGCGTCTCGCGGGTGAAACCAGCCTTCCGCGTTCTGATCCGCGCTGATGACGCCGATCGCCTGCTTGCCGACCTTGATGGCCACGACCAGCATCGAGCGCTTCGCACTCTCGGTCCGAGCCTTGGCGAAGTCGTCCTGCTCTTCGTTGACGTTCGGAACGACCAGGGACACACCCGTTTCGAACACCTTGGCTGCGAGGCTCTTCTGCGTGGACCAGAGTGCGAAGGTTCGCTCCAGCGTTTCTTGTGATCCGGCAGCGCAGCGCCCTTTCAGGCGCAGTTCCCCGCCGACCCTTTCGGCGAGGAACAGCGTGCAATGGGAGCAATTGAGCTCCTCCGTGACGCGATCGACGATCCAACGCAGGATCTGGTCGAGGTTCGGCGTGCGCGCGATCATGTCCATCGCATCTTTGATGAGGGTGGCGGCAGCCGAGAGGCGGTCCACTTCGAGCAACGGGCGCGCGAGCGCGAGAAGCGGCGGGAGATCGTCGACGAACTGCGAAACGATGGGCCGGTACGCATCGATCTCGGGCTGGACGCTGTCGAAGTCGAGTGTCAGCAGCGCAATGACGTTGTCGTCTTTGACGACCGGAGCGCCGATCCAGGCCAAAATCGGCGCGGTTTGACTCGGCTCGGCGGTCCAGCTCGGCAGCTTCGCCGTGTCGCCCGCAAATACCGGCTGCTTGGTGTCGCGAATCCCCCGCACGAGCGCGTCATCCGAGATCGGGCGCAAGAGGAAGCGGTTGACCTTGTTTCGAGCGAAGCCATGAGCCACGACGAGGGAGCGCAGGTCACCGTCGAGGAGTTGGACCGATGCCGTACGGAACGGAACGCCGTGCGTGCGCATGCGCTCGAGCGCGAGCTCGACCTCCCGGCTCAGCGTGTCGAGGTTCGCCGGATGGTCGCGGCGCGGGTGTTCGGGGCGGGGAGGCAGATCACTCCTCGCGTGCGAGCTCGCAACCTCGGGGCTCTGCTCTTCACAGAGAGCTGCCGCCGTTTCGTAGAGCTCGGAATAGAACCCCCAATCGCCGGGCTCCTTGAGCTCGATCGCGAAGTGGCCGTGCGCCGCAGCGGGCCCGAGCGCGTAGACGGCGAGCCGCGCGGGTAGGCCCAAGCCCGTGATCAGCTGTTGGGGGGACTGCAGGCGCGCACCGTTGGCGCCCGCCAAAACCTCGACCGCCGAATCTTCCTCGCCGGGCTCCACGGTGCGACAGACCCAGCCCTCCAGCCGGAGCTTTCGGAGCGCGTCTTCGAGCAGCGTGGACTTGGCGTGCGGTGCGCCGTGAGCGCGACCGTCGCGCAACAGACTCAGATCGCGGCGCCGCTGGACGCCCTGGACGTCGAGCTGGCGTCCACGCTGAGCGATCTTCTGCGCCAGGTCGTCGAAGAAGTGCTCGACCTTGGCCGGCGTCCACGCGCGCGGATCGTCGAGCCAAGCGGCCGTGTTCTCGGCGAGGTAGCGGAGCGCGGCGCCTCGAAGCCCGCCGACCGCTTGCTGCCAAGCGCCGATGTCACTGCTCGTCGCGTTGGCGAGCAGTTCCTCCGTGTGCCCGGACGCCGCAATGGGCAGCGCGCTCGTATCGGCCGTGCGCTTCTTCCGTTGCGCCGAGTGCGTGGCGAGCAGGCCTGCCTCGAACGCCGAGAGCAGCGCCGTGGTCTTGGTCGAAGCGAGGTCCGAAAGCCAGGCACGGACTCCGTCCCCGCGCCGGTGGGTCGCGCCCGTGCAGCCGCAGGACTCGCGAACGCGGAGCTTCGTACCGAGCTCACGATGCAGCGTTTCGACCTTGCCGGTGCGCGTGAGCTCGAGCATCGCGAGGGCGGCCTGGTACCCCTCTTCGTCGAGGGGTTGCCTGACCGTGGTGAGTCGAGGCGTCCAGGCAGCGGCATACTCCGTGTCGTCGAATCCGATCACCGCCGGTCGCTTCTTCGGGTCGTCGTAGCGTCGCTCGATGTAGCGCAGCGCACCGAACGCCATTTCGTCGTTCGCCGCGATGATGGCGTCGATGTCGTTTGGACGCGGAGCGAGCAACGCTTGCGCTCCTTCCTGACCTGCGTCGAACGAGAAGTCGCCGTTCGGTATGACGATCGGCTCGTTCCCGGCGTTCCTGGCGCGTGATTCCCGCAGAAAAGCCGCCAAACGGCGGTTCGCTTCGGGGTTGTCGGACGGACCCGCGAGAAACCCGAGTCGACGAAAGCGGTGAACCCGAACCAGGTGCTCGACCGCGTCCCGAATGCCCGAGCCGTCGCGCGCGCCAATCGCGGGGATGCCGGGCGCCGCGACTCCGATACTCACCAAGCGTTCGCCCTTCGCCGTACGATAGAGTTCGGCGATCTGCGTCACGTCCTCTTCGCGCAAGCCGACGACGCTGGCGAGCAGGATCGCCCCCTTTACCAGACCCGGACTCGCCAGCCGTCGCAACAAGCGTTCGAGCTCGTCACCCAACGTCCTCTGCGGCGGCAGGATGACGACGAGCGCGTCGGCGGCGCCGTCGAGGCCGCGGAGGACACCGCGCAGCACGTCGCTCTGGTAGCGGCCCTCCAGGGAATTCGTGACGATGGCAAACCGCGGTCGCTGAGTTCCTAGAGGTTCTTCGAAAGCCGGCACGACCACTCCAAGACGTGATGAACGCTCGCTCGGGCACCGCCGAGCGCGAGCGGGCCGAGTACAACAGGAGTCGTCCGACCTTGTCGATACGAACGACTGCGAAGCGGGGGTTCGTGCAGAAATTGACTACGAGCCACCGAGTCCGCTCACGCCGGTGCCGCGCCGCGTCCGAGCCGTCGCGTCCGCTCGCCCGGCACGGCCCCATGAAAGCGTAAGAAAATCATGCTTCGCGCGCACACCGCCGCGCCGGGCGAAATCGCCTTGAGGGACCACCCCGGATCAGGCACCGTTACTCCACGTAGGGCGTTCGGGAGGTCGGCACCTCACCACGCTCGACCGAGCAGCCGGTGACCGAACCAGTCGGCAGAGAGGATGGAGAGGGCGACGCGCGCCCGTCGGCGGAGATCCGGGACGAGCACCGGGCTTGGCGGGAGAGCGCCCTCGGTGGCGTGTCGTGGTCGCTCGCCGGCGCCGGCGCGTTCGCGTCGGCCTGGTTCGCCGTCTACGCGCCCCAAGGCCCCTACGTGCTGCCCGTGCTGCTGGCGGCGACGCTCGTCATCGTGCTGGCCTCGACCTTGCGTCGGTCTTCCTACTTCTTGCGCGTGTGGCTCGTGCTGCTCGCCCTGTACGCTGCGTGCGCCTACGCGACGTTGATCTACGGATATGCCCCGAACCAAATCATCGGGTTTGCCACCTTCATCATCGGTGCGACGCTCCTCGTCGGCCGGCGCGCGGGTCTCGGCACGGTGGCGCTCGCGGGCGCGACGCTCTTGCTCCTCTCGGTCGCCCACGCGAACGGCTGGGTCGAGAGCGTGCCGAACTGGGCGAGCCTGGTCGACTCCGGCCATCTGGCGAACGGCGTGCGCGTCACCGGTATCTTCGTGGCGCTCGCGACGACGAGCGTCCTCGGCATCTCGTTCCTCTTGAGCCGCTCGGAGGAGCTCGCGATCTCGAAGGCGGAGACTTTGACGCGCCTCCGCAGCGAACAAGGCGAAAAGGCCCGAATCGCCCGCGACCTCGAGCTCCGCGAGGCGGCGTTCCGCAAGGCGCAGGAGCTCGAAATCCTCGGCAGGCTCGCCGGCAGCATGGCGCACGACTTCAACAACGCGCTGCTCGTGATTTGGGCTTCTCTCGACGACATCGCGCTTTCGGGCCCCCTCGAGCTCTCGGCGACGCAGGCGCTGCGTGCGCTCCGCGCCGCGACCGAGCAGGCCGCGGCGAGCACTCGGCAGCTGCGCGCGTTCACGCCGTCGGCCGCGCGCCAGCCGCAAGAGCTCTCGCTCGGTGCGGTCTTGGAGAGAGCGCAAGCCATGCTGCGGCGGCTCTTCCCGAGCGGGATAGAGTTCAAGTTGGATCTCGAGGTCGACGTCAAGCTCTCCGCCGACGAGGGCGAGCTCCTGCGGGTGCTGACGAACCTCGCGCTCAATGCCCGTGACGCGATGCGAGACGGCGGGGTGCTCACGCTGCGGGCGCGGCCGCCGAAGCAGGGCGAACCCCGAGTGTCACCGTCGAACGAGCCGCTCGTCGTGATCGAAGTCGAGGACACCGGCTCCGGGATTCCGGACGCGGTCAAAGCGCGACTTTTCGAGCCGTTTTTCACGACGAAAGAGGGCGCCGGCACCGGCCTCGGACTCGCGTCGGTGCGCGAGCTCGCCCAACATCGCGGCGGGCAAGTCGCCGTGACGAGCGCGCTCGGCGTCGGAACGACGATCTCCGTGTTCTGGCCGGTCGCCACCCCGCGCGTGTCCGAGCAAGTCGCGACCGCGGCCGCCGTCAATCCGCGCAACGCGGTCGTGCTCTTGGTCGACGACGACCCCGCCGTGCGCACCGCGCTCGCGCGGGGACTCACTCGCGCGGGCATGTCCGTCGTTCAAGCGCCGGACGCGTCGTCGGCGCTCCTCGCCGCGCGCCGCTATCAAAGCCACATCGACGTCCTCTGCGCCGACTGCATGACCGTCGGGCCCGCGCTCAATCAGCTGATCGCCGGCTTCCGCGAGCTCCACGGCGGGTGCGTGCTCATCTGCTCGGGGCAGTCGCCGGAAGACGGCGCTCTCGGCTCGGACGCCTACGACGACTTCTTGCCGAAGCCCTTCGGGAGCAACGAGTTCGTCGCGCGGATTCACGCGCTGTTGAGCGCCGGCGCGGCGCGTCGGCGGAACGTTCGGTGACGCGTCGCCGTCACATCTCGATCTGGATCCCGAGCTCGATCACGCGGCCTGGCGGAAGCCGGAAGAACGTCGAGGCGGGCTGCGCGTTGTTGCTCAAGAACTTGAAGAACATCTTGCGCGGCAGGCTCATCCGGCCCCCGGGGACGAAGACGAGCGATTCACGCCCGAGGAAGTACGACACGTCGTTCACGTCGACGTCGATGCCGAACTTCGTGAGCTCGCGGATGACCTTGGGAATGTCGGGAGTCTCCATGAACCCGAGCGTGACGGTCGCGCCGTAGACCCCCTCGCCGTGCGAGACCACGTCGACGATGCGCCGCTCTTCGGGGACGACCGGCACGTGCTTGGTCCGCACGGTGAGAAAGACGATGCTGCGGTGCAACGACTTCGCGTGCTTGAAGTAGTGCATCAGCGTGTGCGGCGCGCCGCTGTTGCTGGTCATGAAGACGGCGGTGCCCTTGACCCGCAGCGGATTCTCGGCGGCGACGCTGGCGAGGAAGAGATCGATGGGTAGCGCCGTTTTCTGCAGCCGTTCGGCGAGCTCGGCGCGGCCTCGGCGCCAGGTGAGCATGGCGAACGCGACGAGCGTCGCGATCAGAATGGTGATGTAGCCGCCTTCCATGAATTGAGTCGCGTTGCTGACGAAGAAGCCGAGGTCGATGAAGATCAACCCGCCGCACACCGGGCCGATCCAGAAGCGGCTCCAATGCCAGACGCGGGTGGCGACCAAGTAAAAGAGGATGGTGGTGAACGCCATCGTGCCCGTCACGGCCAAGCCGTAGGCGGGCGCGAGATTGTGCGAGCTCCGGAACGCCACGACGAGCAGGATGCAGAGCGAGAGATACGCCCAGTTCACTTCGGGAATGTAGATTTGCCCCTCGACCTCCGCGTTCGTGTGCACGACGCTCACGCGCGGGAAGAGCCCGAGCTGCACGGCTTGGCCCACGAGCGAGAAGGCGCCCGAGATCAGCGCCTGGCTCGCGATGATGGTGGCAAGCCAGCTGATGAACACGAGCGGGTAGACGAAGAAGGGCGTCGACGGCACGAGCGCGAAGAACACGTTGCCGTCGACGATGGGCGCGGGGTCGAGCAAACGCGCGCCCTGGCCGAGGTAGTTCAGCACCAACGCCGGCCACACCACCCAGAACCACGCGCGACGCACGGCGGGCCGGCTGAAGTGTCCCATGTCGGCGTAGAGGGCCTCGCAACCGGTGATGCAGAGGTCGACCGAGCCGATGACGTAGAAGGTGGCGCCCGGAAAGCGCCGCATGTACGCGATCGCGTGGAGCGGATTCATCGCGGCCGCGACGTCGGGGTGCTTGACGAGGTTGAAGAGTCCGATGACGCCGATCATCGCGAACCAGATCGCCATGGCGGGCGCGAAGAGCGCGCCCACGCGGTGGCTGCCGGCGCGCTGGATGCCGAAGAGCGCGATGAGGGTGGCAATCGAGAGCCAGGGCACGAACGGCGACCAGCGCGGCGTGATGATCTCGAGCCCTTCCCACGCGGACATGATCGACAAGGACGGCGTGATGACGCCGTCGCCCAGAATCAACCCGGAGCCGACCACCGCCATCAGCGTGACGAGCGCGATTCCTCGCGCGGAAAAGAACTGGGAGGCTTTGGCCTTCAGCAACCCCAGAATCGAAAACATGCCGCCTTCGCCCTCGTTGTCCGCGCGGAGAATCAAAATGACGTATTTGAGGGTGACGACGAGGGCAATCGCCCAAAAGAACAACGATGTCCAGCCGAGGACTTCGGAGCGGCCGTAGTATTGGCCGAAGCTCATCGTCACCTTGTCTTTGATGTCACGCGTGGCGCCGAGGTGGGATGAGACGGTTTCGGACATCGCGTAGAGCGGGGATGTCCCGATGTCGCCGAAAACGACGCCGAGCGACGCCCAAATCAAGATTCGGATCGAGGTGGCCGGATGCGGGTGCGGCGCCTCCGCCGAGCTGGCCGACGAGCGGGGCGCCACGTCCGGCGCGGACGGCGGGATCGAGGAAGGCGAGTCTTGGAGTGCCGAAGTCACGCCTTGCCGATAGCACGAGTCGGGAAACGCTCGTCAACGCCAGTTGCTCGGCAAAGGGTCGTGTTACACGCGGAAATAAAGATCCCTTATGCGCGTGCATCTGCCGGACCCACTCGCGTGACAAAACTCGCTCCTTCCAGCGTCGCGGTAGGCGTCACGCACGAAAGTTGCGCACCGTGCATGGTACGGTGCGCCGCCGTGAACCCCGTCTCCGACCCTCGCCGTCCGGCGTCCCGCGCTCGACCACTCCTCCGGCTGCCGCTCGTCGTGCTGTGCGTCGTCGGCTGTCACGCTCCGCCGAACTTCTTGCTCGAGCTCGGCGAGGCGCGCGAAACCGCGGCGGATCTTCGCATTCAGTTCAACCAGGCGGACGACGCGTCGAATCGTTCCGTGATGGCCGACACGGACGAAGCGTCGATCGCGTTCGCGCACGAGGCGCAGGGGGCCACTCAGCGGGTGGAAAACGACCGTGCGGCGCTCACTCGGCTCTTGCAGGATTTGAACTACCGGAAGGAGCTCGACGCCCTCGCGGACTTCGACAAGCGCTGGGCCGACTACGTCGCCCTCGATCGCACGGTGCTCGAGCTCGCGGTGGAGAACACGAACTTGAAGGCGCAGAAGCTCGCCTTCGGCCCCGAACGCGAGGCCGCGGACGCGTTCCGCGCCGCGCTCGAGACCGTCCCGAAGGAGGCGGCCGCGAAGGACGGCTGTCGCGTCGACGAAATCGTCGCGGGAGCGGTCTTGGCCGTGCGCGAGATCCAGGTCATGCAACCGCCGCACATCGCCGAGCCGAGCGACGAAACCATGACGCGTCTCGAAGCCGAAATGAGCGCTCGTCGCGCCGCCGCCCGCGCCGCGCTCGGCGAGCTCGCGCCCTTCATCAAGCCGGGCTCGCCGTCGCTCGCGGCCGCGACCGCCGCACTCGACCGCTTCGACGACCTCGGCGCGCAAATCGTCAAGCTTTCACGGCAGAACACCAACGTTCGCTCGCTCGATCTCGCTCTCCGCGCGAAGCCTCCGCTCACCGCGCAGTGCGACCAGAGTCTTCATCGTCTGCAGGACGCGCTCCTGGCGGAAGGGTCGAAGGCCACCCGCTAGCGATCGGCGCGCTGTCTCGCGGCCGCTCCCGCGTCGAGGCGCTCGATTCGCGCCCGCACTTGCGCCGCTTCTTGCGGGTTTCGCGCGCGTTCGACCGCTCGGAGAAGCTCGGCGCGCGCCTCGTCGACGCGGCCGAGCTGTTCGAGAATCGCGCCGCGCACGAGGTGATAATACGGGTAGTCGCCCACGCCCGTGGCGTCGTCGCGCTCGAGCAGCGCGAGCCCCGCGTCACCCCCTTCGGCTCGAGCGAGCGCGAAGCAGCGATTGACGCGCACGGCCGGCGTCGGGCGAAAACGCTCGAGGAGCGCGTAGAGCGCCGCGATCTCGGCCCATTCCGTTTGGTCGGCGCTGCGCGCTCTGCAGTGCACGGCCGCGATGGCCGCTTCGGTCTGGAACGCGCCCGGAGTGTTCGCGCCGAGCGCGCGCTCGAGGAGCTCCGTGGCCCGCCGGATCGCTTCGTGGTCCCACCTCGTCCGGTCTTGCTCCGGCAACGGCACCGGAGCGCCCCCCTCGTCGAGCCTCGCGTCACGGCGTGCGTCGTGGAGCAGCAGGAGCGACAACAAGCCCGCGGCTTCCGGCTCGTCCGGGTACGTGTCGACGAGGGAGCGACCGAGTCCGATCGCGAGGCGACACAGGTCCGCGCGGATCGGCGCGTCGGCGGCGCTCGACCAGTAGCCTTCGTTGAAGAGCAGGTGCACGGCCTTGAGGACGGCGGCGAGACGTTCGCGACCGCGTTCGGGGGTCGTGCCTTCCACGTCACCCTTGTCGCGGAGCCGCTGGCGCGCCCGCGTCAGGCGCTGCTCCATGCTGCGCGGCGCGACCACGAACGCGAGTGCAATCTCGCTCGTGGAAAGGCCGACCACGGTGGAGAGCGCGAGCGCCGCACTTTCCCCGTCCTCGAGCGCGGGATGGCAGCACGCGAACAGGAGGCGCAAAAGCTCGTCCTTGTAGCCCGTGAGCACGGTCGATTCGGCGACGGCAATCCGCGCCCACGGGCTGAGCTCCGCCAGCACCTGCAGTGCGTCCCCGTGCCGTTCCGTCCGCTTGGCCCGCCGCAGGCGATCGCGGTGCGCGTTCTGCGCGACGGTCACGAGCCACGCCTCCGCCGACTCGGGAGCCCCCGCGTCGGTCCACGACTCGAGCGCTCGCGCGACCGCGTCGTGGACCGCGTCTTCAGCGTCCGCGAGTGACCGAGTGAGGCCGAGCAATTTCGCGAGGACGCGCGGATAGACGCGCCGGATTGCCTCCGCGTGCTCCGGCAGCGTCACCCCCGCCACCGCCAATCGACCGGTCGCACTTCGATGACGTGGTGCTCGTCGGTGCAAATCAGACGCGCGCGCTCGACCGCTCGTCGTTCGTCCTCGCAATCGACGAGATAAAACCCGACGAGCCACTCCTTCGACTCGATGAAAGGGCCGTCGGTCACCTCGTGACCCGCCGCGCGCTTCCTCACCGTGCGTCCGTGGTGTGGCTCGTCGAGTCGCGCGACCGCGTGCAAATCCTTCGCCACGGCGGCTTCCTTCTGGAGCGCTCGGTGCCCGGCAAGAGCTTGCTTTTCGTCGAGCGCGGGCAGCGGCTCCGTCGCCGGCGCTGTCCGGTAGATGAGGAGGGCGTACGTCGTCACCGTCGTCGGGCTCAGCCTAGCAGTCGCGGTCAGGCCTTTTTCCAGAGCGCGAGCGCCGCGCCGCCCGGATCGCGCAGGACCGTGAATTCCCCGGCCGGCCCGCGACTCTTCTCGCGCAAGAGCTTCGCGCCGAGCGACACGGCTCGCTGCGTGGCGGCGTCGACGTCATCGACCGCGACGAAAGGGATCCATTCGTCGTGGTCGCCGTACCGGTCGTCCTTCGAGCCGAGCGCGGCGAAGGGACCCGCCTCGTGCGCGAGCATCGTCATGCCGCCCGGACCCTGCGAGCCTTTCCACTCGAAGAGCGACTCCAAGAACTTCTTCGTTTCTTTCGCTTTTTGACCGTTGTGATGAAACCAGACGAACGGGGAAGACATGCGCAATTTCTCCTTCGGCTCTCGAAGTCCCGGAGCGGGCCTTCGAAGAAGAGACGCGCGACGCCGCGCAGCCACGACAGGCGATTCGAAAAAAAGTCACGCCCGAATGGACTCGGACGTAAACGCTACGGCGCGTTCGGCAGGAGGAGGATGCGGTAACCGCTGGAGCCGTATTGGCCACAGGCGAGGACGAAGCCGCCCTGGGGGTCGGCGCGCAGCGCGATGGAGCCCGAGGGCTCGGCGAGCTTCATCGGTGCCGACGCTTCGACCGTCCCCGTGGCGACATCGATGCGCTCGATGGTGCAGCCCGTTTCACAAGTCGGACCGGACGCGCCGGTGAACGTCTGGACACCTTCGATGGCGTGGAGTTTGCCCGCGGCGTCGACGTCCATCGCGGCGAAGTATGTGTCGGCGGGCAAAAGGCCGATGTCGCCGTCGGGCTCGAGACCTTTCGGCGGATCGCCGCAGTCGCTCGCCGTCAAGCAGACGAGCCGGCCCTGATCGTTCACGAGGTGCGTGGCCGGATTGTCGGCGAACGCATACACGGCGCTCGCTCGCAGGCCGGAAGCGGAGCTCGCGTTCAAGCTCACGACGCCGTGCCCGTCGACGTCGAAGACGGCGAAGTTCGGCGGGTTCGCGCCGGCTTCGTAGGCCACGAAGTCGGCGCGGCCCGGGGCTCGGCGCATGCGCCCCGCGAGAAACCCCTTGTCTTTCGTGGTCGCGTAGAGGTCGCCGGTCAGGGCGTTCTGCGCGTAGTACGTGCGATTCGACGTTTCACCGCCGCCGCAGAGGAACGTGTGGCTGTCGAGCAGGACGGACCCCGTGCACTGTGCGGGCAGCGTGCCGCTCTCGAGCTCACGGAGCGTCGGGTCGAAGGTGATGAAGCTCGTCGCCCCCGTGACCACCAGCAGCGCACCGTCGAAGTCGGCCGTATGCGCACCGAAGCCGTCGTCGAAGGCGACCGTGTCGAGCACCTTGCCGTTTCGATCCACGAGGTCGACGCGCTCGGTGTCGACGACGATGACGCCCGTGTCCGCCACGAACATGTCCACGAGGGTGCTCGAGTCGCTCGCCAGCTCGAGGCCGCCGAAACTCGGCGCGAGTCCGTCGCAGTACGAGCCGGCGGGGGGCTTCGAGTCACCCGGCGCCGGCGAATCGTCGTCGCATTGCGTGTACGTGAGCTTCATCGGCTGCTGCGCGTTGGCCGGGTCGTTCACGAAGGTCGTCACCGTGTGGCACTTCGGCGCCTCGTCCGGGTTGCACGCCGCGCACGCGAACAGAAGCGAGACGACTCCCGCGACCACCATGCCCGAGCCACGACCCATGCACTTTAGGATAGCGGGAACGGTTTGCCGGTCCACACGTCGGAGGGCGGGCGCCCAGAATCGGTCCGCTTTCGCCGGCCGATTTGCTTGGACGGCTGCGTTCACCGATCGCCATCGGCGGCTACGGTCGCCGGTTGTAGCTAGCGAGCGCACCGGGTCCCTAGGGGAGAGAGAAGATCCAATGTTGAACGGGTGCCGCACACCTCACGAACGGACAAGGCAACTCTCGCAGCCCGCTTGGGTCAAGTACCCTGGGCTGGTAGGTGCGGAGCTGCTGGAGCTGTCGACGCGATTCGATGCGGCTGTGTTTACGGCTCGCCAGGAGGCGTTTTTGCCCCCGACTCAAACATAGTATATTCTTTAGTATCTAAATGACAGCACCCGAGTCGGTCGAACGAAGCTGTCACGCTCCCGCTGTCGAATCTCTGCTTGCGCTTCTGGAATGTGCGTGCGAGGGTGCCGCGCCATGCACGGAATCCCTTCCGTCGTGCGTCTCGTCGGCGTCGCGTCGCTCGGTTTCATTGCAGTTTCGTCGATCAGTGTTGTCGCCTGCCGATCCGATGACGACGATCTGAGTCAATCGGCGTCGGCCGGCTCACCGACGAATGCGACGGGTGGCCGCGCGAGTGGAGAGTCCGGCGCGCCCGGGGATGGCGGCAGGGGAGAAATCGGGCAAGCGAGCGACGACGCGGGCGCTGCCGAAACGGCGGGTACCGGCGGCGTTGAAACAGGCTCAGCAGGAAGCAGCGACGAAGCCGGCGCCGGAGGCGTCGGTGGGGAGGGGGGGGAAGGGGCAGCGGGAGGGATCTCCGCCGCGGGGGCCGGAGGCATGCTCGAAACCGCAGCCGCGGCCGCGCGGACGTTGAGTGTGGGGCAGGATTCGGTCTGTGCAGTCTCGGACTCGGGCACCGTGCTGTGTTGGGGCAACAACAACGACGGCCAACTCGGAAACGGCGACATTGCAGCCAACGATGGCTTCGGGTCATACCCGGAAACAGTCTCGAACATCAGTGGAGGGGCTACGGCGGTGTCCGTGGGGGCCGGGGCGGCTTGCGCGATCGTTTATGGTGGACTCGAATGCTGGGGAGTAAACCTTTACGGACAGCTGGGCACGGGCTCGAGCGCGGTCACCGAGTCGACACCGGATTGGGCACTCATTAGCGGGGTCAGCGCTGTATCCATGTCGAATGACTTCGGTTGCGCCGTCGTCGGAGGAGGTGTTCGCTGTTGGGGCGATAATAGCGCGGGCGAACTCGGAAACGGCACGACGATGAGTGAGGGGGTGCCTGTGCTGACCCCCTTAGACGCCGGCGTCGTCGACGTGGTGAGCGGAACCTTCTCTGCTTGCTCACTCATGGGTGATGGAACCGTCCAATGTTGGGGCACGGGAGGTAGCGGTCAGAACATGGGAACCGTTCCAACCCCGCGGGATGGACTCGCGGACGTGTCGTATCTCGCGCCGGTCTGCGCCGTGATCCGCGGTCAGGTAAAATGCTGGTATGGTGACGAAACCTCGAGCGTCAGCGGCTTACCCAACGTGGTGGCAGTGGCTGATGGCAACGGCTTCTCCTGCGCGCTCACGCAGGCTGGCGGAGTCATGTGCTGGGGACAAGGTGGCCTCGGGCAACTCGGCAACGGAGAGACTCAGGACAGCAACGCTCCCGTCTCCGTGAGTGGACTCGACAGCGGCGTGACCGAGATCTCAGTCGGGGGACAAACTTCTTGCGCACGGCTGGCGGCGGGCGGTATCCGCTGTTGGGGAGACAATGGTCATGGGCAGCTCGGTGATGGAGCGAATGAACCGTACTCGGCTGTCCCCGTCGACGTCCTGGGTTTCGCCCATGGGACTTAGGCTTCATCGTCACGGCGGGTTATTCAGGTCGATAGCGCTCAGCCTGCCATTGGTCTTAGCGGGTGCAGGCTGCGGGGGCCGGGATCACGACACCAGCAAGACGGCACCGCAAAGCGCTGGAACTAGCGGAGATCCGGCCGGTACGGCGACTGAAGCCGGTGGCGAGGCGCCGGCATCATCCATGGGCGGTCTGGTGACTTGCTACATCGCATCTTACGCACAAACGCGCCAGGGCTTCTGCACCGTAGCGCTTGCGGATGCCGCCTATTGTGTCTCGATGGATGGCGTGGTCGTGACGGAGTGCCCAGTGGATTCGGACCTCAATGGCTGTTGCAAGTTCGTGGCGACGGCCACCACAGGCGACGCGGAGCAATGCTTTTATCGCTATCCAAACGCGAATGCCCCAATATCATCGTGTTCCGCAGTTCAGGGTGAATGGGTAGACAGTCCGTGATCCTGATCGAAGGAGTCGCGGTATGCGCCGGTCAGACACAAGTGCTTACTGGTCGGCCATGTCCTGGCAGTAGCGTCGCCGTAAAGTTACGGTTGGTGATTCCTGCTCCATCTCCGCGGGCGAGGGGGTGCCGGTCGATCTAACGACCCGTGGCTCCTGGGGCATGGCGCCCGTGCTCGGCGACGTTGGCGCTCGCTGTGCCAGGAACACTCCGTGAACGAGCAGCTCGAGGACCAGCCGTAACCAGCCGGCCGCCGCGGCGTACACTAGGGATCCCGAGAGCCCATGACGCGTCGCGAGCCTCCGTCGTCCGAGATCACCCCTGAGGCGGTTTACCTCAAGCGTCGCGAGCTGATGCGGCAGGGCGCGCTCTTTCTCGGCGCGTCGGCGGCGTTCGGCGGCGGGTTGCTGTGGGTCACCGGTGCCGGCAAAGGTGGGCCGCCGCCCGATCCGGAGGCGCCGCCGCTCGCGAGCGCCGCGGGGTCGGCCAAGGCGAGCCCGTTTCGGGTGAACGAACCGCCGACCTCGTATCAGGACATCACGCACTACAACAATTTCTACGAGTTCGGCCTGAGCAAGCTCGACCCGGCCGAGAACGCGCATACGTTGAAGCCGCGCCCGTGGACGATCGAGGTGAGCGGGCTCGTCGAAAAGCCGCTCGTGCTCGACATCGAGACCATTCTCAAATGGTTCCCGCTCGAGGAGCGCGTCTACCGGATGCGCTGCGTGGAAGCGTGGTCGATGGTGATCCCGTGGCTCGGGTTTCCGCTCGGCGCGCTGATCGCGAAGCTCAAGCCGACCTCCGCCGCCAAGTACGTCGCGTTCCAGACGTTGCTCGACGAGGAGCAGATGCCGCTCACCAAGGAGCGCGTGCTCGAGTGGCCGTACGTCGAGGGGCTCCGCCTCGACGAGGCGATGCACCCGCTCACGCTGCTGGCCGTCGGCCTCTACGGCAAGACGTTGCCGAATCAGAACGGCGCACCCATTCGGCTCGTCGTGCCGTGGAAGTACGGCTTCAAGGGCATCAAATCGATCGTCAAGATCCGCTTCACCGACACCGAGCCCGTGACGACGTGGAGTCGCATCGCCCCCAAATCCTACGGCTTTTACGCGAACGTGAACCCTCACGTGAGCCACCCGCGCTGGAGTCAGGGGTCGGAGCGCCGCATCGGCGACCTCGAGCGGCGCGCGACGTTGCTCTTCAACGGCTACGCGGACGAGGTCGCGTCGCTCTACAAAGGCATGGACCTCGCGAGGTACTACTGATGGCGGCGTCGTCGCTCGCGTGGCTCAAGCCCGCCGTGTTCACGGGAGCGCTCGCGCCGCTCGCGGCCATCCTCTACCGCGCCTCGGGCCACGGGCTCGGTGCAAATCCGATCGCGGAAGGGCTCAACCGTTTGGGCCTCGTGACGCTGGTCTTTCTGGTGCTGACGCTCGCGTGCACACCCGCGAAAACCCTGTTCGGTTGGACGTGGCCGGCGCGCATTCGCCGCATGCTCGGGCTCTTCGCCTTCTTTTACGGCACGCTCCACGTGCTCACCTACGCCGGGCTCGATCAGCGCCTCGACTTCCACGCGATCGGCGACGACATCGCCAAACGGCCCTTCATCTGGGTCGGTTTCTCGGCGTGGCTCCTCTTGATCCCGCTCGCCGTCACCTCGACGAAGGGCATGGTCCAGCGCCTCGGCTTCAAACGCTGGAAGCTCTTGCACCGCGCCGTGTACGTGATCGGCGGGCTCGCCGTCCTTCACTTCTATTGGCGCGTGAAGAAGGACGCGACCGAGCCGCTCGTGTACGGAGCGCTGCTCGTCGGCCTGCTGCTCGTTCGGGCGGCGAGCGCGCTCCGGACACGCGTCGCGCGAAGCTGAGCCCGGCGACTCGGTGGTTGCCATGACGCGGCACTCGGTCAAGGCTTGCGCCGGAGCCGCCGTGTCGATGAAGCTCTCCGGTCCGCGCCGATCCACCCGCCCAGCATGGCCCTCGGCCGCGGTGATCGTCGCCGTCGTGCTCGTGAGCGCGCGCGCGCGGGCGGTCGATCCCTTCGAAATTCAGGTCTACGACGGTACGGCCAATCGGGCGGGGGAGTTCGGCGCGGAACTCCACGCGAACTTCGTCGCGAGCGGGCTGCCAGCCCGGCCGCCGCTCTTAGCGACCGATCACGTCACTCACCTCACGCTCGAGCCGTCGTACGGGCTACGGCCGTGGTGGGAGCTCGGGGGCTATCTGCAAGCCGCCATTCGACCGGACGGTCGCCTCGACTACGGCGGCGTGAAGTTGCGCTCGAAGTTCGTGACGCCGCCCGGCTGGCACTCGCACCTGCGACTCGGCGTGAATCTCGAGCTCTCGGTGCTGCCGCGGACGTACGACCCGGATCGCGTGGGCGCCGAGGTACGCCCGATCGCCGCGTGGGAGGACGACGCTTGGCTCTTCGCGATCAATCCGATCGTGGATGTTCCGTTCGCGGGTGCGGGCGCGAAACACGGCCCTGAATTCGAGCCCGCGGCCATGGCGCTGCGCAAGGTCGCGAACGTGGTGAGCCTCGGCTTCGAGTACTACGCCGGGCTCGGGCCCTTCTCGTCGTTCGAGCCCGTCCGCGACGAACAGCACGCTCTGTACGAGGCCGTGAACCTCCTCTGCGTCCCGCGTCTGGAGTTGAATTTCGGAGTCGGCGAGGGTCTGACGCGAGCGAGCGATCACCTCGTGCTCAAGACCATCGTCGGATATTCGTTCTGAAGTGACGCTAGACCTTCGGACACCCGAAATAACCGTGCTGCTTGATGACGCTCGCGACCGGCGCGGGCACTAGGGATTCCCACGACGGATCGCCGGCGCGGATCAGCGCGAGGACGTCGCTCGAACGGATCTCGAAATAGCTGTGCTCGGCCGCGGGGATCGGTTGAATGAAGCCGTTCGCGCGGAGATACGTGAAGAGCCCGCCGAGCTCCGCGGGGAGCTCGAGGTCGTCGCAGGAGAGGATCTTCGCGTGCGGACCCGTTCGCGTGGGGTACGCGTACAAGCGAACGCGCTTCGAGAAGAGGCGGCCGCACGCTTCGAGAATGCCGCCGCGAAGATCGGTGTAGTACTGCTCGTCGAAGATGCGGCGCACGGCCGGCACGCCCGCGGCGAGCGCGATGTTTTGGTCGGTGAGCTCGGCGAGGTACGCCGCGAGGGCGAAATACTCGCTGAACCTCGAGACCAACACCGCGCCGCTCAACGTCGCGAGCGCGTCGACGCGGGCGAGAAAGTCGGCGTGGTCGTCGTGCTCCTTGCGCTCGAGGTCGCGCAACGTGAGCTCGAACAGCGTGAGCGGCTCCGCGGCGCCCGCGGGCAGCTCGCTCCGAAAACGCGCCCCGGCCTGCTCGAGAATCGCGAGGTGCAGTCGATTCACGGGGCGGAACCTGCCGCGTTCGACGAGCACGGGGCGCTTGTAGAGCGCGTCCGCCGGGTCGATGACTTCACCGTTCACGCGGAACATGGCGGCTTCGGTGAGGCCCTGCTCGACGAGGAGCAGCGCCATCAGCCGATTGTCGAGGTTGGCGAAGAGGGGGCCGCTGAACTCGATCATGTCGATCTCGACGCGGTCGGCGGAAAGCTCGTCGAGCAGCGCCGTCAGGAGCTCCGCGGGCGACGCGTGAAGATAGAAGGCGGCGTGCACCAGGTTGACCCCGGCGGCGCCCAACGCCTCCTGCTGCTCGCCGTTGTCGGCGTCCCAGAGCTTCACGTGGAGGACGATCTGGCTCGGGGCGCTCCGAGGCTCGCCTTGAAACCGCACGCCCATCCACCCGTGCGCGTGGTCGGGACGCGAGTGGCTGCGCGCCGCGACCGTGTTGGCGAAAGCGAAAAACGCCGTCGTCGCGCCCCGCGTCGCGTCGAGCCGCTCGAGCAAGAGCGCGTACTCGCGGTCCAAC
Organism: Polyangiaceae bacterium; assembly: GCA_035499895.1. Taxonomy (GTDB): domain Bacteria; phylum Myxococcota_A; class Polyangia; order Polyangiales; family Polyangiaceae; genus PMG-095. The sequence goes on along the minus strand of DATJXW010000203.1, from coordinate 10,873 downwards.
ATCGCGAGCAGCCGCTCGCGGCTGACGTAGCGATGCGTGGGTCCGTAGCTCGCGTCGCTGAACGTCATGTCGTAGGCCGAGACGGTCTTCGCGACCGTGGCCGCCGCGCCGCCGACCCGAAAAAACCAGCGCCCGACCTCCTGTCCCGCGCCGATCTCGGCGAAGATCCCGTGACGGCCGCCCGCCAAGTTGATCTGGAGCGCCTTGTCACGCGGGGTCGTCGGCCGCTCGGTCATCGCGTTCCGAGTCGTAGCACGGGAGATCGCGCCACGATTGCGCCGCGACGGGCGCGCAGCGCAAAGTGTGCGTGGCTCGCTCCGGCGTCGTGGGCCTCGTGGGCGGCGCACGCACGCCGCGTGCAGCTCCAGCGTGTCGCCAAGTGACATCGCGCGCGTTGGCGCGGCGAATGCAAGCGACGCTTCGGTGGCCCGACGACACGGTCGGGCGTAACGCCAACCGAAGGAGGTCCACCATGCTCGAGAAACTGAACGACGCGGCCGCGGCCGGGATCGTGTGGGTGAACGCGACGGGGAAGGTCTCGAGGGAAGACTATCGACAAGTCGTGGAACCGCTCTTCGAGGAGGCACGCCGCGAGGGCCGTCGGATCCGCTTTCTCTATCAGCTCGGTCCGAGCTTCGAGGGTTTCACCGCGGGCGCGGCGTGGGAAGATGCGAAGGTCGGCCTTCAGTTCCTGAGGGTCTTCGAAGCGTGCGCCGTCGTCACGGATTTGGCGTGGATTCGCGACGCGACGAGCCTCGCGCGTTTCATGCTGCCTTGTCCCGTGCGCGTCTTCGAGAATCAGAACACGGTCAAGGCAATCGAGTGGCTTCGGTCGCAACCGGCGGGCGCGGCCGTCACGCAACGGCTTCACCCCGACTCCGGCGTGATGGTCGTCGAAGTGACGCGGCCGCTCCGCGCGGGCGACTTCGACGCGCTCTCCTTCACGGCGGACGCGTGGATCGAAGCCCACGGCAAGCTGCACGGGCTCGTGATCCACGCGCGCGCATTTCCGGGTTGGGAAAACCTCGGGAGCCTCGTCGAGCACGTTCGGTTCGTGCGTGATCATCAGCGCAAGGTCGAGCGGGTGGCTCTCGCGGTGGAGAGCAAGCTCGCCGAGCTCGCGCCTCACGTCGCCAAGCATTTCGTCAGCGCCGAAGTGAAGCGTTTCGGCTACGACGAGCTCGAGGCGGCCGTCGCCTGGGCGAGCAGCGCACCCGCCCAGGTCGAACCTGCGCGCGGACGCTGACGTCGCCGCGCGCGCGAGGCGTTCACCCGCCCTCACGGAACATCGGATAAAGGAGACCCGATTGGTGTCCCGAGCGCATGGCACTGAAGGAGTAGGTGTGGCGGCGTTCGTGATGTTCCCGATGTTGCTCGCACCAAAACTCCCGGCCGCCGCTCGCTCGGCGCGCTTCCAAGCAGCGCGGGCAGGGGGGTTCGATCTGCGGAATGCCAGCCGACTCCGCGTGCAGCGGTCGCACGACCAGCACCGGACACGGCGCGAGCCGAACGACGCCTTCCGCCACGGACCCGAGCACCATGCGCTCGAACCCGCGCCGTCCGTGCGTTCCGACCACGACCAGATCCGCCTCGATGTCGGAGGCGAGCTGGGCGATGGCGTGTGCCGCGGGGCTGAAGCGCACGTGGGTCGTGAGGCGCTCGAACGGAAGCGGACCTTCGCCGGCCTGCGCCTGCCATTCCGCGAGCACTCTCTCGACGTAGCTCTTCAGCGTCGTCGACGCCTCGCTCGCTAAAGTCTCGGCCGAGGGCGTCGTTTTCGGCGCGTTTTTCTCGGGAGGCGACGCGCCGGCGAGCCCCACGTGCACCGCGTGGACCTGACTCAGCTTTCGCGCCCGCGCCACGTTGAGCGCCTCGAGCACCGCGAGTCTTCCGAGATCGGAATAGTCAACGCCCACGAGGACGATGAACGGTTTCGTCGCGTCGGTCGTGCTGTTCATGCTTGCCTCCTAGTGGCGGGCGTGCACGCTCACGTTCGCGCTGCGCTCGGCGAGCACGCCGCGGGCTCGTTCCGTTTCGGTCGCGGTGCCGCTCGCGATGAGCAAAAACCTATTGGCCTTAACGTCGGCTTCGTAGCGAATGACGCTGTCCTTCGGGATCCCGATGCCGGCGAGTCCCGCCGCGAGCGCGCTTGCCCCGCCGCCGACCGCCGCTCCGACCGCCGCGCCCTCGACCGTGCCCATCAGGATCGACCCAATCAGGCCTCCGGTGAGGATCGGTCCTACGCCCGGGATCCAGAAAAAAGCGGGTGCGAACAGAATCCCGAACACGCTGCCCCAAAACGCGCCGAGCTTGCCCCAATATTTCACGCGATCGCCCGAGTTGTAGAAGCCGACCGCGTGCTCTTCGGTGTGGTAGTCGCGCCCGACGATCGAGAGCTTTTTCATGTCGAAGCCGGCCTTTTGCAGGGCTCGAATCGCCGCTTCGGCGTCCTGATGTCGATCGAATACGGCCACGCAATTGGTGTCACTCATCGTGTCCATCGAGGCTCTCCTTCGTGAAAACGCGTTTCGCAGACCAGTCACTCGAGCCGCCCTCGCGTCGCGTCCGCCGTCGCGTCGCTCGATCCGTGGGCACGGTTTGCTTTCGCGTCAAGCGGACCTGTTGCGCGCGACCGCCGTCACGCGCTCGAGGGCACGTCAGAAAAATGAACTTGCAGACCCGCGGAGATCTTCCCGACGTTCTCCGCTTTGCGAGCGTCACGTCGCGAGCACGTCCGGCCGGAATTCGGGCTGAGCGTCGAGACAAAAATGCTCGGGTTCGGTGCGCCTCGAGCACCGTCGAGTCCGAAGCCGAAAGCTTCGTTCCGCCGGAGCGCACGTGGCAAGCTGACTCGCGCACGTCGAACTGAGGTGACGCCATGGCTCAGACCGAAACGCGAGTTCCTACGGCCTCGACCGAAACGCGAGTCCCTACGGCCTCGACCGAAACGCGACTTCCGCAAGCCGTCGCCGAGGATGTCTGGTTCGTCGACGGCCCGATCGTGAAGTTTTACGGAATGCCGTTCACGACGCGCATGGCGATCGTGCGACTTTCCGGCCGCAAGCTCTGGCTCTGGTCGCCCATCGCGCTCGACGCTGCGTTGCGCGACGCGGTCGCAAGGCTCGGCGAGCCGTGCTTCGCCGTCGAGCCGAACAAGCTGCATCACCTCGCGCTCGCCGAATGGGTCGCCGCGTGGCCCGAGCTCCGCTTGTACGCACCCCCGGGCCTCGCGGAGAAGCGACGTGATCTGAAGTTCGCGGCCGAGCTCACGAACGTGGCGCCGCCCGAGTGGGGCGGGGAGTTCGAGTGCGTGGTGGTCGAAGGCAGCAAGGCCGTGACCGAGGTCGTCTTCTTTCATCGTCCCTCGAGCACCTGCTTCGTCGGCGATCTCATCCAGCGTCACGACCCGGCGAAGCTCGCGCCGTGGCCGCGCTTCGTCGCCCGGTTCGGCGGCGTGCTCGCGCCGACCGGCGGCACGCCGCTCGATTGGAGACTCAGCTTCCTCCAGCGCGAGCGTGCTCGCCGCTCGGTGGCCGCCGTCGCCGCGTGGGAGCCGCGCACGCTCGTGATCGCGCACGGCGCGCCCGCGCTCGTCGACGGCGCCGGCGTGCTCCGGCGCGCGCTGCAGTGGCTCTTGCCACCCGCTGCCGTCCGCTGAGGCGCGCAGCACGACTCAAGCTCGCCGCGCCGGCAAAAACGACTGGCGCTTCGTGCCGCGATGGTAAAATCGGTGAACGAACCATGCGAGTCCTCGTCGCCACGGATTTGAGCGCCGCAGCGGACATCGCCCTCCGCCAGGGGAGCGCTCTCATCCATTCGCCGTCGGACGCGTTCGCGGTGGTCCACGTGCTGCCCGTCGAATACGTCGACTTCATTTATACGGACCCGCAGGTGCTGAGCGATCGCACCGCCGAGCGCGTCAAGGACGCGACGAGCGTCGTGCACGAACGAACGGCGACGCTCACCGCGCGACCCGACGCGATCTTCGTCGACGAAGGGACCGATTACGCGGCCGTCATCCGACGCGCCGAAGCGTGGAACGCGGACGTGATCGTCGTCGGGAGTTCTGGCCGCTCCGGCCTCGACCGCTCGGTCGGACACGTCGCCACGAAGGTCGTGCGGCATGCGCATTGCTCGGTGCTCGTCGCGCGACCTTCACCGGAGAGCGGCTGGGTCCTCGCCGCCACGGATCTTTCCGAGCCGTCGCTCCCCGCGATTTCGGCCGCCGCGGTGGAGGCGCGCCGGCGCGGCGCAAAACTCAAGGTCGTGCACGCGGTGAGCTTCGGGATCGAAGAGGCGGCTTACCTGCTGCAGCTCAGCACGCCGTCGATGCCGAACGAGATCAGCGAGCTCAGGCCGATTCGCGCGGCCCTCGTCGAGGCCGTCGCGAAGATCAGCCCTGGAGCGACCTCGGAACTCCTGAGCGGTCCGGTGGTCGCCGAGATCGTGCGGGAGGCGGAAAGCCTGAGCGCCGAGCTCCTCGTCGTCGCCACGCGCGGCCGGACGGGACTTGCTCGGCTCGCTCTCGGCAGCGTCGCGGAAAAGCTCGTGCGAACGGCGCCCTGCTCGGTGCTCGCCGTGCGCAAAGAGTAGGCGCCGGACGCGCCGGCTCGGTGCGCCTTCGGACGAGCCTTGGACCAGGCCCGATAGCAGGGCGTGACGATTCGACGTAGCGGGGGAATTTCTCCGCGTGGGGTGCGCGTATGTCGGATGCGAGTGGCCGAGGTTCGCGCCGAGCGCGAAGGAGTGGTGAGTCATGAAATGGTTTTCGGGGCAGGCAACGATCTGGACGCTGGGCGCGCTCGCGGGCGCCGCATGCACGGTAACGTCCGGCGGTAACGACGCCGCGGGCGGGAGCGGCGGACAAACGAACTCGGCGGGTGCTCCGGCCGCGGGCGGAACGACGCCGAGCTCGGGCGGTTCGGCGGGGCGCTCGAGCGGAGGGAGCGGTGGCACGAGCGGCGATACCTCGCCGGGTGCGGGCGAGCCGGGAGAAGCCGGAGAAGGTGGCGTGAGCAGCGGCGGAAGCACGGCGCGCGGAGGGAGCGCCGGCAAAGGCGGAACGCATTCAGGCTCGGGCGCGACCGGAGGCGGCGAAACGAGTGGTGAAGCAGGGGAGCCTGCGACCGGCGGCACCGCGGGCGCTTCGGACGAGGGCGGAGCGGCGGGCGTGTCGGGCACGGGCGGCACGGCGGGCGTGTCGGGCACGGGCGGAACCGGAGCCACGGGAGGCACCGACGGTGGGACGTGGTGCGGCGCCGCGACGCCCGAGGTTCCGCAAAGCGGAACGAGCGTGAAGTCCGGAGCCGCGGCACCGACGATCGACAACGTGTACGTGAGTCGCATCGGGCAAGACCTGCACGTCGAGCTCGACGGCTCCGGCTTCGGCAACGCTCCGCGCACGTTGCCGGTCGTCTACGACCTCACTCAGTTCTCCATCACGGACGTGACGCAGGGGAGCTGGTCGGCGGGCGGCAACGGCAGCCCGGTGTACCTGCAATACACTTCTTGGACCGACTCGCGCATCGTCATCGACGGTTTCGGTTCGCAATACGGTGGTCAGTACAAACTCTCCGTCGGCGACACCGTATCGATCTACGTCCAAAGCACCGCGGCCGGCGCGGCCGGAGCGAGCACGACGTGGACCGGTACGCTCAAATCGACGCCGCCGCCGCCCCTGGATCCGGACGGACCGACTCCTCAAGTGTGTACGGCCACGTTCAACGAAATCGGTCAGAACATGCAAATCGTGTTGGACGGAGCCGGCTTCGGCACAGCGCCGCGCACGTTGCCGGTCGTCTACGACCTCACGGAGCTCTCGTTCACCGACGTGACGCAGGGCGGTTGGTCCGCGGGCGGAAACGGCAGCCCCGTGTACCTACAGTTCGCTTCTTGGACCGACTCGCGCATCGTCATCGACGGCTTCGGTTCGCAATACGGCACGACGTACAAGGTCGTCGACGGCGACCAAGTCTCCATCTTCGTCCAGAACTCGGCCGGCCCCGAGTTCACCGTCTGGACGGGCGCGTTGAAGGAGAGCCCGCGCCAGCCGAATTCATTCGACCCCATCGTGCAAAACGTCACGTTCACGAACGTGGGAGCTGGCATGCACATCGAAGTTGACGGTTCCGGGTTCGGCACCGCGCCGCGCACGCTGCCGGTGACCTACGACCTCACTCAATTCGCCTTCACCGATATCACCCAAGGTGGCTGGTCCGCCGGAGGCAACGGCAGCCCCGTTTACCTCCAATACACATCCTGGACCGACACGAAGATCGTCATCGACGGCTTCGGCACCCAATACGGCACGACGTACACCGTGGCGGACGGCGACCAGATCTCGCTCTTCATCCAAAACTCGGCGGGCCCGGAGTTCACGGTGTGGAGTGGGGAGCTCCCTTGAGCTGAGTGACGGGGGGCGCTTGGTGCCCTCCGATTTTCTTTGACGGAATCGTGGGGCTCGCACCCTTCACGGTCCGACGATGACGGGTCAGAACGCGTATGACGGGCGCTGTCGAGTTTTGCTCGCGGGAGCTGTTTTCGTGTGGGGCTGCGCGAGCAACGGCGGACCGGCCGGTACGGGCGGTAGCTCTGGAACCGGTGGAGGCGCGGGAACGATCGGAGCGGCGGGCACACCCGGAGCGGCGGGAACGACGGGAGCGGCCGGCAAACTCGGAGCGGGGGGATCGAGCGGAGCCGGCACGGGCGGAGCTGCGGGAACGGGCGCCGTCGGAACGAGCGGAAGCGGAGGCGCCGCGGGGTCGGGCGGCGCGACCGCGGCGGCAGGCGAGGGTGGGAAGGGGGGCGCGGCAGGCAACACGAGCGCAGCGGGAGGCGCAACCGGCGCGGCGGGAAGCAGCAGCGGAGGTGGCTCGGGCGGCGCCGGAGCCGGCAATGGCGGCGGCGGTACGGCGGGTGCTGCGGGCGGCTCCGGCGCGGTGACCGTTCAGCTCGACCAGGTGCATCAGACGATCGAAGGGTTCGGCATCAACGACACCTGGGGCGAGCAGTTCGCGAGCGCGGACGCCGATGCGTTGTTCAACACCAGCGGCACCGGCATCGGCCTGACGATCCTGCGCACCGGGCTGAGTGACGGAGATGCGTTTTACAACACCTTCGAGTCGTCGAACATTTCGGCGCTGAAGAGTCGCGCGGGCTCGAGCGCGAAGGTCATCGGTTCGGTGTGGAGCCCGCCCGGCAGCTGCAAATCGGGCCAGACGCCGCTCGACTCGATGAACCCGACCTACAACGGCGGGCACCTGATGCAGAGCTGCTACGACTCCTGGTCGACGACGATCGCCGACTTTGCCGGCACCAACGGCTTTTACGCGATGTCCATCGGCAACGAGCCCGACTTTGCGTCCTGCGGCAACGCCGACCCGTGCAACGGCAACTACGCGACCACCTTGTTTACCGCGGCCGAGATGGTGGCGTGGGTGAAGACGGCGGGGCCGAAGCTCCAGGCCAAGGGCGTCAAGGTCATCGCGCCCGAAGCATCGGAGTGGATCCACACCTGGTCGAACGTCTCGGCCGGTCCGGACGTCGGCGGGAACGAGAGCTCGGATCCGCTGAAGTGCGCCTGTTTCCCCGACAAGAATACGAACGGCTGCGCCAGCAACTGCACGATGGGTAACGGCTACGACTACGGCCACTGGTTGGCGAAGGACGCGACGGCGTGGGCCGCCTTCGATATCCTGGGCGTGCACGAGTACGACACGCAAATGGCCATGCCGTGGCCGAGCGACGTGAACGGCGGCGTGCCGAACAAGGAAGTCTGGCAGACCGAGATGTCCGGCGTGAAGTGGTGGCCCGAGCAGGGAACCGGCATGGGCGCGTCGCTCACGGGTTCGGCGACGATGGACAACGGCATCGCGGTCGCTCAGTGGATCCACTCGGCGCTCGTCGACGGCGAGGCGTCCGCTTGGCTCTACTGGTGGTACAAGGCGTACAACACCGACGACAACGAGGGCCTGCTTCTCAAAGGAGGAGGCGACACGCGGCGCCACTGGACGTTCGGCAACTTCAGCAAGTTCGTCCGACCCGGCTATCAACGCGTGGCGGTCACGGGCAACGTGCCCGCGGGTGTGCTCCTTTCGGCCTACAAGGGCTCCGACGGCACCGTCGTGATCGTGGCGATCAACGAAAATGCGTCGACGACCAACGTGCCCATCACCATCGCGGGTGGGACGGCGCCGGCGTCCATGACGCCGAACGTGACTTCGGCGACCGACAATCTCCAGGCGGGCTCGCCGATTTCACTGAGCGGAAGCCAAGTAGCGGCTGCGCTCGCCGCTTCGACCGTCACGACCTTCGTGGGAAAGTAAGCTACGTAATGGCTCGCGATGAGCCCTCCCGAAGCGGTCACGATTCATTGCACGCGTTGCGGCGGTAGCTTCGCGTTCGTTCCCGCGGCTGGGAACGCGCGTTGTCCGTACTGCGGGCACGACCAGCCCGTGCCTGCCGAGGTGCTCGACGGGCTCAGGCGGTACGCGGGCGACGTCGGTCAAGCGCTCGCGCATGCGGATCGAGCGTATGCGAGCGCCGCGAACTGGCAGCGCTGGGCGACGCAGAGCAAGCGGGCCGCGCCGCGAATGAAGGCCGTGCTGATCGCTTCGACCGCGCTCGCGGTCCTCGTCACGGCGGGCCTTGCGTTCAGCCAGGCGCTCGGCGTGTCCCCGCAAGTCGTCTCGATGGTGCTGACGCCGCTGCTGATTCTGCCCGGGCCGGTGTGGGTCGGCTATTTGTTGTGGGAGTACCGAGGCGGGCGGCAACGCGCGCGGCGCGCGCAAGCGGTTGGCGTCTCGGTGGCGTGTCCGCAATGCGGCGCGCAGGCCGAGCTGGCGGCGGGCGCGTCGGGCCAGCGCTCCACGTATTGCGGCGCCGCGCTGGTCCCTTCTCGGAGCGCGATGCAAGTCGGCATCGCCGCGGCCGAGCTCGAGCAACGGCGCGCCGAGCTCGAAGTGCTGAAGCAGGAGCGGCTCGTCATCGCGGGATATGCGCGTTACGACATGACGGCTTACGTGCCCTACATCGTCGGCGGCTCGCTCGTGCCCACGATAGGAGGCGTTACCGTCTATTTCAGCATTCAAATGCTGAGGGGCACGGAGCCGTTCACGCCGGACATTCTCCCGCTCTGGGGGGTGCTCTTCGTCATCCTCGCGTGGCTTGCCTGGGTGTGGCTTCGCCGGCGCGCGCGTCGCGCGCACTTCGCCGAGGCCATCGCCGACCTCGGCCGGCAGTTTTCGGCCAACCAGCTCACTGCCGTCTCGCAGGTGGTCGACTGGCTGAATCGATACTGGCCGGTGCGATACGAAAGCGAGAGCCTGAGCCAAGGCACGGACTTCGTCGCCGCAAGCTTCTTCGTCCTCGGCTACCCCGCGCTCCTGAACGCCGACCTCGCGCCGAGCGGCGAACGCGAGCCCCACCTGCACGTCCTCATCGCAACGTACCGCCCGCGCGCGCCGCCCACGGGCACGGCGCTTTCAAACGCCGAAGCAGGACTTTCACGCTGCCGGACTCTCGGGTTCGAGCCGGTCGTGAGCGCGGCGGGCCTCCTCGCGGCCGCGAACGCGAAGACGATGGCGAAGATCAAACGGGACCCCGCGTCGTTGCGCCAGATTGCGACCGTGTTGACGACGATGGTGGAGACGGAGCGGGCGGCGGGGGCGGTGCCGGGGGTGGGGGCGGGGTGATAAAAGGATCCGGTCATGAGATTGGCTGAGCTCATCGGCACGCTGTCGCTGGCGGTGGATGCCGGAACGGGCTTGCCCGACCATCACGGGTTGCGCGGTGCCACGCTCGCCGTGGGGTTGGCGCGGAAGGTGAACGCGGACGAGAAAACGGTGCGCGACGCGTTTTACCTGCCGCTCCTGGCCATGGCGGGCTGCACCGCGGAGTCGCACGCGTCCGCCGCGATGTTGGGCGATGAAGTGCTGATCGGCACTGAATCCTTCGGGCTCGATTGGGGAGATCCGCGGGAGATGCTGCCCGTCATGCTGCGGCTCGTGCGCCGCGGTCGTGGCGCGCTCGGCGGGCTTGCGGCAATCCTGCGAGCCTTCGGCAGCATGGCGTCCGCGTTGGAGGTGGGTCGCGCGCATTGCGAAGTGGCGACGCACGTGGCGGAGCGCTTCGGCTTCGACGACGTGTTTCGCGCCGCGCTCTTTCAAATGTTCGAGCGTTGGGACGGCAGCGGCAAGCCTTCAAAAGTGAAGGGCGAAGCCATCGCGCTTTCCGCGCGGATCGCGCTCGTCGCGATCGACGCCAACATCGGGCACCGATTGGGCGGGATGGACGGCGCCGTCGCCTTCACGCGCAAGCACGCCAAGCGCGGCCTCGATCCGAGCCTCGTCGAGCGCTTCACGAGCGCCGCCGCCATGCTGTGCGCGCCGCTCGAAGAACCCTCGCCGTGGTCCACGGCGCTCGCCGCCGAACCCGAACCGTGGCGGACGGTGAACGACGAGGAAGTCGACGAGGGGCTGCGCGCCGTCGCGCACTTTTCCGACCTCAAATGTCGCTTCACCCGCAGCCACTCGACGGGCGTTTCGGCGCTCGCGAGCGCGGCGGCGCGGCGCCTCGGCTTGGGCGCCGAGCTCGAGCGTGCACTCGCCCGCGCGGGACTCGTTCACGACGTCGGTCGCGTCGCCACGACCGCTGCGATCTGGGACAAGGCCGAGCCGCTGACGGACACGGAGTGGGAGAAAATCCGCCTGCATTCCTACGTCGGCGAGCGTGTTTTGTCGCGCGCCCCTTCGCTCGCGCCCGTGGCCGAGCTCGCGACGCTCGCGCACGAGCGACTCGATGGAAGCGGTTATCACCGGCGCCTTTCGGCTGCCGCATGCACGGCGGCTGCTCGGGTCCTGGCCGCGTCGGACGT
>DATJXW010000202.1:0-6215 GCA_035499895.1 Polyangiaceae bacterium | reverse complement strand
GCCGGATGTAGCCGCTCGCGCGCGGGTAAATCACCGCCTCTTCCAGCGGCTGAACGCTGCCGGGCAGCGTCAGGGTGCGGTCGCTCGAGAGCAGCTTCGGCTTGACCACCGTGAAGCGGGGCAGCGCGTTCGCGCGTTCGGTCGCGGCCTGCTCGAGCTCCTGCTCTGCCGCGCGCTTCGGCAAGTACGTGACGGCGAAGGCCGCGCCGAGCACGACGGCGCCGATCGCGCCGATCGCGAGCAGGCGCCCCGCGGACACGCGCGCGGGCTTCGCGAGCTCGAAACCGAGATGAGCGTCGGGGTGAACGGCTTCGGGCGCCGGCGCTTGCTGCTGAGAGGATGACGTCATGATTCCATGAGCTCGCTGTCCGCGATCGGCTGGGGCGGGCGCTTTTTGAGGACGGCGTAGGCGACGGGGACGAAGAGCAACGTAGACAGTGTAGCGAGGACCAGCCCGCCGATCACGGCGCGGCCGAGGGGAGCGTTCTGTTCGCCGCCCTCGCCCACGCCGAGCGACATGGGCAGCATACCGATGATCATCGCGAGTGCCGTCATCATGACCGGGCGCAGGCGGGTCATCCCGGCGGCGAGCGCTGCCTCCTTGGCGTCACTGCCGTGCTGGCGGCGGCTGTTCGCGAACGAGACGACCAGGATGCTGTTCGCGGTCGCCACGCCCACGCACATCATCGTGCCCATCTGGGCGGGCACGCTGTAAGTCGTGTGGGTGAGGAACAACATCCACATGATGCCCGCGAGCGCGCCCGGCAAGGCCATCAAGATGATGAGCGGGTCGAGCCAGGACTGGAAATTCACCACCATGAGCAGGTAAACGAGCACCACGGCGAAGAGGAGCCCGAAGCTCAAGCCGCGGAACGAGGACTCCATGCTCTCGATCTGCCCCTTCACGTTGAGCGTGGTCCCGCGCGGCAAGGTCGGCTTCGTTTCGGCCACGATGCGCGACACGTCTTTCGCCACCGAGGCGAGGTCGGTGCCGGCCACGTTCGCCTGCACGTCGTAGGTCCGGAACGCGTTGTAGTGCGTGATGTTCACCGGACCCGTCATGCGCGTGACGCGCGCGACGTTCGAAAGGAGCTGCGTGCCGGCTTCGCCCGGCGTCGAGATCGGCGTCGCGCGCAGGGCGTCGAGCGAATCGACCGTGTACTGCGGCGTCTGAACGGCGACGAGATACTGCACGCCGCGCTTCGGATCGAGCCAGTAGCTCGGCGCGACCTGGCCGCTCGAGGAGAGCGACACGAGCAGATCGCTCGCCACGTCGTGCTCGCTCACGCCGAAGTGCGCCGCCATCGTGCGGTCGACGTCGACGCGGAGCTCGTTCACGCGCGGCACCTGCGCGAGGTGCACGTCTTCCGCGCCCGGCACGGCGCGCAGCCGCGCGGCGATCTTCTGCGCGGCTGCGTACGCTTCCTGATCGCGGCCCGGCGCGCTCACCACTTGGATGTCGACCGGCGCCGCGAGCCCGAAATTCAGGACTTGCGTCGAGATGTCGGGCGGCAAGAAGAAGAAGGTGGTGCCGGGGTAGAGCTCGGGCAGCTTCTTCCGCAGCTCCTTCACGTACTCCTCGGTCGGCCGGTGATCCTTCTTGAGCGCGATGAAGATCTGACCGTCGGCCGTCGAAATCAGCGCGCCTTCGCTGAGCGACAGGTTGATGCCGCTGTACGGCACGCCGATCACGTCGAGCATCGTGTCGATCTTCTCTTTCGGGATCACCGTGTGGATAGTGTTCTCGATCTCGGCGAAGTGCTTCTCGGACTCCTCGATGCGCGTGCCCGGCTCGCCGCGCACGTGGAGCTTGATGAGCCCGGCGTCGACCGAGGGGAAGAAGTCGCGCCCCACGAGCGGAAAGAGGCAGAGCGAAAGCGCCACGAAGCAGCCGAAGGCGAGCGCCGTCAGCCGCTTGTGCTCGAGCGCGAGGGCGAGCACGCTGCCGTAGCGGTCGCGCAGGCGCTCGAAGCCGCGCTCGAACGCGCGCACGAACCGCGCGCCGAGGCCGTTGCCCTGCACGCCCACCCGGTGGCGCTCGACCTCGTGGCGCAAGAGGTAGTGCGCGATGTTCGGCACGAGCGTGCGCGACAAGAAGTACGACGTGAGCATCGCGAACACGACGGCCTCGGCGAGCGGGATGAAGAGCAGCTTCGCCGGGCCGGTGATGAAGACGACCGGCACGAACACGATGCAAATGCACAAGGTCGAGACGAACGCCGGTACCGCGATCTCCTGCGCGCCGTCGAGGATCGCGCGCACGAGCGGCTTCTGCATCGCGATGTGACGGTGCATGTTCTCGAGCTCGACCGTCGCGTCGTCCACCAGAATGCCGACGGCGAGCGACATGCCGCCGAGCGTCATCACGTTGAGTGAGTTGCCGAGCGCGTCGAGGGCGACGAACGAGACCAAAATCGAGAGCGGGATCGAAACGACGACGATGAGCGTGCTGCGGAGGCTCCCCAAAAACACGAGGATCATCAGCGCCGTGAGGCCGGCTGCAATCGCGGCCTCGCGCGCGACGCCGTTCACCGCCGCGCGCACGAACAGCGACTGATCGAAGAGCGGCGAGACCTGGAGCTCCTTCGTGAGCTTCGCGAGCGTCCCGGGCAGCATCTCCTTGATGCGGCCGACCACCTCGAGCGTGCTCGCCTCACTGAGCTTCAGGATGCTCATCAGCACCGAGCGGCGGCCGTCGACGTGCACCATGTTCGTCTGCGGCGAGTTGCCGTCGCGCACGCTCGCCACGTCGCGGATGTACACGGTGGTGCCGCGCACGGTCTTGAGCGGTATCGCGCCGATCTCGTCGAGCAGCTCGGGGCTCGAGTTCACCTGCACCGGGTACTCGAGCTCGCCGATTTTCGCGGTGCCCGACGGCAGAATCACGTTGCCGATGCCGAGCGCGTTGTTCACGTCGCGCGGCGACAGGCCCCACGCATAGAGCCGCGCCGGATCGATGTCGATCATGACCTGGCGCTGTTTTCCGCCGTACGGCCAGGGAATTTGGGAGCCCTGGACCGTCGCGATGTCGGCGCGCACGAAATTCACGCCGAGGTCGAAGAGCTGCTGCTCGCTCAGCGTGTCGCTCTTCATCGCAAGCTGCAAAATCGGCACGTTGCCGGCGCTGTAGCGAATGACGAACGGCGGCGTCGCGCCCGGCGGCATCACGCGCACGAGCGTCTGCGAGATGGCCGTCACCTGCGCGGTCGCCGCGTCGATGCTCGCGCCGGGCTGGAAGTAGATCTTGATGACGGCGACGCCGGTGAGCGACTGGCTCTCGATGTGCTCGATGGAATTGACCGTCGTCGTGAGGGCGCGCTCGTAGTTCGTGACGATGCGCTTCTCCATCTCGTCGGGCGCGAGGCCGGCGTAGTTGAAGACGACGGTGAGGACCGGGATGTCGATGTTCGGGAAGATGTCCGTCGGCATCCTGAGGATGGAGCCGACCCCGAGGATCATGATGAGCAGCGCCATCACGATGAACGTGTAGGGGCGTCGAAGGGCGAGCCGGACCAGCCACATTGCGGAATTCTCTCGAGAATCGCCTCCGGGCGGCCGCCGGGTGACCGGGCGGACGGAAGCTCGGGGCAAGACGTAGGGTCGAGCGAGCCAAACGTCCAATATATGGTTGAGGTATGGTTGATACCTCGGAGGTATCGAACAGTACCGGCCATGGAGCTCCGCCACCTGCGCTACTTCGTCGCCGTCGCCGACGAGCTCCACTTCGGCCGTGCCGCCGCGCGGCTCGGCATCGCCCAGCCACCGCTCAGCCGTCAAATTCAGCGGCTCGAGGTCGAGCTCGGCTTCGCCCTCTTCGACCGCAGCAAGCGCCGCATCGAGCTCACCTCGGCCGGGGCGGTTTTGCTCGGCCACGCGCGGAGCGTCCTCGAGAACGTCGAAATCGGCGTGCGCGAGGCGCGCCGGACGAGCGCCGGCGAGCGCGGTCGCGTCGCGGTCGGCTACCCCTCGTCGCTCGCGTACACGGGGCTCGTCGGACTCCTGCGTGCCTTCCGCGCCGAGTTCCCGGACGTGGAGCTCACCGTGCGGGAGCTGTCACTGAGCGGACAGCTCGAAGCGATCAAGAGCGGCCAGCTCGACGTCGGGTTCATCCGCGGCCCGCTGTCGGACAAGTCGCTCGCCGCCGAGTGCGTGCGGCGCGAGCCGCTCGTCATCGCCCTGCCGGCGGACCATCCGTTCGCCGGCCACGCGCGCTTGAAGCTCGAGAAGCTCGCGGCCGAACCGTTCGTCTTCTTCCCGCGGCCGCGCGCGCCCGCGTTTTTCGATCTGCTCGTCGCGCTCTGCCAGAAGGCGGGCTTCTCGCCGCGCATCTTGCAAGAGGCGCCGCAGGTGGACGTGCTGAGCCTCGTCGCCGCCGGTTTCGGCATTTCGATCATGCCGGCGTCCGTGCGCGAGATCCGTCGCGCCGACGTCGTCTTCCGCCCGTTCGCGGGCGCGCCCACGACCGAGCTCTTGCTCGCGTGGCGCGCGGGCGACACCTCGCCGGCGCGGCAGGCGTTCGTGAATCTCGTGCGGCGCGTCGGTGTGCGGCTCGAAACCGAGGAGTCGTCACCTAAATAAGCGACTCCACGCGTGGCGGCGTCGCGCACGTTTCGCCCGAGCGCTGGTGCGACTCGCGCGCCCTCTTGACTACATGCATGCGCGCCGACGTCACACGATGAGTCGTGTTACCATCAGCGCATGCTTCGGCAGCTTTCGTGGGTGTCCTCCGCTCTCGTGCTCGCGCTCGTCACGGCGAGTCCGACTGCCGCGTTCGCCGAAGACGCTCCCCCGCCCGCCGCCGAAGGCGCCGCGCCCGCCGCCGCCGCGCCGAGCGAAGCCGCGATTCGCGAAGCGAGCGATCATTACGAGGCCGGCCTCGCGCTCTACGCGGACGGCGAGTTCAAGCGCGCTGCGATCGAGTTCGATCGCGCTTACGAGCTCGTCCCGAACTACCGCGCGCTCTACAACATCGGCCAGGTGCGGATTCAGCTGCACGACTACGCGCGCGCCAGCAAAGCGCTCAAGGCGTACCTCAAAGAGGGCGGCGACAAGATCGACCCCGAGCGCAAGAAGAGCGTGAGCGACGACATCGAAATGCTCGCGACCCGCACCGCGACGCTCGCGATCGAAAGCAACGAAGCCGGCGCCGAGGTGCTGGTGGACGGCGAGCTCGCGGGCACGACGCCGCTCGCGGAGCCGCTCCTGCTCGACACCGGCGACCACCACATCGCGATCCACAAGGACGGCTTCGACACGCGTGAAGAAACCATCACGCTCGCGAGCCGCGATTCGCAGAGCCTCCGCATCGACATCCAGCGCACGCCGGCCGAACGCTCGCCGGTCGTCGTCGTCGCGCCGCAAGCGCCGCCGAGCGATCGCACCGCGTGGCTCTGGGGCACGTGGTCCGCGACGGCGGGGCTCGCCGCCACCTCGGCCATCATGGGCGGCCTCGGCATCAGCGCCGCGAACGACCTGAACCACCTCCGCAACACCATCGGCTCCTCGCGCGACCAGCTCGACTCCGCGCAGCATCGCGCCCAAACGCTGCTCGGCGCGGCCGACATCCTCGGTGGCGCGGCCATCGTCACGGGCGGCATCGCGCTCTACCTCACGCTCTCGAAGCCGTCCTCGGCATCGACCGAGAAAGAGAAGCAAAGGGCGGGGCAGCCGCACGCCGAGCTCAACGTGGGTCCGCGCTCGGTCGCCTTCTCGGCGACGTTCTGAGCCGAGGTCGCGCCGGGCCGCGGAGCCATCCGATCGCCTCGCGCAGGTGCGCCGGCACGTGCGGGAAAGCTCGGCGGCGCTCGGCGCGAGTCGCGACGCCCTGGACATCGTGAGCTTCAATTTCATGCTCGCGGTCCAGGTGTGTGCCGATGTCGCGAGTCATCTCATCGCGGACGCGGGTTGGCCCGCCGCGAGAAGCCTCGCGGAGGGCTTCTCACGACTCGAAGAGCACGGCGTGCTGACGGTCGCGACGGCCGAGGCGCTACGCCGAGCGGTCGGTCTACGGAACGTGGTTGCGCACGGGTACGCGCGCCTCGACGTGCCGCGAGCATTCGAGGCCGCATCGACGGGCAGGGCCGACCTGGAGCGATTTGCTCACGAGGTGGGCGCTTGGGTGCGAAACGGGACTCATACAAAGCAAGCGAGCCAGACGCCGTAAGCGCCTGGCTCGCGAGCGGTTTGCGACCTGGACGACTCTAGTTGTCGCAGCT
>DATJXW010000201.1:0-9629 GCA_035499895.1 Polyangiaceae bacterium | reverse complement strand
CTGCGGCAGCGACGTGCACGGCTCGCCCGTCGCGGGGGAAGCGTGCGGCTTTCAGATCTCGACGACGAGCGGCCGCGCCGTCGATCCAGCTCTCTTGAGCGTCCTGATCGTCGGCCCCGGAAGCTCCTCGACGCTCATGCGCGTCGACGCGAGCGCCTGCACCGCCGCGGGCGACGAGTGGTATTTCGACACCGACACCAACACGCTCGTCCTCTGCCCGAGCACGTGTTCGGCGCTCGCATCTTCCCCGGAGTCGATGCTGCAGATCCTGGCCGCGTGCGCCCCTGTGTAGCGCGCGCGTGAACGAAAACGGCTCTCGGGACGGCCCGCAGCTCAGTTCAGGCAGATCTCCATGCGATCCACCGTCTCGGCTTGCATCGCGCAGTCGTAGGCGCGGCGCGAGACCTTGCGCGAGCATTCGGCGAACGCGGGGTCTTCGGCGGCGCGCGCCCGGGCGATCGCCTTCAGTTTTTCGAGCTCGCCGGGCGTCACTTCGGGACGATCGGAGTTCACGAGCTTCTCGGTGTAGCGATCGAGGAGCGCGGTGCATTCCGCCGGACTCGGCGGTTTGCCGCACGCCGACGCGAGGAGCGCGAGCGCCCAGGCGCGCTTCAGCGAAAGCATTCTTTTTCGATTTGGTCGGCGCTCTTCGCCTGGTGCACGCAGTCCATGGCGGCTTGCGTCACGCGCCTGCCGATGCAGCGCCGGCTCATGTCCTTCTTGAACGACTCCTTGGCGAGCTTCACTTCGCTCTCGACTTGATCTTCGCCCGCATGCGCGTTCTGAAGCTCGAGCGTCGCCACGCGTTCGACGATCTCTTCGCATTCCTTTTCGGTCGCGGGGTGCCCGCAGCCGGCGCAGATTCCGAAGAGCGTGAGAAGGACCAACTGGCGCATCGGGGTGCGAGCCTGGACCGGGAGGGCACCTCCCGCAAACGCGCCCGCGAGCGAGCTTCCATAAGCGTCACTCCGCCTGCCGAAATCTGGACGCCTGTACAGGTGATGCTAGGGTGAATTGGACATGACGCGCCTGCGCGCCGCCGCCCCGTCGGAGCCGCCGACCCCGGAGTCGATGCTGCAGAAGGCGAGCCTCGCGCGGACGCCCGTCATCCGGGCCAAGTACGCTCGGCGCGGGCTTTCCCACCGCGGCGCGCTCGACCGCACCACGCGGACCATGCTGCTCCGGCAGCTCTACCTCTCGCACATGGAAGCGCGGCGGTTCGGGGAGGCGCTCGCCGTCGCCGAACAGATGCTCGAGGGGGCCGTCATGCCCGACGTCGCCCGGCAAGACGCGGCGCGCGCCTGTCTCGGCCTCGGCGATCGCGATCGCGCCATCTATCACCTGAGGATCGCGAGTCGCGTGAGCCCGCCGGCCCGCCGCGCGTTCCATCTCTGGACGCTCGGCAGCGTGCTTTTCCTCACCGGTCACCACCGTGAAGCCGCCGGCGCCCTCGCTCGAGCCGCGCGTTGGGGCACGACGGACAAGCCGCTCTACCGAGCGCAGCTCTGGCTCGCTCGCCGGGCGGCGGGCGAAAGCCCGAGCGGCATCGGCTCGGTGCGTGAACGGCTGGAGGAGGCGCCCTGCGGCCAGGGTTACGGCCAATTCGTGCTCGGCGCCCTCGCGTTCGAGCAGCGTGACGAGGCCGCGGCCGAGCGTTACCTCACGGCCTTCGTCCAGCGCGCCACGAGCGGCCGGGTCGCGCTCGAGGTGGCCCTCGCGGCCGAGGTCGCGCATGCCCGGCGCCTGCTCCGGCGCCTGCGCTCCCGCCGCCGAAACGCGAAGACGAGCCGGAGCTGAAACCGCGACCGCCCCCTCGCTGTACAATACCTGAGCATGCCCCCGACCGACGCCTTCACCGAAGCGCTCGCGCGCGGCCCCGTGTACGCCGCGCTCGCCGCGCTCGCGGGCGGGTTCGTCGTGAGCCTCACCCCGTGCGTTTACCCGATGGTCGCCGTGACCGTCAGCGTCTTCGGCGCGCGCGAGGCGAAGAGCCGCTGGGAGGGCGCGGCGCTGTCGGCCGCCTTCGTGCTCGGCATCGTCGCCATGTTCGTGCCGCTCGGGGTCGTCGCCGGGCTCACGGGCTCGATCTTCGGCGCCGTACTGCAGAACCGCTGGGTCGTCGTGGCGATGGCGCTGCTCTTTCTGGTTCTCGCGGCGTCGCTCTTCGGCGCGTTCGAGCTCGCCTTGCCGGCCGGTCTCACGAACCGCCTCGCGATGATCGGCGGCATCGGCTACCGCGGCGCGTTCCTGCTCGGTCTCGCTTGCGGCCTCATCGCCTCGCCCTGCACCGGCCCCGTGCTCACCGGCATCCTCGCGTGGATCGCGAAGACGAAGAGCGCGGGGCTCGGCGCGCTCGCGATGGGCGCCTTCGCGCTCGGACTCGGCGTGCCGTTTTTCATCGTCGGCGCCTTCGCCGTCCAGTTGCCGAAGAGCGGCCGCTGGATGGTGCACGTGAAGTCGCTTCTCGGCATCGTGCTGGTCGTCGTGGCGCTCTACTTCTTGAACAACGCGTTCCCCACGGTCGCCGCGTTCGTGCACCCGAGCACGCTCCTCTGGGCGGGGGCCGGCGTCGCGGTGCTCATCGGCCTCGCGCTCGGCGCCGTCCATCGTGAGTTCAGCGATCCTGTGACGGGCGTGAAGGTCGCGAAGGGCGTCGGCCTGTTTCTCACGAGCGGCGGGCTCTTCGCGCTCGTTCTCGGCATGGTGAAGCCGGCCGAGGCGCTCGCCTGGCAGCACGGCAACGTCGACGCCGCGCGCGAGCGGGCCCTGCGCGAAAGCCGGCCCATGATCGTCGACTTCACGGCCGCCTGGTGCGGCGCCTGCAAAGAGCTCGACAAGGCGACCTTCTCGGCCGCGCCGGTCGGCGCCGAGCTCGGCCGCTTCGTCGCCGTGCGCGTCGACGCGACGAACGACGAGGACCCGAAGGTCGGCGCCGCGCTCCAGCGCTTCGGCGTGCGCGGCCTGCCGACCGTCGTCATCTTCGACTCGCGCGGGAAGGAAGCGCTCCGCTATACGGATTTCGTGCCGCCCGAGCCGTTCCTCGCGTCGATCAAAGCCGTCGATTGACGGCGCCGCGCGACGCGCGGCGGCGAGCCCCTCGCCGTGCCGCTACGCCGGGCTCGCCGTCGAATCCCGCTCGAGACACGCGACGACCTGCTCGAACTCGAGCCGCCCGGCCTCGCTCAAGCGCATGAGCGCGCGGTGCGCGTCGAGCATCGTGCGACGGAGATCGCGCTCGCTCACCGGATCGACCGCGACGGGCTCGGCGTTCGTCTCCGGCGCGCCGTTCGTGTGCACGACCTCGAACGACTGATCGAAGCCCATGCTGTGGAGCACGTCGTCGATGTCCTCTTTGTTCGAGATGATGACGCTCTGCGAAATCCCGGCGCCGCGCGCCTCCTCGTTCGCGCGCGCCATCAACCCGAGGTTCGTGCTGTCGAGCGACTCCGCCGCGGTCAGATCGAACACCAGACCGGCGAGCGCGCGGTCGTGCACGATCGCGTCGAGAAAGCGCTGCAAACCCGGCGCGAGCGTGTAGTTCACGCTGCCGAAGTAACGCAGCACGTGAACGCCGTTGCGAGCAGCATGCGTGACGTGTCCGAGCGTCATCGTTTCTCCTCCCTTCGAACGAACAAGAGCGCGACGTCGTCCTTCCGCGGCGTGTCCTCGCGGAGCTCGAGCGCCGTGGTGATGTCGGCGAGCGAGCCGGCCCGGGCGAGCAGCGCCCCGAGCTCCGCCCGCCGCGCGCGGTGTGAAGCCCGCGGCGCGAGCTCGAGCACGCCGTCCGACGCGAGCAGCAAGCGGCCGCCCGGCTCGAGGTCGGCCTCGCCGAGCCCGAACCCCGCGTTGCCCGGCAAGTTCAACGGCCGACCCGGGCACTCGAGCTCCGCGCCGTTCGACAGATGCGGATACGGAAAAGCGCCCGCGTTGCCGTACACGAAGTGTCCCGACGCGAGCTCGATCACCCCGTAAAACGAGGTCACGTGCTTCGGAATCGCGAGCTCCTTCAGATCGGCGTCGAGCTCGCGCAAGAGCCGCGCCGGCTCGAGGATCGTCTCGTCCCCGCGCAAAAACAGGGCTTGGCGATACTTACCGACGAGCGTCGTCAAAATCGTGGTCACGAACGCCGAGGCGACGCCGTGTCCCGCCACGTCGGCCAGGTAAAACCCCGCGTAACGCTCGTTCAGCGCGAAGTAATCGACGAAGTCGCCGCTCAAGAGCCGCGACGGAAACAGCCGTCGCTCGAACACGAGCGTCGCCACGCGGAGCTCGGCGCTCGGCAAGAGCTCGAACTGCAGCTGCCGCGCCGCGTGCTCGTCGGCGTGCAGCTCCGCGAGCGCCGAGGAGAGTCGCTGATTGGCTGCCTCGAGGCTCGCGCGGTACGCGCGGTTCTGCCGCAACAAGGCCGAGCGCTCCATGCCGCGCCGCACCGCGTGTTCGAGGAGCTCGTTGCTCGGCAGCGGCTTCGACACGAAATCCCACGCGCCGCGCCGGAGCGCCTCCACCGCGTCCGTCATCGTGCCGTGGCCGGAGATCACGATCACGGGCGTCTCGGGGTGCTCGGCGACGAGTCGACTCAACACCTCGAGCCCGTCCATCCCCGGCATCCGCAAATCGAGCAGCACGAGCCCCGGATCGCGCTCGCGGCAGAGCTCGATGCCGGCCTCGCCGCGCGCCGCTTCGAGCACTTCGAAGCCCGCGCGCTCGAGCACACGCCGAAACGTGAGCCGCACGGCGTCGTCATCGTCAACGAGCAGCAGCGGCGCGGCCTCGTTCATGATCGATCGGCCTCCGGGCTTCGAGTTTACCAGCGATGGCCGGCTCTTGCCGTCGAACCCGCCGCCCCGGGCGCCGGCTTGCCGCGTCGCCGTCGGCGTGGGACATTCCGTCACGGTGGGTGAATGAGAGAGCGCAGCCACACGGCCCGGTCGCGCGCAGAAACCCGTACTCACCCGTTCACGGTCGCGCGCCGTCCCCGCCCGTCGTCGCGACTCGCGCGCGCGACCGCGCTCTGTCTCGCGCTCGCGCTCGGGTGCAGCGGCGTTAAACCCGCGCCGAGGCCGGGCGCCGGTGCCTGGGCTCGACGCACCGCTCCGCCCGGTGAGCTCATGAGTTATCGGCTCTTACTGCGCGATAACCCGGTGGATCCGGGCGACGCGTTTCGTTGTTACGGTCACTGCCAGGATCGCGAGAGCCCGAAGGCGTACATCGACTGCCTCTCGGAGTGCCCGGGTTTCGAAATCAACCAGGGCGTTGCGTGCGACGAGCACGATGTCCCGCCCGTCGCCGCCTGTCTGACCGTGCGCAAAGTCCCCTTCACGAAGGAGATGGATCCGGCGCTCGTCGTCCTCGCCGTCATCGGCAGCTATGCGCTCGTCGTGGGGCTCGCTTCGGTCTGCGCCATGTCGCACTCGCAGTGCGGCTACGGTTACTACCCTCCGCCCCACTGACCGGCGCGCATGACGGCACACCCGGACCGGGCACGAGCGTTGCTGAACCGTCCGTCGATGCTTTTCTCACTCCGCGCCGCGAGCAGCGGCTTTGCCGCGGCAATCTTGGTATTTGCCGTCGGGTGCGGCGGCACGAGCGTGTCGCACGTCGGCGGCAGCGGTATGGCCGGCGTGTCCGAGTCGGGCGGCTCGAGTGGCACAACCGGCGGGAGCTCCGGCACGGCTGGAACCGGCGGCGACGCGACGGGCGGCACTCCCGCGAACGGCGGCACCGGCGCGAGCCTCGACACCGGCGGGACGAGCTTCACCGGCGGGACGACGTTTACCGGCGGCACCGGCGGTACCGGCGGCACCGGCAACGTCGGTAGCGGCGGCTTTTCCGGGCTATCGACGGGCGGTACCGGCGGAGGCGCCGTCGGCGGCACCGGAGCGGACGGTGGCACGGCGGGCGGCGCCGGCGGCGGCAACACCCCGTGCGTCCTCGGCGGCACCTGCACGACCGAGGGCGGCACCTGCTCCGAGTCGGCGTGCTGCTCGTGCATCCTCACCTGTCACGGCGGCGTTTACGGTCAGCCGGTCTGTCCGCCGTGCCCGGCTCCGATGTGTCCCGACGCGCCGCCGGCGGACGGCTCCGCCTGCGAGGACTGCAGCGTCCCGAGCAGCGGTTGCACTTGGGATCAGCGCCCGTTCGACGGTCCGCTCTATACCGGCGCGTGCGTCGGCGAGCAGTGGGCGGTGACGGCTCAATCGGTTCGACCGTCTGGATGCTGCACGTCGGACGCCGACTGCCCCGTGCCCGACTGCAACGGCGCCATCGAATGCTCCGTGCCCGCCTGTGTGAACGGAACCTGCGTCGAGGCGAGCGGCGACGAATGTTGGCGTGACGACCAGTGCGCCCCCTCCGAGGCGTGCTCGGGCGCTTTCGTGTGTGGGTGCGCGGCGGATTGCAGTCGCGGTGACGCGCAGGGTATCTGCGTGCCGAACGGCAAGGGCTGCTGTCTCTCGGACGACGACTGCGGCACCACCGGCCATTGCATTCAGGGCGTCTGCAAGGTCGCGCCGAGTGACGGCTGCTTCGACAATCGCGACTGTCCGAACAGCGCCGTTTGCCTCGGTCCGAGCGTGTGCCGCTGCGGGGACGCGTGTCTCTCCGCGGACGAGCCCGGCCATTGTGAGTTTCCCATCTAGCCGACCGCGAACGGTCGCGGAAATTTGAAAGCGGGCTGCGAAGTGGAGCTCGCTGGTGACGCGCGCCGCCGGCGGCTAAAGTAGGACGGTTCCGCGTTCCCGCGCGGAAGTCACGGTTTTCGCAGGAGGCCTTGCGTGCGCATCAGCTTTGTCCATCTCTGTCTACTCACGCTGAGCGCGCACGTCGTCGGCTGCAACGCCACCCAAGCGGGTGACGACGGCCAGGGCGGCTCGAGCGGAGCTCGGACTTCGTCGAACGCGGGCGCGTCGAGCGGCGCGCGCGGTGGAACGACGGCGGGCGGCAGCGCGGGCACGGGCGGCACGCTGGGTAGCGGCACCGGCGGGAGTACCGTCAGCGCGGGTGGCGCGGGCGCGAAGCCGGCAGGCGGCGCAACCGGTGCGGGCGGCGCGTCGAGCGGCGGCGCGGCCGCGAGCGGCGGCGCACCCGGAAGCGGCGGCGTGCCGGGCACGGGCGGCACGCACGCCACGGGCGGCGCGCCCAACACCGCCGGCAGCACCTCGTTCGGTGGGGCGCCGGGCGCGGGCGGCGCGAAGACGGGCGGTGCGCCGGGGAGCGGCGGCGTCGCGTTCGGCGGCGCAGCGGGCACGGGCGGCGCCGGAGCCGGAATGGCCGGCGCTCCCGCGGAGATGTGCGCGCCGGGTAGTCACTCGACCAACGGCACGCAGCATTGCGGCATGAGCGACAGCGGCACGGCCGACGGCAACTACACCTACAACATCTACTCCGACGGCAAGGGCTCGGGCTGCATGACGACGTACGGCGTCGACGCCACCTTCAGCGCGACGTGGACGAACGTCGGCGACTGGATCGCGCGCGTGGGTCTCGCGTTCGACAAGACGAAGACCTACGACAAGATTGGCGTCTTCTCGTCGGACTTTTCCTACACGATGACGGGCATCACGACCGGCGGCTTCGGCAACGTCGGCATCTACGGCTGGTCGGTGAACCCGCTCCACGAGTATTACATCATCGAGAATTGGCTCGGTAAAAAGCCCGCGTTCACCGTGGTCGGGAGCTTCACCATCGACGGTGAGGGCACGTACGAAATCCAGACGAACATGCAGAAGAATCAGCCGAACATCACCGGCACGAACGCCGACTTCGTGCAGTTCTGGAGCGTGCGTTCGGAGCCGCGCCAGTGCGGGCACATCTCCGTCTCGAAGCACTTCGACGAGTGGAAGAGTCTGAACCTCACGCTCGGCAACCTCGAAGAGGTGCGCATCCTCGTCGAAGCTCAGAACAACAGCGGCGCGATGGATTTCACGACCGCGACGGTGGTCGTACAGTAGCGCGCTACGGCTCGAAGTCCGGCTTCGCGGTGCCCTGCGTCGGTTTGGGCGCGGGCGGCACTTCGCTGCGTTCGGCCGGTGCCGGCTTCGGCGGCGCCTTCGCTTCGGCGGGCTTCGGTTCCGGCTTCGGCGCGGCCTTCGGCGCGGCTTTCGGTTCCGCTTTCGGCGGCGCGGCTTTCGGCGCTCTCGTGGGCTTGGGCGGCGGGGGAGGGGGCGGCGCTTTGTGTGCCTTCTTCTCGCTCCGCTCGCTCGTCTTGCTCGAGGTTTTTTCCGACGACCCTTCGCTCGGTTTCTCCGCGCTCGCCGGCGTTTCGCCGAGCGCGCCGACGACGGCATCGAGGAGCTCCGAGTTCGCGTGCGCCGCGTCGTGCGTGCGATCTTCGAGGACGGCGATCATCTTTTGACCGTCCGTGAGGTTGTTCTTCACGTCGCTGCGCTTGCCGGGCGGCGCGCTCGCGAACGCCGTGTCGAGGCCCTCGAGGAGCTCGTTGTCCTGTGCCGGGAGCGCGTCGAGCGACTTTTGCCAGCCGTCGATGGTGCCCTTGAGCTCACCCATCGTCGCGAGCGCATGCCCCACGCTCTTCACGAAATCGGCGTCGTCCCCCGACGGGTTGCCGGTCACCTTGAGCGACAAGGAGGCGTCGGCGTCCGAACCGCGTTCGACGCCGAGCTTCACCTGCTTCGAGCCGAGCTCGGAGACGCGCTTGGCGAGTGCCTCCTTGATCACGACCGCGTCGATTCCCACGTCGAGCGCCTTCGCGAGCTCTTGCCGCGGCGCCGCGACGCGATCCGGCGCGTCCTTGAGCTCGACTTGGAGGCGGTGGAGCTCGACGAAAAAGGAGTCGTAGTCGGGGTTGCCGCTCGCGAAATAGCGGCCCTGCGCGACCGCGCTCGGTCCGGGGTGCCCGAACATCTCGCAACCCGCCGGCGCGAACGCCAACCAAGCGACGACGAGCCCCGTACGGCAGCGAACGGTCAGTGACATTCGAAGGTCGCTCCCCACAGCTCGTCGTGGCCGGCGGTGGTTTGGATGAAGATCGACAGCACGCGCGAGCCCGTCGCGAAGAGCGTGCCTTGCCCCGCGTTCGCGCCCTTCGGCGAGACGAGGCGCGCCTCTCCGATCGGCTCGAGTTTTTGATTCAGGGGCTGGAGTCGCACCTCGTACGCGCCGGCCGCGCCCTCGGTCCACTGCAGGACCCAGCCGTCGTCGCCGAGCGAGGCGACCGCGGGCGCGATGTTGCCGCCGCCGGAACCGCCCGGCGGCGTCGCGAATTCCACGACGCTCGGCTTGCCGCCGTGTGGGACGCTCGCGAGTTGCACACGCCAATCGGCCGTGTCCGAGCTCCGCCCGGCGAACGCGAGCAACCCGCCGCTCGCGTTCGCGGCGGCGTCCGGCGTGCCCGAGAATTTCACGCTCGGCGCCGCGACGGGCGTCAGGCTGCCGCTCGCGGCGCCGTTCGGCGCGATCCACGTGAAGAGCACTTGCCCCGACAAGCCGCCGCGCCGAAACGTGACGAGCGTGCCCGCGCTGCTCGGCGCGACGCGCGGCTCCGTCGTCTTGTCGCTCGCCGCGCCGGCGACGAGCACGGTCGTCTTGCCGCCGTCGCGCCGCACGAGATCCGCGCCCACGAAGCCGAGTTGCGTGCCGTCCGGCAGCGTTCGTCCGCTCGCGAGATCGCC
>DATJXW010000200.1:0-16709 GCA_035499895.1 Polyangiaceae bacterium | reverse complement strand
TTCTGCACGAACGCTTCCTGCGCGGCTTCGGCCGCGAGCGGAGCGTCCTTGTGGAAGGGGAGGGGCATGTGGCGCCACACGAACTTGATCTTGTCGCCGTACTGCTTCTCGATCTCCTGAATCGTCGGCTCCACGCGCTTGCAGAAGGGGCACTGGAAGTCCGAGAACTCCTGGATGACCACCTTCGCGTGCGCGCCGCCCTTGAACGGATCCGACGCGTCGGGCGCCGGGATTTCCTTGCGCTCGGGGGGCGGCGGCTCCTTGCCTTCCTTGACGATCTCCTCGTAGATGTGACCGCGGGGCGCGTGCGCCGCGATCGTCTTCGCCTTGGCGAGCTGCTCGTCGATGGTCGCCTTGAACTTCTCGAACGGCTGCGCGCCGCTCAGGCGCACGCCGTTGATGAAGAAGTGCGGCGTGCCGCGCGCCTGGAAGTCCGCCGCCTGATCGACGCTCGCGTCGATGCGATCGCCGAACGTGTTGTTGTCGATCGCCTTCTTGGCGCCGTCCCACGACACGCCGAACTTCTCGGCGATGCCCTTGAGATCGTCGTCCTCGAGCTTCGGCTGGCTCTCGTAGAGCGCGTCGTGCACGTCCCAGAACGTCTTCTCGCCCTTCGTCTTGTACGCGAAGCGCGCGAGCGTGGCCGCGGGCTTGGCGCGCGGGTGGAACGGCAGCGGGTTGTCCTTCCAGACGATGCGGACGTCGTTGCCGTAGGTCGTCATCACCTGCTTCAGCGTGTCCTCGACGCGCTTGCAGAACGGGCACTGGAAGTCCGAGTACTCGATGATGGTGACCAGGGCGTCCTTGTTGCCGCGGATCGGATCGTCGGAAGCGACCGGCACCTTCCAGACGCTCTTGTCGTCCTCGTCGTCCGCGTTCTTCTGCGGCTTCTTCTGCTCGTCGCCCCTGTCCGCGGGCGCGCTGAAGTTCTTGTTCGTCAGCTGGACGTACACGTCCGAGGGCTTCACGCCGCTCGCGACGAGCTTTTGCGCTTCACCGAGCTGCGCGTCGATGACTTCCTTGAACTTGTCGAACGGCTGCGCGCCGCTCACCGAGACGCCGTTGATGCGGAAAGCCGGCGTGCCGTTTGCGCCCACCTTCTTGGCGAAGGCGAGGTCGTCGTCGACCTTCGACGTGAACTTCTTCGCGTCGAGCGCCGACTTGAACTTCGCGCCGTCGATGCCCGCGTCGGTCGCCCACTTCTGGAAATTCTCGGGCGTGAGCGAGCGCTGATTCGCGAACGCCTCGTCGTGCCACTTCCAGAACGCGTCGCTGCCGCCGAGGCCCATGACCGTGGCGGCGGCGTCGGCCGCGGGCCGAGCGTCCTTGTGGAACGGAAGCGGGCTGTGCTTGAAGACGAAGCGGACCTTGTCGGGCCCGTAGGTCTCCTTGATCTGCTTGAGCGTCGGAACGACGCGGCCGCAGAACGGGCACTCGAAGTCGCTGATTTCGACGACCGTGACCGGTGCGTTCGGCTTGCCCCACTGCGGATCGGCCGCGGTGACCGGCACGCTCGCGGCGCTTTGGTCGCCGGCGCTGGCGGTGGCTCCTGCAGTTTCGGCGTGGATGTCGGCCCCTGAGCGGCGATCGACGCCCCACATGAGGAACATGCCGGCGATGAAAGCCAGCACGAACCCGACGATGGCGGTTCCCTTGTTCATGAACTTCTCCTGATTTTCCTATTCCTGACGAAACGAATCGGTGGCTGCCCCGAGCCGCTCCCGGCACACGGATCGGGGCGCGCCCGCGACCGAGAACGCCTCGGTTCGAGCGGGCAAAACGTAAAGCGGGCGCCTGTTCGGCGCCGTTCGAGCGGCAACCACTTCGCACGCGCCGGAAGCGCGCGAGAGCCTCGATATCACCGCTCGCGACGACTCAGCCGCGCGGCGGTCGATACAAAGTGTCGATGAGCTCGGAGCCGCGCGGGATCGCGACCGGCTGCGTGCGCGAGCGCACTCGCAGCGGCGTCGCGAGCTCGCCGCGCTCGATGGGAACGGCCCGTGGCGCCATCGGCGCGGGGGGATTGGTCGGCGCGCGCTGCTCTTCACCCGGCAGCGAACGGGAGAACGCGCCGTCCTGCTGCGGGCACGGCGGGGGCGCCTCGAGCGTCTGCATACGCCACGGAAACACGATGGGCGGCGCCACCACCGAGCGACCGTCGTCGCTGCACATCGGCACCGCGGCGCGCGCCGGCGTGCTCACCAGCGTCGCCACCGCAACGGCCACGAAAAGCAGGGCGAGGCGCTTCATCATCGCGAAAAGCCCGGGCAGTCTACCCACGGAATTCGGATCCACAATCCGGGCTCTCGTGACAACTCGCCGCGCCGCCCGTTGATTCCGGCCAGCCGCTTTCTTTGCCTACATTGTGCGACATGGGCACCATGGCCTCATGCACGCCTCGCCCCAAGAATCCAAGGTCACGGAATCAAAGGGAAATATCGACGAAAGCGCGGGTCTGCCGCGAGCCTTCGAGCGCTTCACTTTGCTCCGCCGCATCGCTCGCGGCGGCATGGGCGAAGTCTACCTCGCCACCGCGTCGGGCATCGAAGGCGCCGAGCGTCCGGTCGTCATCAAAATCATCCGCAAGGATCACGACACCGACAGCTCGTTCCTCGCCCGCTTCCTCGACGAGGCGCGCATCCAATCGCAGCTCCACCATCCCGGCGTCGCGCAGATCCTCGAGGCCGCGACCGACAGCGCGGGCAAGCCCTACGTCGTCGTCGAGTACGTCGAGGGCCACAACCTCGGCGACGTGCGCGCCCGCGCGGCGCAGCTCGGCGTGCGCATCGAGTGGCCCGAAGCCGTCGCCCTCGCGCTCACCGTCGGCGACGCCCTCGCGCACGTGCACGAGCGCACCGACGCCGAGGGCCGGCCGCTCGACATCGTTCACCGCGACCTCTCGCCTCAAAACGTGATGGTCGGCTACGGCGGCGACGTGAAGCTCATCGACTTCGGTACCGCGCGCGGGGAGAACCGGCGCTGCCACACCGTGGCCGGCGTCGTCTTCGCCAAGCCCGGCTACGTCGCGCCCGAAGTGGCGAACAACACGCCCGGCGGCGTGCCGGCCGATCTCTATGCCTTTGGGGTGATGCTCTGGGAGATCCTCGCGGGACGGCGCTTCCTCGTGGGCGAACCGTCGGCGCACCTCGCGGCGGTCGGCGCGGGCAAAAAGAGCCTCACCCCCATCGCGCAGTCGATCGGCGCGCCCCTCGAGCTCGATCTCGTGCTCGCGCGCCTCACGGCGCTGCGCGTCGAGGACCGCTTCGCCTCGGCGCGGCAGGCGACGGCCGAGCTCGTGCGCATCCTGCAGCGCGCCCCGAGCCGTTCGGACGGCGACCGCAGCGTGCGCGGGCGCGTGGCGCAGCTGATGCACCACCTCTACCCGGCGGAGCCGGCTCGTTCGCGCGCGGACTTTCAGGGACTCGTGGCCGCCGCGCGCTCGGCCAAGCCGGTCGCTCCCGTGCTGCCGCCGTCGCCCGAGCCGCCCGCCGCGGAGGAACACGTGCTCGCCGGCACGCGTTATCGCATCGAGCGCGAGCTCGGTCGCGGCGCGATGGGCGTCGTCTACGAAGCGACGCACCTCGATCTCGGGCGCAAGGTCGCGCTCAAGGTGCTCGAGCGTGAGCTCACGAGCGGCGAGGTTCGCGGTCGGTTCGTCGCGGAGGCACGCGCCGTCGCGCGCATCGATCACGACGGGCTCGTCCGGCTGCACGAGTTCGGCTTCACGAGCGAAGGCCGGCCGTTCTACGCGATGGAGCTCGTCGAGGGCGAACCGCTCGACCAGCGGCTCGCGACGCGCGGAGCGTTCGCCTGGCGCGACGCGCTGAAGCTCGCGATCGAGATCAGCCACGCGGCGGAAGCCGCGCACCTCGCCGGCGTGATCCACCGCGACATCAAGCCGCACAATCTCCTCATCACGGCGAGCGGTGGCGTAAAACTCCTGGATTTCGGCGTGGCGAAGCCGGAAAGCGGTCTCGAAGCGAGCCTGAGCGAGGACGAAGACGCGCTCGTCGTCGTCGGCACGCCCGAGTACATGGCGCCCGAGCAGGCGCGCGGTGCGGCCGACGCGCGGAGCGACGTGTACGCCCTCGGCGCGGTGCTCTACGAGCTCTTGACGCTGCATCTGCCGCACGAAGCGGCGAGCACGGCGGCGCTCATCGAGCGAAAGCTCGCGGGCCCTCCGGAGCCGGTGAGCCTCGTCGCCGCCGACGCGAGCGTGCCGCGCGAGCTCGATCGCGTGCTCCAGAAGGCGCTCGCCGCGGAGCCCGACGCCCGCTACGAAAGCATGGCGGATTTTCGCGGCGCGCTCGAGGCCGTGCTCGACGGACGCGCCCGTTCGCGCACGCTACGCCGCGGCGTCGGGCTCGGGCTCGTCGGCGCGATGACCTGCGCCGCGCTCGCCGTCACGGGCGCGCGCGTTTCCGGCTTCGCTCCGAACGCGCAGCAGTCGGCGCTCCGAGCCGGACGAGAGCTCCTGACGCGCGTCAGCGCGCTGGCTCACGGCATGCGGCCGCTGCCGAAGACGGCTCCGGCCGCGGTCGCTCCCGCGGTCGTCGCGGTCGCGGCCGCCGCGGTGGGGGAAGCGGAGACGCCCGTCGCCGAGCCGCCCGCGGTCGCGACGTTCGGCGAGGACACCGAAGCCGCCGCGGCGTCGAAGGCGACGACGCACGACGCCGCGCCGAGCGACGGCGCGGCGGCTCGAGACGACGAGACGGCTTCGGCCGCCGCCGCGTCCGCGCCGAACGGCGACGCGTCCGACGGCGCGACGGACGGCGAGGACTCGCCGAGCGCCGAAGGCGCGACGACGAGCGACGCCGCCGCGAGCCAAGCGCTCGCCGAGTTCGAATCGCTCCGCGCGCACGGCAGGCCCCTCAAGGCGCTCCACGCCATCCGCGTCGCGGCGCGCGCGTTCCCGCGCGACACAGCCGTGCTCCGCGCGTACGTTCGTGCCGCCGAGGAGTCGAAGGCGTTCGGCGAGGCGCATCGCGTCGCCGTGCGCTGGTCGCAAATCGATCACTCGACCGAGGCGAAGCTCACCCTCGCCCGGCTCGAGCGCGCCACCGGGAACTCGCCGAAGGCGATGGCACTCCTCGACGCCGTCTTGAAGGACGACCCCGCTTCCACGGAAGCGCACCGGCTTGCCACGCTCTGGTCCCACGAGCAGCGTTTGGCCGTCAATCGCTGAGCCCGGGTGGTTTTGCGGCCTCGCGCGGCGGGCCGGTCTCGAACGTGGCCGGCCTGTCACGGTAATCGTGCACGCTCGTCCGCGAGGTAGTAGGAAAGCGGGCCGCGGGCATGGATCTGTCGCTGAGCGCCCCGAACTCCAACATCGTCACGAGCGGTTCCCCTTATCGGGTGGTGCTGCGGCTGGCGATGCCGACCGTGCTCGCCATGCTCGCGCAAAGCGCCGTGAACGAGATGGACATCATCTTTCTTTCATGGCTGCCGCAACCCGAGTCGTCGAACGCGCAGGCGGCCCTGCTTCCGTCCTTCATCTTGCTCTGGATGTTCGGCGGCTCGCTCTCCGCGATTTCCGTCGGCACTCAGACGATCGCGGCGCGCCGGTTCGCGCAGAACAAACCGCACGACGCGGGCGCCGTGCTCTTGAACTCGATGCTGTTCGCGTTCGGTTCGAGCGTCGCGCTCACGATCATCGCGTACCTGCTGTTGCCGTCGGCGCTCGGGCTCTTGATCAAGGTGCCCGAGGTGCGCTCCGCCGCGGAGCGTTACCTCGCGTGGCGGCTGCTCGGCGTGGTGTCGATGGTGACGACTTTCTCGCTGAAGGCGTTCTTCGACGGGATCGGGAAGACGCACGTGCACATGGTCGCGAGCGTCGTGATGAACGTCGTGAACGTGATGCTGTGCCTCGTGCTCATCTTCGGCCGCTTCGGCATGCCGCGGCTCGGGATCGGCGGCGCCGGCGTGGCGGGTTTTCTCTCGAGCTGGCTCGGCCTGCTCATCATGTTCGGCTGGGTGCTCCTGCCGCGCTATCGCAGAGCCCACACGCCCTTCAAACTCGCCGGACTTTCGCGGCGCATCGTCGGGGACATCCTGCGCCTCTCCGTCCCGAGCGCGGTCGCGACGCTCGCCGTGATGACCGGCTTCGCGCTCTTTTCCATGATCGTGAGCCAGCTCGACCACGTCACGACGGTCGCGACCTCGCCGCTCGCGAGCACGCACACGGAGGCGGTGAACAGCGCCGCCACGACCGTCATCGTCGGTATCCTGAAGCTCACGTTCACCGCGTGCCTCGCCTTCGGGACGTCGACCGCCACGCTCGTGAGCCAGTCGCTCGGCGAGGGTGACGGGGGCAAGGCCGAGCGCTTCGGCTGGGTGTCGGTGTCGCTCGGTCTCATGATTTTCGGCGTCGTGGGCCTGTGCGAGGGCGGCCTCTTCACGCGCTCGATCTTGAGCCTCGTGACGCGCAGCGACGCCGTGTTTCACGCGGCGCTCGTACCCTTGCGCATGATGGGGTTCGCGACGCCGCTCATCGCGACCGGCATGATCCTGACGCAAGCCCTCTTCGGCGCGGGGAACACGCGCTTCGTGATGATCGTCGAGCTCTGTCTCCACTTCTGCTGCCTCGTGCCGCTCGCGTGGTTGCTCGGCGTCCAGCTCCACCTCGGGCTCGTCGGCATCTGGAGCGCGGCTCTCGCTTACGTCGTCCTGCTCACGACCGCGATGGTGCTCAAATTCCGGTCCGGCGACTGGAAGAGCATCAAAGTCTGAGCGCGGCGCGTCAGCCGCCGAGGATGCGGCACGCGACCGCGACCCGCACGTTCGCGTCGTCGTCGGCGAGCAGCGTCGCCGCGTGCGTGTAGTCGCCGAGCGAGATCAACGCGAAGCCCGCGCCCTCGCGCTCTTGCCAGGCGCGCGCCCCGAGCTCCTTCACGAAACCGGGGCTCACGCTCGCGTCGCCGGCGCGCGCGAGCGCCGAACGCGCGGCGTCGCCGTCCGCGGTTTTCGCCTCGTCGCGCAGCGCCGCGAACGCCCGCGCGCGCTCGGAGGGCACGCCGAGCAGCCGCTCGAGCGCGGCGACACGCACGCTCGGGTCGCCGTCGTGCGACGCGTCCGCGAGCGCTCGGCGCGTCGTCTCGTCGAGGTGCACGGTTTCGATCGCGAGCACCTGTTCGTCGCTGCTGCCTTCCTTGATGGCGCGCGCGAGCAGATTCGTGGCTTCCGCGCTCGAGCTCGGATCGACGCGCGCGAGCAGCCCCGCGGCGGCGACGGCCGGCATGCCGCGGCCCGACTCGGCGATGCGCGTCAGCTCGCTGCGTCCGCCCGCCTTGAGCGCGCGCCGATCGGCGAACGCGTCCACGATGTTCAGTCGGTCGTCGTCGTCCGCGCGTTCCCAGAGGTCGACGAGGGCGGCCACGGCGTGTTCGTCGCCGGTCGCGCCGAGCGCGCGCGTCGCGAGGCTCCGGCACATCGCGTCCGGATCGAGCCGCGCGGCTTCGATCAGCGCCGATTCGTCGAGCGCGGCCGGCGCTTCGAGCGCCGCTTCGAGCGCCGCGCGCCGCACGCGCTGGTCGGGATCGGCGAAGTAACGGCGCCGTTTGGCGAAGCGCTCGGGCGCGAGGGAGGCGCGCGCGGCGACGGCGCGCCAGGCTCCGCTGTCCGCGTCGTCGTAGCGGCGAGCGAGCGCGTCGGGTGACACGCGCTTGGCGGCGAGCAAGACGAGCGTCGCCTCGGCCGCCGCTTCGTCCTGCCGCTCGGCGCGTGCCTCGAGCGCCGGCAGCACCGGGAGCGTGCACGCGCGCAGGCTCCGAATCCGAGCCACCGCGCCGGGCCCCGTCCCCGCGTACACTTCGCGCGAGGCGACCGCGCCGGCGATCTCGCGCGCACGGCCGCGGTCGAGGGCGCCCTTCGTCTGCTCCTCGCTGATGTTGCGGCGCAGCGTCGAAAGGTCGGAGTCGAGCGCGGCACGCACGGCCCCGTTCGACGCGCACGCCGTCAGAACCCCGAGGGACGCGAGCGCCATGAGCCGATGCGGGAGCTTTCGCACGGCGCGAAGACTACGCGGCGTCGGGCGCCGCTGCCAGCGGCGCGCCCGCGAACGTCAGTTGACGCTGCTCTGCGTCTCGGTTTGCGAGCTCTCGTCGCGAGCGCTCCGCGCGATGTCGTCGCGACGGCGCACGGCCGCGGCCACGAAGCCCGAAAAGAGCGGATGCGCCGACATCGGGCGGCTCTTGAACTCGGGGTGAAACTGGCAACCCACGAAGAACGGATGATTGTCGAGCTCGACGATTTCGACGAGGCGATCGTCCGGGCTCGTGCCGCTCAGCTTCAAGCCCGCGCGCGAGAGCGTCTCGCGGTAGTCGTTGTTGAACTCGAAGCGGTGGCGGTGCCGCTCCGAAATGCGCTCCTGCCCGTAAAGCGTCGCGGCGCGCGTGCCGGCGGCGAGCACGCACGGATACGCGCCGAGCCGCATCGTCCCGCCCTTGTCCTTCACGCCGCGCTGATCGGGCATGAGGTCGATGACGGGCTGCGGACAATCCTTCTGCACTTCGGTCGAGTTCGCGCTCTTGAGCCCGCACACGTTGCGCGCGTACTCGATGACGGCGAGCTGCATGCCGAGGCAGATCCCGAAGAAGGGCACCGCGTGCTCGCGGGCGTACCCGATCGCCTGGATCTTTCCTTCGACGCCGCGGTCCCCGAAGCCGCCGGGGACGAGAACGGCGTCGAGACCGCTCAAGAGCGCCGCGGCGCTGCCGCGCTCGAGCTGCTCGGAGTCGATGTATTCGAGCTGGACCGCGACGTCGTTCGCGAGGCCGCCGTGCACCAGGGCTTCGTGCAGCGACTTGTAGCTGTCCTTCAGGTGGACGTACTTGCCGACGACGCCGATGCGGACGCTGCCGTTCGCGGGCTTTTTGAAGCGTTCGACCGTGCTGTGCCAGGCGGCGAGCTCCGGCTGCCGGGACCAGATGTTGAGCCTCTCGGCGATGTGCGCGTCGAGACCCTCGGCGTGGAGCACGAGCGGCAGCTCGTAAATGCACGAGACGTCCACCGCGGAGATCACGCTCTCGACCGGCACGTTCGAGAAGAGCGCGATCTTCTCCTTGAGGCCGCGCGCGATCGGGCGATCGCAGCGACAGATCAAGATGTCCGGCTGGATGCCGATCTCGCGCATCTCACGCACGCTGTGTTGCGTGGGTTTCGTCTTGAGCTCGCCCGCGGACGCGATGTGCGGCACGAGCGTCACGTGCACGCTGAGCGCGTTCGACGCGCCGGCTTCGAGCTTGAGCTGCCGGATCGCTTCGAGGAACGGCAGGGACTCGATGTCGCCCACGGTGCCGCCGACCTCGATGATGGCCACGTCGGCGTCGTCCGTCGCTTCGCGGATGCGCGCTTTGATCTCGTCCGTGATGTGCGGGATGACCTGCACCGTCGCGCCCAGGTACTCCCCGCGGCGCTCTTTCGTGATCACGGCCTCGTAGATGCGGCCGGTCGTCACGTTCGAGGCGCGCGTCAGCACGGCCGACGTAAAACGCTCGTAATGCCCGAGATCCAGGTCGGTTTCGGCGCCGTCGTCGGTGACGTAAACCTCGCCGTGCTGGTACGGCGACATCGTGCCCGGATCGACGTTGATGTACGGGTCGAGCTTCATGTGCGTCACGGCCAAGCCGCGCGCTTCCATCAACGCGCCGATCGACGCGGAGGTGAGGCCCTTCCCGATTGAGGAGACCACTCCGCCGGTGACGAGGACGAACTTGGTTCGTCGATTCACCGGTGGCATCTCGGAGAAGTTTGGTACCACGCCTTTTCGTTTCGTGCACTCAAAAGAATCACGTGCGCTCCGATGCCGAGAGAATTCGAATAGTTCGAGATCGACGTGACGCGTGTTTCACGGCGCGCGCGTTCCGCACGGCCGCGCGCGGCGCAACGTGAGCGTTCAGAGCTCGCCCACGATGCCGAGGCCAATCGTGTCCGCCGTGACGAGCGGGACCGGTCTCACCCACGCGTGTGGTGCCTCGAGGTGACCCGCGTGGTCTGACCTCCGCACCGGAATGAACAGGGATTCGAGCGCGATCGCGAGGCCGCTGACCTGTCCGACGCCGTCGAGGCCCGAAAGCACGCCGCGCACGATTTCGAGCGGCACGCCGCACGGGTAGTGATGCGACCCGCCGCACCTGTAATCCGGCATGGCCATCCACGGGCCCACGATGGGGATGCGGAGCTTCGGTGCCCAGGGGCCGGTGCGCCACGCGAGGGAAGGGATGACGGCGGCCGCGTACCAGCCCGCCGTGACGCCGAAGCCCGTGATGGCCACGTTCCAACGCGCCGAAGGCGGCGGCAGGTCCGGCTTGGGCGGCGGCGCCGCGTCGTCCCGGCCGGGCTCGCTGTCGTCCTCGGCCGCGGCGGGGCGAGCGTAGGCGAGCGTCGCGGCCACGAGGGCTGACGAAACGAGGCCGAGGCGCGCCGCGCGCAGGAACATGGCGGCGCACTCTGCCTCCCGCCGCCCGCTCCGCGCAAGCGCCGAAACGCGGAAGTGATGGGCGGCTCGGCCGCCCGGGTCTAAGACAGGCCAAACATGGGCTTGCCCGAGCGTCTGAGCCGACGAAGTTTTCTTGCCGGTTGCGGGGTCGCGCTCGTCGGCGGAGAGGCCTCGGCCGGCGCTGCACCGGAGGCGCTCGCGCCGCTCATCGGTTCCGCCCTCGAGCCCGCGACGAGCTGGGCGGCCGGCGTCGGAGCGCGCCTCGGCGCGTGCTTTCTCGACGTGGCGACGGGCGCGGAGCTCGGCGGCGTCTCCGCTGGCGTCGCGGAGAACCCGGCCTCGAACGAGAAGCTCGTGACGGCGGGAACCTTGCTCCATCACCTCGGCGGAGCGCACACGTTCGGAACCGCCGTCTACGGTC
The DNA here is from genome assembly GCA_035499895.1 of Polyangiaceae bacterium. GTDB lineage: Bacteria > Myxococcota_A > Polyangia > Polyangiales > Polyangiaceae > PMG-095. The sequence goes on along the minus strand of DATJXW010000200.1, from coordinate 5,853 downwards.
GCCTGTCCGATGGCCGGCTTTCGGGGCTCGTCCTGCGCGGCGAGGGCGACCCGTCGCTCACGAGCGCCGACCTCGCCGTGACGGCGGGCGCGCTCAGCGAGCGCGGCGCGCGCGAGGTCGACGGGATCGCCGTCGATCAGAGCGTCTTCGACGACGTGTTCGTGCCGCCTGGATTCGAGCAACAGCCGAACGAATGGGCCGCGTTCCGCGCGCCCGTGAGCGCCGTCGCGGTCGATCGCAATAGCGTCCTCGTCCTCATCGAGCCGATGAAGAGCGGCGAACCCGCGCGCGTGACGTTCGAGCCCGACGGCTTCGTCGAAACCGACGGACTCGTGAGGACCGGGCCGCGCGGAAAGCCTTCCCGCGTCAGCGCCGGGCTCGCGGGGAAAGGCGATCACCTGATTGCTCACCTTGGCGGAGCGGTCGCCGAAGGCACGAGCCCGCTCCGTTACCGGCAGCGGGTGGACGATCCGCGCGTGCTGCCCGCCTACGCGCTCCGGAACGCGCTCACGACCGCGGGCGTTTCCGTCAGCGGCCGGCTCGGGCTCGGGCAGAGCGCCGAAACGGTCCCGCTCCTCTTCCACCGGTCACGGTCGCTCGCGGAGCTCCTGCCCGAGCTCGGCAAGAACAGCGACAACTTCTACGCCGAAACGCTGCTGAAGGCGCTCGCCGCTGCCGTGCACGGCGCTCCTGGTACGAGCGCGGCCGGCGCCGAGCTCGCCATGGCCTGGCTCCACGCGATCGGCGCGGCGGACGCCGGAACGCGCGTCACGAACGGCTCCGGACTCTTCGACACGAACCGCTTGAGCCCGCGGACGCTCGCGCGCGTGCTCGTATCGGGGTGGCGCGAGCCCGGCCTCGGTTTCGACTACGTGAACCAGCTCGCGGTCGGTGGCGTCGACGGGACGCTCAAACAACGCTTCGCGAGTCTCGCTGCGCGTCGCGCCGTGCTCGCCAAGACCGGCACGTTGAACGACACCGTGGCTCTCAGCGGGTACGTCCTCGGACCCGGGCAGCGGCGCGTGGTCGCGTTCTCCTTCATCGCGAGCGGCGTGCACGGTCGCCTCGCGGCCGCTCGCCAGCACATCGATGCCGTGGTCGAACGCGTCGCCGGGGCCCTCTGGGCCTCCGGCGCTACGAATCCGTGAGACTCGTGAGCGCGGGGCGCGTGGCCGTCCGAAACGGCGCACGCGCTCCCGCGCTCGCGGGTGCTTCTCAGCTCTCCACCTTGCCGGGCGAGGGAGTGCTCAGCACGAAGTCGGGGTAACCGAGCGTTCCCATTTCCGGGATGTCGAGGCCGGCGACCTCCGTCTCCGCGCTCACGCGCAGCGGCGTGATGGCGTCGCTCACCTTGAACCAGACGTAAGCCATCACGAACCCGAAGATGGCGAGCACGACGCAGTCGATGGCTTGCATCACGAGCTGCGACGAGTCGCCGTACAGGATGCCGCGGACACCGTCGGCCCCGTACTGCTTGACGTAGGCGTCACGGACCACGCCGTTCCAGCCCGCGCCGTAGTCGCCGTTCGCGAAGATGCCGACCGAGAGCACGCCCCAGAGGCCGCACACCCCGTGGACGGAGACGGCGCCCACCGGATCGTCGACGCCGCGGTTGTCGAAGAAGCTCACCGCGATGACGACGAGCACGCCCGCGATGGCGCCGATGGCGACGGCCGCCCACGGCGAAACGAACGCGCACGGTGCCGTGATGGCCACGAGCCCGGCGAGCATGCCGTTCACCATCATGCCGGGGTCCGGCTTGAGGCCGCGCGCCATCAGGTAAATCATCGCCGCGAAGGCGCCGGCGACGCTCGCGAGCATGGTGTTGACCACCACGAACGAGATACGGAGATCCGTTCCGGCGAGGGTCGAGCCGGGATTGAACCCGAACCAACCGAACGCGAGAATGAAACATCCGATGACGGCCATCGGCATGTGATGACCGGGGATCGCCTGCGGCTTGCCGTTCACGTACTTGCCGATGCGTGGTCCGATGCAGATCGCGCCTGCCAGGGCGATGACGCCGCCCATCGCGTGCACCACGCCCGAACCGGCGAAGTCGACCGCGCCGTGACCGAGGTGCCAGTTGACGCCGCCTTGCGCGAGCCAGCCGCCGCCCCAGACCCAATTGGCATAGACGCAGTAGGGCAGGGCCACCCAGAGCCCGTAAATCACGAAGTTCTTCCACGACCAGCGTTCCGCCATCGCGCCCGTCGGGATGGTTGCCGTCGTGTCCATGAAGACCATCATGAAGAAGAAGAGCGCGAGCACGGCCGTGTCGTTCACGGACGAACCGAGGAAGAAGCCCTTCGTTCCGAGCACGCCGTATTTTCCGGCGAGCACGATGCCTTGATTCAACACCGACGTTCCGGGCCCGAGCGACGAATACCAGCCGGGCGGTACGGGGCCGTTGAACCAGTTGCCCCAGCCGAACGCGAAGCCGTAAGCCCAGAAGCCCAGGCAGCCGAGCGGATAAATCATGAAGTTCATGGCGATGGTGTGCGCCGAGTTCTTGGCGCGGCACATGCCGGCCTCGACCATGGCGAAGCCCGCTTGCATGAACATGACGAGGAATCCGGTGACGAGCGCCCACACCATGTTGATCGAAAACAGGTTGTGGACGATGCGATCGTAGAGGTCGGTTGGCGCGAGTTGACTCGGTTGGTCGCCCTTGCCGTCACCCGCGGGCGTCGCCCAGACGCCGGCGCCGGCGCCGGTGGGGTCGGGCCAAACCGGCGGCTTGCCGGCTTCGTTCGCGCCTGAAAAGTAAGCAGGCAGCGGCGCGGCCGACGCGGAGGGCGCCGGGGTTTGCCCGAACGCGACTCCAGCGAGCGACAGCCAGAACAGACATAATGTCGTGATAAGGAGTATGTGCTTGCTCTTCATGCGGGATGTTTCCCTTCCGCCTCGCCGCGTACGATTGAGCGCACGTCTGCCGCATGTCGATGTGCACACAAAAGAGGCACCGGCGCGTAAGTACGCGAGTAATAAAACTAACTTTCGGTGAGGACCGGAGTCGGCGCGCAGAAGTGTTGTTGCGCCAGCCGCGAACGCGGGAGTGCTAGCCTCTCCGGAAGACGGACGGCGGTCGCACCCAGCCGTCCATCGGATTTCGTCGATGGCCAGAGAGCGAGACGCGCCCCGGGAGCCGCGCGGCAAGATCCTCTTGTTCCGCCGGCTCCGCTCGAGTCGTTCGAACGGCGCTTCGGACTCGGACGAGCTCGATCCCGAAGACGCCGCGCGAGTTCGGCGGGCGCTCATCGCGCTCTGGTTCACGCGCGCGTGGATCGTCGCGGCGTGGTTGCTCGCCGCCCTGCGGGTTCACCGCGCCGCCGTCACGCGCGAGGTGTTCGGCGCCGAGGCAAGCATCGCGTTCTTGGTCGCGGTGGCGATTCCGCTCTGGCGCGTGAGAGTCGTCGCCTCCGTCGTCGGCGAGGTCGCGAGGGCGTTCCGCCGCCGTCGTCCGCACCCCGGCGGCCCGCCCGATCCCAAATCCCACGCGGCCTGAGCGAGCCGCGCGCGCTACTTGCGGTTGAGCTGCGCTTGGGCGGCACGGAAGGCTTCGACGTCCTTGTCGTACTCGCCGCGATCGGTCGTCGTCATCGAGAGGAACAACATGACGAAGAGGACGCTCGTGAGGAACAAGATCAGGTGAAACTTCTTGTCCCAGAGCAGATGCATGAAGAACGTGACGACCAGCGCCGCCTTCACCGTCGCGATCACCATCGCGACCACCAAGTTGCCTTCGGAGCCGAGATCGAAGCTCGTCACGCTCACCGTGAGCACGGTGAGGAGGAGCAAGAGTCCGAGGATGGAGACGAGCAGCCAAACCGGCGTCGTGTGAGCGAGGCCGTGATCATCGTGGCCGTCGCCGTGCGCGGCCTCGGGGTGAGCGGACGAGTGAGCGTGCTCCGACATCGCGGTTGCCTCAGTGAATCAGGTAAAGGAGCGGGAAGAGGTAGATCCAGATCAGATCGACCAAGTGCCAATAGAGGGCCGTGTAGTCGATGGGCCCGAAGTAGTTCGGCCCGAATTCGTTCTTCATCGCCTTGAGCAGCATCCAGATCCACACGCCGATGCCGACGGCGACGTGGATGCCGTGCAGGCCCGTCATGAAGAAGTAGACGCTGAAGAAGACGTGCGCGTTGCGCGGCCGCGAGGGGACGTCGCGGTTCTCCGCTTTCGGTCCGATGACGCCCGCGGCGATGAGCGGCTCGACCTGCTCGAGCGTCGGGCGCCCTTCGCCGTTCTGCGTCGTCTCCGAAAGCAGTGTCTTTTCCGGGGCCGTCTCGGCCGGCGAGGTGCCCGCGGACGTGGTCGTCCCGTGGGGCAGCTCCGGCTTCGCCTCGACGACGGCGCCGGGCGCGAGCGGTGCGGACCCGGTCGCGGCCGCCGAGGCCGCCGCCGGCGGGTTGCCCGCGACCGTGGACGAAGTCGGCGCCGCGCCCCCGAGCACCGCGGGAGCCGGGACCGCCGCGCCTTGCTTCGAGCCTTCGAGCTTCTCCGCTCGCTTCACCAGGCGCTCGGCGTACTCGGCTGCTTCGGGGTGCTTCGCCTTGAAAGAGGGCAGCTCCCACACCTGCTCGGTCGGCGCGAAGCGCGGTCCGGGCAAGAGACCGTCCTCGAACTTGTGGTGGTACTCGACGTACTTGATGCCCAAGAAGCCGAACGCGCAGCAAATCGTGATGACGATGTTGAGCTTCAAGAGCGCGTGCTGGCCGAGCTGCGCGTTGCGCACGGCCCAGGCCGCCGTGAGGCTCGACACGAGCAGCACGCACGTGTTGATCGCGCCGAGCCGCGTGTCCAAGAAGTAGTGCGCGTAGACGAACACTTCCGGCCGCATCGCGCGGTAAACCGTGTACGCGCAGAAGAGACCGGCGAAGAACAACACCTCGGTCAGGAGGAACAGCCAGATGCCGAGCTTGCCGGCGTCGAACTGCTGCTGCGGCGTGTCGAAGTGATGCGCGAGGTGCGGGTTCGCGGCGTGGATGGGATCGTGATCGCCGTGATCGTCGTGCCCGTGATCGTCGTGGGCGTGCCCGTGGTCCGCGGCCGGCGGCGGCGCGGACGAGGACTTCGGCGTTTCGGCTACTTCGGGGGCTCGGTCGCTCATGATCGGGTCCTCAATGCAGGTCGCGTCAGGCGGAAGCCGCCCTCCCGCTCTTCTTCTCGACGTAGCCCTTGATCTTGGGATCGTACACGAGGTCCTCGTAGTCGTCGTACGGGCCGCGCGTCACGGTCGGCGGAGTGTGGAAGTTGTAGTAGGGCGGCGGCGAAGAAATCGTCCACTCGAGGGTGCGTGAGCCCCAGGGGTTCGCCGGCGCGTCCGGCTTCTTGCGCAAGCTCTGAATCAGGTAGACGGCCGTCATCAAGAACCCGACGCCGAGCATGTACGCGCCGAACGTCGAGAGCTGGTGGAGCGGCTGGAACTCCGGGAGGTAGTTGTAATAGCGGCGCGGCATGCCGCGGCTCCCGAGGATGAACTGCGGGAAGAACGTGACGTTCAGCCCGACGAACACGGTGACCGCGCCGATGCGACCGAGCTTCTCGTTGTACATGCGGCCGAACGCCTTCGGCCACCAGTAGTGGATGCCGCCGAGGAGCGCCGTGATGGCGCCGCCCATCATCACGTAGTGGAAGTGCGCGACCACGAAGTACGTGTCGTGAAGGTGCACGTCGACGCTCATCACCGCGAGGAACACGCCCGTGAGGCCGCCGATGGTGAACACCCACAAGAACGCGAGGGCGTAGAGCATCGGCGTGTCGAGGTGGATGCGACCCTTGTACATGGTCGTGATCCAGTTGAAGACCTTGATCGCGGTCGGGATCGCGATGAGGAACGTGATGGCGCTG
>DATJXW010000199.1:0-41012 GCA_035499895.1 Polyangiaceae bacterium | reverse complement strand
GCCCGTCGACCGCGACTTTCTCCCCGTACCGCTTAACGAGCGAACGGCAAAGGACGGACGGCGTGGTCACGGCCCGGACTCTAACCACCCCCCGCGGTTGGAGGAAGATCGGGCCCGGAACTCACAAAACATCCAAAGACGGGGAGTTTGGGTGTAGGTTGTGCTCGCGATGGTTGCGTCCATGCCCCGACACTTCCACCCGGGGGGCACGGAGACGCCGGAGGCGAGCTTCCTCGTGCGTCGGGACGGTTCCATTTCCGAGTGGGGCCCCGGTCTCGAGAACCTGACGGGCTGGCTCGAGGCGGCGGCGCGCGGGCGTCCGTTCGCGTCCGTGGTCGTGCCGCTCGATCCGCCGGAGATGCCGGAGCTCCGCGCTTTCGTCTCGGGCATGAGCTGGAGCGGCCTCGTCGCGGTGCCGGGCGCGGACGGCGCCGCGCCGCGCTTGTTGAGCGCCGAGGCGCGCCGCGCGAGCGGTGGCGACGACGTCCGCGTGACCTTGCGGCGCCGGAGCGAAGCGCGCGCGACCCCGGTGACCGACCCCGTCACGGCCGCGCAAAGTCACGTCGACCGGCAACGCTTCGACCTCTTGGTCGAGTACATGCCGGGCTTCGTGTACACGCTCGATCGCGACTTGAATTTCACCTCGAGCGTCGGTGCCGGCCTGCCGCTCCTGAACCTCGGGCAAAACGAGCTCGTCGGCGTGAACCTGCTCGAGCTCTGGGGCGTGCGCGACCCGACTTACGAACCGCTCGCGTGTCACCTGCGCTGTCTGGCGGGCAGTACGAAGGAGACGTACCGCGACGTTTGCGTCGGCCGTTCCATCGAATACCGGCTGCGGCCCATTCACGACCTCGAGGGCAACGTCGTCGGCATCGTTTCGGCGGGGTTCGACGTGACCGAGCGCGAACACGCGCGCGAGGAGCAAGCGAAGCTCACCGCCCAGCTCCGGCAGGCGCAGAAGATGGAGGCGATTGGACGGCTCGCGGGCGGCGTCGCCCACGACTTCAATAACCTCCTCACCTGCATCATGGGTAATCTGACGCTCGCGGAGGAGCAGGTCGAAGGCGACACGCGCCTCGCGCGCTTCATCGACGGCGCGAGCGCGGCCGCCGAGAGCGCGGCGACCCTCACGCGGCAGCTCCTCGCGTTCGGCCGCAAGCAGGTGATCGAGCCGCGCCCGGTGAACCTGAGCTCGCTCATCGAGCGGGTGAAAGGCATGCTCGAGCGCCTCATCGGCGAGAGCATCACGCTCGAAACGGCGTGCCCCGGCGACCTCTGGTACGTGCAGGCCGATCCGGGCCAGCTCGAACAGGTGCTCGTGAACCTGGTCGTGAACGCGCGCGACGCCATCACCGGGCACGGCTCCGTCACGGTCGAAACGCGCAACGTCGAGACCTCGCAGCCGGACGCGCCGCTCGGCCCGCCGCAGCCCGGTCGCTACGTCATGCTCAGCGTGAGCGACACCGGACGCGGCATGTCGGACGTGGTGCGGTCGAAGCTGTTCGAGCCGTTCTTCACGACGAAAGAGACGGGGGCCGGCACCGGGCTCGGACTTGCCACGGTGTACGGCGCCGTGCAGCAGAACGGCGGGACCATCACCGTCGAGTCGACGCTCGGCCAGGGCTCGACCTTTCGCATCTTCTTGCCGCGCGTCGAGCCGGACACGGCGTCCCTGCCGAGCCAAGAAGCGGCGCCGATGCCGCCTTCGTCGCGCACCCGCGGCGGCACCGAGACGATCCTGCTCGTGGAGGACGAACCGCTCGTGCTCGATCTCGCCGCCTGCACGCTCGAGCAGCTCGGTTACAACGTGCTCCCCTGCGCGAGCGCGGACGAGGCGCTGCGCCGCTTGCCCGAGTACTCGAATCGCATCGACCTGCTCGTGACGGACGTGGTGATGCCGCGCATGAACGGCAAGGAGCTCGCGTCGCGCGTGGCGTCGCTCCAGCCGAGCATCGCCGTGCTCTTCTCGTCGGGCTACGGCGAGGACATCATCGCCAAGCAAGGCGTGCTCGACGCCGGGCTCTATTTCATCGGCAAGCCGTATCGGCCCGGCGAGCTCGCCGCCAAGGTGCGCGGCATCCTCGACGAGCGCGCCGAGCGGCACGCCGCCGTGGTCGCGGGGATCCGCGGCGCTACGCCTTCGGCGTGAAGGCCCGGCAATAGCCGTTCGGATGGACGGTGCCGGCGAGCACCTTGCAGTTGCCGCAGCGGCTCATCTCCGGCGGCGCGATGTATTGGCTGCACTTCGCGCAGCTTTTCCCCGGCTGATCCGAGGTGTCCTCGTAGCCGAGCGTCGTGCGCGTGTTCTGCTGATCGGCTGCGAGGCCGCTCACGTCGTTGCAGAAAGAGGGGCCTTTTTGACAGCCCGCGACGCCGATGAGTCCGACGACGCTCGCCCCGCGCACGAGCAGCGAGCGGCGCGAGAGTCGGGGCGGGTCGAGCGCCGAGATCGTGTTCGCCACGCTCGCGATGGTACTCGAGCCTCCGCTCGAGACGCTACCTCGAGCCGAAGGGTCGAGGCGGCAGGCTCTCGAGGTAAGCCCAGAGCGCGTGCATCTCGACGTCGTCGAGCTTGCCGTACGCCTCGAAGGGCATCATCGAAGCGAGCTTGTCGCCGTTTTTGCGTAGCCCGGTGGTGAGCGTGCGGCGAAAGTCTTCGAAGGTCCACCCCTTGAGGCCCGTGGCGTCCGGCGTGAGGTTACGCGGAATCGGCAAATCCGGCGGCGCGCCGGGGATGGGACCGCCGGCGAGCGTCTTGCCGTGACAACCGGTGCATTCCCGCGCGAGAAACGCGCCGTAGCTCGCGCTCGGGTTCGGCGGCGGCGCAAGCTCGACGTTCTGATGATCGATGCGGCGCGCGATGTCGAGCGGGATCATGTCGAAGCGATCGAGCACTGCGCCGAGCACGCCGATTTCGAAAGGCCCATTCTCTTTCTGCACCGGCGGCAGCGTGCGAATGTACGAAATCACCGCCGTGAAGTCCGCGTCGCTCAGCCAATTGAAATCGTGCGAAGGCATGAAGCGCACCGTGCGTCCATCACGCTTCAGGCCGTGCCGCAAGAGTCTCAGGATCTCGCCGTCCGAGTAGGCAGCGCCGAGACCCGCCGAAGAGACGTTCGGCGCGGTGAAGCGGCCGAGCGGGCCGACTTCCGTCGTCTTGCCGCCGCCGAGATCGGGACCGTGACAGTCACTCAACGTGCAGGGAGCCACTGATTCGGCCAGGTGCTTGCCGCGCGCGAGCACGATCGGATCGCTCGAGCGCGTGACGCTCGGGATCTTCACGTCGTAGACTTTGTCGAGGCTCGCGTGAAAGGCGTGGACGTGAAAGCCCACGAAAGCGCCCGCGCCGACGACCACCGTGCCGACGACCGCGCCGATACCGAGAAGAATGCGTTTGACGAGCGGCTTCACCGACACTCCCTGGCCAAAGTAACTCGGACCTTACACCCAAGCTCCCTTGGGGAGAGCGTCTTCTTCGACCCTTCGAGTGCGCCGCCGCCTCCTCAGGCCGCTCGCCGCGGCGACTCCCAGCACGACCCCGAGTCCGACGGAGCCCGCACCGAGCGGTGGCTTCGCCGAAACAGAGCAGCTGATGCCGGTGATCTTGCCGGCGGGCACGTCGTCGATGGTCACGTCCGCGGCGGCTCCGTCACTGCAGGCGACGGCGCCGTCGTAGCTCACGAGGGCGGTGTGAGCGTCGAGGGTGAGCTCGGTCGTGCCCGACGCCGGCTGCGTGGTGCAGAGCGCATTGTCGTAAACTTCGTCGACGGTGGTCGCGGTGACTTCGCCGTTCGTTTGCGCATCTCGCCGCACGAAGGTTCCCGAGCCGTTCCACACGGTGCGGCCGTCGTAATCGCCGTCGACGTGCCCCTGGTAGTCGATGCTCGACCCGTCGCCCTTGCCGAGCTCGAGGGTGAAGTCGCGGCTCGTCGCGGAGCCGTCGTCGATCGACGCCGTGCCGGATTGCTTGCTCGCGGGCACGTCGGCGCCGTTCCCGAAGTCGCTCAGCGTGAGCTCGTGCGTCGTCGTGTCCATCGAGACCGAGCCCCACCACGCTTGCCCGGTCGAGTCGGTACAATCGCCGGTGATCGTGAGCGTGCTCTCGCCGCGTTCGACGACCGGGCAGTTCGGATCCTGAAACGTCGCTTGTCCGTCGTACGCCGCGAGCGGCTGATAAATCGAGAGGTAAGCGGCGAGCGCGCTCACGTTCGGCGCCCACGCGGCGACGTCGTCGGGCGTGAGCACGTAGGGCTTCGGCGCCGGTGAGCTCGGCCCGCACGCGGCGACGAGCAGTAACGCCGGCACGAGCGCTAGCGACACGCGTTTCATCGAGCACCTCCGCCGGCCTCGGGAGCCGGCGCCACCGAGATTAACACCGAAGTCAGCGCGCCGCGTGCGTTTTCGCGCCGTCCCGCTCGGCGTCGAACACGACGTAGCCCGCGTTCGAGTAGCGCGCGGCGTATCCGGCGAGGTTCTTCGCGTGCGGGCGCGCGACCACGACGAAATCGAAGCCGTAGCGCCGGCGGAGCGCTTCGAGCCGCTCGGGGTCGAGCGCGTCGTAGCCCTCGAGGTCCGCTTCGTGCTCGACCTTGCGCCCCGCCACGTCGGAGATGCGCCGGTACCACTCGAGGATCTCGTTCGGCACCGAAGGGATGCTCTTCCAATCCACGACCACGGCGCGCTCGCCTCGGAAGCGGAGCGTCTCCTCCTCGGGCGGGATCAGAAAGAGCGCGTCTTTCGGCGAACGCTCGCGCATCCACGTCTCGAGCTCGCTCCGCGCGGTCGGCCGCGGCGCGAGCAGGTTCGAATGCTCGGGGATCCTCGCGAGCGGCCCGACGGCGTAGTTGACGAGCAAGAGGGCGCTCGCCGCGGTCACCCAAAACGGACGAGCGGACGTGACGGCCGCGGCGCGCGCGAGCGGGAGCAGGGGACGCGGCAGTCGCGTCCAGAGCTCCGGTTCGAGCAACGACCGCACGGCGACGACGCTCACGGCGAGCTCGGCCAAGAGGATGAAGTGCGCGATGAGTCGCCACGAAAAAACCGGAGTCAGGCGATCGCTCGCGAGCGCGCCGAGCGTCCCCGCCCAGATGACCGCCGCCAACCCGACGAGCAACGCCGACAGGCGCCGGAGCGCCGGCTCGCCCGGCGCGCGCCAAAACGGCCAGAGCACGGCCGCGACGACGACTTGCCACGCGCAAAAGGGCAAAAACTCCCGGAGATGACCGCGCACCCAAAAGTGATGCGGCAGCCGCACCATGATCCACACGTGGCGCGCGAGCTCCGCGTTCGGCACGGGCGTGTTGGCGCGCAGCATCATGGGCAAGAACGGCAGCGTCGCCGCGGCGGCCCACGGCAGCTGGAGCGCGAGGCGCCGCGCGACCCCCGCACGCCCGAGCAGGAGCTGCGCGAGCCCGAACGCCGGCAGAATCAGAATCAGCACGTTCAGATGGCAGAGCCCGCTCAAGCCGAGCAGCACGCCCGACCAGCCGAAGCGTCCGGCCACGAACAGGGCCGCCCCTCCGATCAAAAACGCGCTCGAGAGGCCCGACGGCTGGAGCGTGCCGTCGAAGACGTAGGTCATGAGCGGCCCCCGCCAGTGGCCGGCGAAGGCGAACGCCATCGTCACGAAGAAGCTCGGCAGCGCGCCGCGCCGGCCGGCGAGGACGCGACACGTGAGATAGACGGCGAGCCCCGTCGCGGTCGCCAAGACGACGAAAACGGCCGCCATCAGCTTGCCGCTCTTGTCGAGCCCGAGGAGGACGGCGCCGAGCTCGGTGTAAACGAGGTGGTACTGCGTCGTCTGCGTCACGAACCAATCGCGACCGAGGAGCGACGGATCGAGCCGCCGGAGCGCCGCGAGGAGGTAGCTCACCTCGTTGCCGAGGCCGAAGTTCAGCCCGAAGCTCACGGCGAACGCGAACGAGACGGCGAGCGCGACGCCGATTCCCGGCGCTTCGCGTCCGCGCCTGTGACCGAGCGGGGGCGGAGCGTCCACGAAGGCGGCGCGAGTATCGCCGCTTTCGGCCGTCCGAGGGGCGAGATTTCCGACGCACGCCTCGTCCTCGGCCCGCTGACGCCGGACGCCTTGACCAGGAGGGGGCCGCTTGCTTAGCTTCCCGGCGCTAATTTCGGAGCTTCATCGAGCGTGATCGGTTCCAATCAGAGCCCCGGCGAGGCGCCGGCTTCCCCGCCCGCAGAGCCGTCGCCCGCGGAGCCGTCGCCCGCACTCCCCGTCGAACCGATGGCCGCACCCGCGCCGCCGGCCCCGCGCCGGCCGGGTATTTTTCGGCGGGCTCGCGAATGGTTCTGGCGCGGTCGCACGCTCGCCGAGCTGAAGCAGCAAGGCCGCATCACCGAGCCGCGCGCGCAGGATTGCCTGCGCCAAGGTTGGGTGTGCGCCGAGCTCGCCGAGCGCGCGCTCCGTCCGGTTCCGCGCGTGCTTGCGGGCGCCACCGACGGTCCCGCGCGGGAGCTCGCGCGCGAGGCGGTCACCTGGGCGCTCCTCGCCGAGCGCGCCCTGCGCGCGGACGGCTCGGCGCCGGCGTCGGCGGACGGCGCGGATCTCCTCGCGCTCTGGGCGGCCGCGCCGGCCGAGCTTCTGGCGAACGCGGCGGGCGGCGAGGGCGCGGCGCACGCCGTTCAGGCGTCGCTCGCCGTCGCGGGTTTCGTCGACTTCGCGGCGTTGTCCGCGGAAGAGCAGGCGAGGCAGGCCCGCGATCTGGCCGTCTTCGCGCGCACGCTGCTCGCGAACGTCGAGGCGCCGCGCGTGCGGCTCGACAGAATTTACCTGCAGCGCTTCCTGCGTTCGGGCGGGCTCTTGTTCCTGCTCGTCGCGGTCGCCGTCGCCGCCTTCTCGACCCATTCGTGGAACGAGCGCCAGCGCGACATCGCGCGCGGCCGCCCGTATCGGACGAGCTCCGTGTACACGGGCGTCGGCTGCCATTCACCCGATCAGGATTGTCCCGAGAGCCCGTTCTTCTTCTTCCACACGCTCGAGGACGATCGCCCGTGGGTCGAGATCGACCTCGGCGGCAAGCGGAAGTTCTCGGCCATCAAAATCGTGAACCGCGAGGATTGCTGCGGTGAACGCGCCGTCCCGCTCGCCGTCGAAGTGAGCAACGATCGCAAGACCTGGCGCGAGGTCGCGCGGCGCGAGGACACCTTCAACACCTGGTACGCCGAGTTCCCGACCGTGAGCGCGCATTACGTGCGCGCCATCTCGCTCCACAAGACGCTGTTTCACTTGCGACGCTTCAGCGTGCTCCGCTGAAGCCCCGCGCGTCAGTGCGAGGGGCCGTCGATGTCCGGACCCGCGCGGCGCGAGAGCGCGTGATCGCGTTCGATGGGCTCGAGGTTCGTCTCGCGGTTCGCGATGTAGAGCGGGCGCCGCTTGATCTCCTCGTAGATGCGGCCGATGTACTCGCCGAGGATGCCGGTCATCACGAACTGCGCCGAAAAGCCGAACGTGACGGCGACCATGATGCTGACCCAGCCGGGGACCGCGCCGAGGTTCAAAAACTTCACGAAGAAGAGCCAGACGCCGACGAGCACCGCGAGCGATCCGGCGAGCAAGCCGAGCCAGGTCGCCATGCGCAGCGGCACGACGGAGAACGACGTGATGCCGTCGATCGCGAACCTCAGCATCTTGCGCAGCGGGTATTTCGTTTCACCGGCGAAACGCGCCTCGCGGTCGTAGTAGACGGCGGTCTGGCGGAAGCCGACCCAGGCGACCATGCCGCGCACGAAGCGGTGCTGCTCGCGCAGGGCGCGGAGCGCGAGCACGACCGGCCGCGTCATGAGCCGGAAATCGCCCGCGTCGGCCGGGATGTCGACGCGGGTCATGGCGCGGATCAGCCGATAGAACATCGACGCCGTCGCGCGCTTGAACACCGTCTCGGCCTGCCGGCGCTTGCGCACGCCGTAGACCACGTCAAACCCCTCGGTCACCTTGTCGAGCATCGACTGCACGACTTCCGGCGGATCCTGCAGGTCGGCGTCCATCACCACGACGGCGTCGCCCTCCGCGCGATCGATGCCGGCCGTGATCGCGGCCTGGTGCCCGAAGTTCCGCGAGAAGCCGATGATCTTGTAGCGCGGCTCGTTCCGCGCGAGGGCGCCGAGCATGTCGCCCGAGCCGTCCTTCGAGCCGTCGTCGACGAACACCGTTTCCCAAGAGCCGGCGATCGAGGAGAGTGACGCGAAGAGCGCCTTCAGGCGCCGGTCGAGCTCCGGAATCGTCTCCGCCTCGTTGAAGACGGGGATCACGACGGAGAGCTTGGGTCTGATCATGGTTTAGTGTCGGTCTAACGAAGAGGCAGGCAGCGCGAGCGGCCCGCGCGCGGCCGATCCACCAGGGCCGGGGGCGGAGGAGAGGTCGCGCGGCACACATATAGCCGGGTCGCGGCGCCCGGGAAAAGCTTGACTCATCCCGGCTGAAAAACCATCGTCAAGGGCCCATGCTACGTAGCCACGCGTCACGATGATCGTCGGGAAAACGCCTGCAGAAGCGCGCTTGACGGGGAGCGCGGTGCTCTTGTTCACGGCCGGAGCGTCGCTCGCCGCCTTCGTGTTCATGTGGAACTACGACCGCGCGCTCGAGCAGGTGATGGGCAACGTCATGGACAAGCCCACCCGCGACGTGATGATTTACGCGATGGGCGGGACGGGCTTCGCGTTCACGCTCGCCGGGGCCATCTACTGGATCGCGCGCGGCTTCTCGGACGCGGCCGTCACCACGCTGGAGCGCACGGCGCGCATCGTCTCGCCGCTGATGGTGCTGTTCCCGCTGCCGATCCTGTTCGACTACCGCTGGACGGATCGCAACGAGTGGGCGTTCGTGCTCGCCGCCGGGCTCTTCGGCCTCGGCTTCGAGCGCACGCTGCGCATGTCGTTCGACTCGATCGACTGGGTCGGGTTCAAGGATTGGTTCGCGCGCGCGGTGCGCCGGCACCCGAAGCTCTACGCGCGCACGCCCCCCGTGTTGCTCACCGTGATGGTGCTCTTCATGGCGGGCTACCTCTCCTACTACACGATCTTGAACCACTATCGGCTCAAGACCGCGAGCTGGGACCTCGCGATCTTCGACAACCTGATGTGGAACCTGATCCGCGGCAAATGGTTCGCCGCGAGCCCCGATCTCGGGCGAACGGGTTCGCACATCCAATTCCACGCCAATTTCCTCTTCTATCTCTACGCGCCGATCTACGCGCTCTACCAGCACGCCGAGACGCTGCTCGTGCTCCAGGCCGTGCTCGTCTCCGCCACCGCGGTCCCCATCTACCTCATCGCGCGACATCGACTCGGGAGCTCGTGGGTCGGCGTGCTCTTCGCGTACCTCTATCTCATCCACGCGCCCATGCACGGGCCCGTGTTCTACGACTTCCACGATCTCACGCTCGCGCCGTTTTGGATCGCGTGGACGGTCTATTGTTACGAGGTCGAGAAGAAGGGGTGGCTCATCTTCTTCTGGATTTGCGCGCTCCTCGTGCGCGAGGACACGAGCGCCGTGCTCTGCGCCGGCTGCATGTATCAGCTCGTGATGGGCAAACGCGTGCGCTGGGCGATCATCGGCGGCGTCGTCTCGGCGATCTACTTCGTCGCGGTGAAGTTCTTCATCATGCCGCTCCACCGCACCTGGTCGGAAGCGAACAGCTTCACCTGGATCTTCGTCGGGCTGATACCGCCGGGTGAATCGGGCTTTTCGGGCGTGCTCCGCACGATGATCTCGAACCCGATCTTCACGTTCAATTCGCTGCTCGAGCAGGACAAGCTCACCTACATCATCAAGATGATGGGGCCGGTGCTGCTCCTGCCGTTCCGCCAGCCGTGGACGTGGATTCTGTTCATCCCGCCGGCGATGTTCACGTTGCTCTCGTCCGGGTACAAGCCGATGTACCAGACGTTCTTCCAGTACACGTCGAACTACACGGGTTACATCTTCTACGCGTCCGCGATCACCCTCGGTTGGTGGCGTGAGGTCGACGCGCGGCTCGGCATCCGGCGTCTGCGCGTGCCCGCGGCGCTCGTCTCCATGTTCGCGACGGCGACGATCTACAGCTACAGCCACGGCGCGCTGTTTCAGCACAATAACTTCGTGGGCGGCTTCCGGCAGGTCGGCTTCGAGATCAGCCGTGACGACATCCGGCACCACAAGGATCTCTACGAGCTCATCGCGCTGATTCCGCCGAATGCCTCGGTGGCCGCGACCGAGACCGAGGCGCCGCACGTCTCGAACCGGCGCTTCTGCTTCACCCTGCGCTTCGCCTACGACGACGCCGACTATTTGCTGATGACCATCGACGAGGCGCGCAACGAACCCACGTCCCACCAAGTGATCGCCTCGGCCATCGCCACCGGCAAATACGGCTTCATCCAGCGGCGCGGGAACTTCTTATTGTGGAAGCGCAACGCGCCGACGGACAACAACGAGCAGGCGATGAAGCTGATCGGCCTCTAAATCTCTGATAAGAACACGCGCGTGGCAGGCTTCGGGTCTCGAATCGTCGACTGGTTTTGGCTGCGCTCGGCGGAGCGCACCGTGCGCGCCGATGCGGGCGTCGTCTCGCCGCGCGCGCTCGAGCTCGCCGGCCGCGCCGCGCTCGCGCAAGAAGCGGCCGCGCGCACCGAGCGGCCGCCGGAGCCGTTCTCGCAGAGCGGCAGTGAAGCGGTCGCCGCCGAGCTTTATCGCGAGTCCGTTCACTGGTCGCTCCTCGCGCACGCCGCGCTCAAGCCCGACGGCGCCGAAACGGCCGAGGACGCGGCCCCGGCACTCGGCACGCTGCTCGAGCGCGCGGACAAGGCGCTCCTCGCGCGCGCGGCGGGCGGCGAAGGGGAGGTCGCCGAGCTCACCCGCGACCTGTCACGCTCGTACGTGGAGTTCGCGGAGCTCGACGCGACCGCGCAACGGCGTCTCGTCGAGCGGCTCGAGCGCGCGGCGGCGGGACTGTTCGAGCCGCTCGGCTCCGTGCAGCGTCGGCTCGAGCGCATTTGGGTGCGGCGCGTGCTCCACGTCGTCGTCGTGCTCGTGGTCGTCGGCGGCGGCGCGTTCGCGGCCGACCAATACATGTCGATGAACCGGCGGGCGCACGATCTGGCCGCCCGCGCGAGCTGGACGACGAGCTCGCGCTACCCGCAGGGCGGCTGTGATTCCCCGAAGCAGACCTGCGTGGGCGGAGAAAACTACTTCTTTCACACGAATCAGGAGAACGATCCGTGGGTGATGTTCGATCTCGGCAAGCCGCGCCGCGTCGGCGGCGTCGAGATCGACAATCGCATCGATTGCTGCGCCGAACGCGCGGTGCCGCTCGCCGTCGACGTGAGCACTGACAAGAAGAATTGGCACGAGGTCGCGCGCCACAACTCCGAATTCACGACCTGGCGTCAGGATTTCGATCCCCAGCACGCCCGTTACGTGAAGATCCACATTCCGTCCCCCTCGGCGATTCTGCACCTGTCCCGGGTGCGGATTTATCCCTGAGCGGAGCGAACGCGAGCGTTCGGTCACCCAAGCGATGCAGTGCGTGATCCTCGCGGGCGGGCTCGGGACGCGCATGCGGCCGCGCACCGAAACCGTGCCGAAGTCCATGCTCGAGGTGCGGGGCCGTCCGTTCGTCGACCACCAGCTCGCCTGGCTCGCCGCGCACGGCGTGAGCGAGGTGTTGCTCTCCGTCGGTCACCTCGGCGAACAGCTCGAAGCGCACGTCGGCGACGGCGCGCGTTACGGCCTTGCGGTGCGCTACGTGAACGAGGGCTCGACGCTGCGGGGCACGGCGGGCGCGCTCAGCTTCGCCGCCGAACGCGGCGCGCTCGCGGACGAATTCCTGCTCACCTACGGTGACTCGTATCTGCCCATCGACTTCGGCGCGGTCGCGGACGCGTTCGTTCGCTCGCGCAAACCCGCGCTCATGACGGTGTTTCACAACGAAGGGCGCTGGGACACGAGCAACGTCGTGTTCGACGCCGCGAGCGGGTCGATCACGCTTTACGACAAGAGCCGCACGCTGCGGCCCGCGAGCGATTACCGCTACATCGACTACGGCCTCTCCGCGCTCCGTCGCGAAGTGATCGAGCGCGACGTGCCGCGCGGCGTGAAGTACGACCTTGCCGACGTGTTTCGCCCGCTGAGCGAGCGCGGCGAGCTCGCGGGCTACCTCGTGCAAGAACGTTTTTACGAGGTCGGGTCGCCCGCGGGGCTCGCGGACCTCGAAGCGCTGCTCGGTCGCTCATGACCGCGCCGCGTCTCATCGTGCTCGACCGCGACGGCGTGCTCAATCGACTGGTCGTGCACCGCGCTGGGCGTCCGCCGGAGAGCCCGCACGCGCTCGCCGAGGTCGAGATTTTGCCGGGCGTGCCCGCCGCGCTCCGAGCGCTGACCGACGCGGGTTTTTCGCTGGCAATCGCGACGAACCAGCCCGCGGCCGCGAAGGGAGAGATCACGCGCGCGGAGCTCGACGCGATTCACGCGGCCGTCGTCGCCGGCGCCGAAGCGGCCGGCGCGCGCATCGAGCGCTCGTTCATCTGTCTTCATCGCGCGGAGGACGGTTGCGAGTGCCGAAAGCCGCGACCGGGACTCTTGCGCGACGCGTTGCTCGCGTTCCCCGGCGCGCGCGCCGAGGACGCGTGGATGGTCGGCGATCGCGCGACCGACGTGATCGCAGGGCAAAGCCTCGGCTTCGCGACGGCGCTCCTCGGCTCGGCGTGGCCCGGGGACGAAGAGATGCTAAATGTCCAGGGTCTTGCGCCTTCCTTTCGCGGGCGGGATCTGCAAGAGTTCGTGGACTTTCGGCTGAAATCGCTCTGAGTACCGGTGACGGATGCCCTCCAAAATCAAACTCTTCTCCGACGGTGCCGACCTGCCCTCGCTGCTCGAGATGGCGAAAAATCCGCTCATCTCCGGCTTCACGACGAATCCGACGTTGATGCGCAAGGCGGGAGTCTCGGATTACGTCGCCTTCGCCCACCAGGTGCTCGCGCAGATCAAGGACCGGCCGATTTCGTTCGAGGTGTTCGCCGACGAGTTCCCGGAGATGGCGCGTCAGGCGCGCGCGATCGCCGCGTGGGCGCCGAACGTCTACGTGAAAATCCCGATCACGAACACGCGCGGTGAGTCGTCGCTCCCGCTCGTGAAGGAGCTCTCGGTCGGCGCGCGCGTGCAGCTGAACGTCACGGCGATCTGCACGCTCGAGCAGGTGCACGGCGTGACGCAAGCGCTCGCGGGCGGCGCGCCCGCCGTCGTCTCCGTGTTCGCCGGGCGCATCGCCGACACCGGCCGCGATCCGGTGCCTCACATGAAGGCGGCGCGCGCCATCTGCGACGCGTCGGGCGCGGCGGCCGAGCTCCTCTGGGCGAGCCCGCGCGAGCTCTTGAACATCGTGCAGGCCGAGGACGCGGGCGCGCACATCATCACGGTTCCGCCCGACATGCTCAAAAAATTGAGCCTGTTCGGCAAGAGTCTCGGTGACTACAGCCTCGAGACCGTCAAGATGTTCCACGGTGACGCCGTCGCGGCCGGCTACAAGCTATGACAGATTTCACCCAGCAATTTCTGCGGGAGAGCGTCGAGATCATCCAAAAGCTCGACGCCGGAGTGATCGAGAAGCTGGCCTCGGGTCTCGCGGCGTCGCGTGACGCGGGCGGACGCCTGTTCATTCTCGGCGTCGGCGGTTCGGCGGGGCACGCGAGCCACGCGGTGAACGACTTTCGCAAGCTCTGCGCGTTCGAGGCGTACGCGCCGACCGACAACGTTTCCGAGCTGACCGCGCGCGTGAACGACGAGGGGTGGGACACGAGCTTCTCGGAGTGGCTCAAAGTTTCCCGCGTCGGCGCGAAGGACGCGGTGCTCGTCTTTTCGGTCGGCGGCGGCAACAAAGAGAAGAACGTCTCGCCGAACCTGGTGCTCGCGCTCGAGCTCGCCAAGGCGGCGGGCACCCGCGTGTTCGGCATCGTCGGCAAGGACGGGGGTTACACCGCGAAAGTGGCCGACGCGTGCGTCGTCATCCCGACCGCGTCGCCGGATCGCATCACGCCGCACACGGAGGGCCTGTGCGCGGTGGTCTGGCACCTGCTCGTGAGCCACCCGGCGCTCAAGCGCGCGCCGACCAAGTGGGAATCGCTCAAGTAGCGTCCGCCCGAGAGAGCCATGGAACGTAAGTGGGTCAACACGATCGCCGGTGCGCGATTTTTCGTCGTCGGCGGAGCGGGCTTCATCGGCGCGCACTTCGTCGATTTTTTGTTGGGTGAAGGTGGCGCGGCGGGCGTCACCGTCTACGACAACTTCTCGTCCGGGCGCGAGTGGCACGTCGAGCCGCACCGCGGCGACGCGCGGTTCAACGTCGTGCGCGGCAACGTCGAGGACGTGCCGGCGCTCCGCCGCGCGATGGACGGTCACGACGTCGTGATCCACCTCGCGTCGAACCCGGACATCGCCCGCGCCGCGACGGAGCCCGACATCGATTTCTGGCAGGGCACCGTGCTCACCCAAGCCGTGGTCGAGGCCATGCGCACGACGACGGCGAAGCGCATCCTTTATGCGTCCGGCAGCGGCGTGTACGGGGACCTCGGGACGCTCGAAATCCCGGAGAATCAGCCGGCGCTCCTGCCGATCTCCACCTACGGCGCGAGCAAGCTCGCCGGTGAAGCGCTGATCGCGAGCTACACGTTCATGTTCGGCTTGTCCGGCTGCGCCTTTCGCTTCGGCAACGTCGTCGGTCCGCGCCAGACGCACGGCGTCGGCTTCGATTTCGCGCGCCGTCTGCTCGCCGATCCGAGCGAGCTCAAGATTCTGGGCGACGGCACGCAGAGCAAGTCCTACGTGCACGTGAGCGACATCATCCGCGCCGTGTTGCTCGCGCACACGCGCACGCCCACGCCGTACGAAGTCTACAACGTCGGCACCGGAGACGAGATCACCGTGCGCGAGATCGCGGAGCTCGCGGTCGAGTGCGTCGGCTTGGCGCCGGGTTCGGTGCGTTTCGCTTACACCGGCGGCGACCGCGGCTGGAAGGGCGACGTGCCGGTCGTGCGGCTCAAGAACGATCGCATCCGCGCCCTCGGCTTCACGCCGAAGCACAACTCGCGACAAGCGCTCGGCGCCGCGATTCGCGCGATGATTCCCGACATGAAAGCCGGCAGGATGTAAGGACGCTCGTGACCGCGCTCGTCCCTGAAAGAGGCGGCCCGGCGCCGCACGACCCGGAGATTTCGCTCGCGCTCCCGCCGAACGACGTCGAAGATCCGGAGTTTTCCATCGTGATCCCCGCGCTCAACGAGGAGCTCACGATCGAGGATTTCGTGGCCTGGTGCCACGAGGGCATGAAGAAGGCCGGCGTGCAAGGCGAGATCCTCATCGTCGACAGCGGGAAGGATCGGACGATGGAGCTTGCGCTCGCGGGCGGCGCGCGCGTCTTGAAGACGCCGAAGCGCGGCCTCGGGCGCGCGTACATCGACGCGCTGCCGTTCATCCGCGGCAAATACGTGATCATGGGGGACTGCGACTGCACGTACGACTTTCGCGAGCTCGCCCCGTTCGTGGAGAAGTTCCGGGGCGGCGCCGAGTTCGTGATGGGCTCGCGCTTCCGCGGCTACATCGAGCCCGGCTCGATGCCGCCCCTGCATCGCTACCTCGGCACGCCCGTCACGACCTGGATTTTGAACGTCATCTTCTCGAGCCGCTTCTCGGACATCCATTGCGGCATGCGCGGCATCGGCAAGGACGCGCTCGCCCGCATGGATATTCGCTCGCAGTCCTGGGAGTACGCGTCCGAGATGGTGCTGAAATCCGTGCACATGCACCTCCGCACGGAAGAGGTGCCGATCCGCTTCCTCAAGGATCGCGAGGGGCGCTTGAGCCATCACAAGCGCTCGGGTTGGTTTTCACCCTGGCACGCCGCGTGGATCAACCTGCGCGCCATGTTCGTCTACGGCGCCGACTTTTTCCTGTTCAAGCCGGGCGTCGTCCTCCTCGTCGTCGGCGCGCTGCTCTCCTTGCCGCTCTCGTTCGGCCCGATCACGCTCGGTCCGGTGACGCTCTCGCTCCACTGGATGCTGCTCGGCATGTCGCTCGCGCTGCTCGGCCTGCAGTGCATTTACATGGGCATCCTGTCGCAGGTCTTTTTCGACTACTCGGGCGAGGTGACGGCGAAGTGGTTCCGCCGCTTCCGCTACACGCGCGCCGTGGTCGCGAGCGGCATCGTGTTCGCCACCGGCTTTTTGTGCGAGCTCCTGCTCGTGCGCACTTACTTCCGCCTCGGGCTCCACCTGCCGGGCATGGAGGACGGCCCGCTGAACCACCTCGGCTTCACCGGCCTCATGCTGATGATCGCGGGCTTCATGTCCTTCACGTTCACGCTGATTTTGCACGCGACCGCCGTTGCGGTACGCAAGCGCTGAGCGCATGGCGACGGCCGACCCCGCGAACGGCGCCGTTCCCGTGCGTCGAGCCCGCGCCGCGCTGCAATGGCGCCTCGGCGCCGAGGATCGCGCGCGTCTCGGCGCGTTCACGCTCGACGCCCTGACGCTCGTCGTCACGGCCGCGGTCTTCCTCGCGCTGAACAGGCCGTTTTGGTACGCCGCCACGAGCTACGACGAGGAGTTTTTCACGTGGGGCGGCTGGTGCATCACCAAGGGCCTCGTCGTTTACCGGGATTTTCTCGAGTTCAAGCCGCCGATCGCGTTCTTCACCCACGCCATCGCGATCGCGCTCTTCGGCCTCAAAAACTACGGCTACCGGACGTTCTTCACGTTCGCGCCGCTCAGCGCCGTGCTCCTGCTCCAGACGACGCTCCTCGCCCGCGGCATCGAGCGCTTCTTGGTGCTCGCGATGACGGTCGGCTTCGTCGCGCTGTTCGTGAACACCTGGTACCACGACACCGCGCTCAGCGACTGCGAGTCGATCGGTCTCATGTATTACACGCTCGGCCTCGCGGGCTTCCTCTACGAGGGCCGTCACGCGAAGGCGGCGCTCTTCGCCGGCGGTTTCTTCATGTCGTGCGCGGTGCTGTCGAAGGAGCCGATCGGCGGCGTCGTCGGCGTGACGTGGGTCGGCGCGTTCTTCCTGCGCGGCGCCACGACGCTCGCCTCCGCCAAGCGCTTCGCGAGCGCGAGCTTGCTCGGGGTCGCGGCCTTCTTCGTCATCCTCTGCCTCTACATGGTGCCGACCGGCGCGATGAAGGGCTACGTCGAGCTCCTGCACGCCTATTCGCGCATCTATCGTGACCCGAAGACTTCGTATTGCGTCGCGGCGGGCGTCGCGCGCCCGGACGACGGCTTCGAGGTCGCGTGGAACCACATCCGCCAGTATTTTTTGAACGAAAACACGCTCGGCTACCTCGCGCCGCTCGCGCTGCCCGGCGCCGTCTTCGCGTTCCGCCGCTCCATCGGACTCTTCCTCACCATGGTCGCGGCCACGTGCGCGGGCTTGTGGGCGGCCGTGCCGACGATGTGCATGTGGGTCCACTACTGCGTCATGTCGATGGCCGGCGTGCTCTACGTGCTCGTCGCCTCGGTGGATTCGCTGAAGTGGCCGCTCCGCGCGGCCGATCGCCGCGTGCGCATCGCGACGAGCGCCGTCGCGTGCCTCGCGGTCGCGACGTACGTCTACCCGACGCTCTCGCTGCTCTCGAACATGCACTTCCAGCGCGTGCCGTGGCAGGAGCCGCAACCGGGGATTCTCGCGTTCATCGCCGCGCACACGACGCCGCAGGATCGCATCTTCACGACCGGCACCCCGCAGCTCTACGCTCGGTCCGATCGCATCAGCGCCGCGCGCGAAACGAACATCATCGACGAGATCCTACCGTCCTACGAGGGCGACACCGACGAGGAGCGGCTGCGTCCCCTCTACGAGGAGCTCGTCAAGAATCGCCCGAAAGTCGTGTTTCTGGACCCCGAGAACGAGCACCGCAAGGGGCGGCACCTGCGCACCCTCCTCTATCCGTTCCTCGAGCGCTTCCACTACCGAGCCGTCAATCCACGGCTCTATCTCAGGCCGTGAGCGCGCTCGCCGCGGCGGCGTGCGTCATGCCGTTCGTCGGTTGCTCGCCGGCGCTCACGTCGCGCACCTTCTCGCAGACGAAGAGCTGAATGTCGCCGAAGCGGAACGGCACGTAGGTCGAGCGGAGCGCGCTGCCCTTCGCGAGCACGCGCAGCAAGCGCGCGGCCGGGACGCCGAGAGCGTCGAGCTTGCCGAGGAAATAATCGAGCGTGATGATGTGGCAGTAGGGTTGGGCGCGCACGACGCGAAAGCCGGCGCGTTCGAGCATCTGCGACAGCACCTTTTGGTCGAAATAATAGAGGTGCATGTCCATCATCCACGGCCAGCGCTCACCCATGAGCCGCGGGAACCAGTTCTCGTAGTCGATGGTCGAGAAGGCGAAAATGCCGCCCTTGCGCAGCCGCTCGTTCACGAGCGCGAGCTCGCGCGCGGGATTCGAAAGGTGCTCGAGCACGTCCCAAGAGCACACGATGTCGAACGCCGGCTCGCGCGGGACGTCGGCGAGCGTCCCGGTGACGCTCGTGACGCCGTAGTGGTTCCTCGCGTAGCTCGACGCCCAGCGCGACGGTTCGACGCCGACGACCTCGTAGCCGCGATCGCGCGCGACGTTCAGGAAAATCCCGCAGTACGAGCCCACGTCGAGCAGCCGCCCGCGCGCCGGCAAGTATTGCAGGATTGCGTCGAGGTTATACGTGAAGGTGCGCACCCGCGCCTCGACGTTCTCGAGGTAGGTGCGATCTTCCACCTCGCCGTAGAGCCCCACCATCTCGTGCGCCGGAAGCTGCGGGTTCGTGTAGACGAGCCCGCACCCGAGACAGCGGACGAGCCGGCCGTGCGAAGCGTGATTCGTGCTCGTGCAGCGGTAGGTCGCGCTCACGTGGCTCGACGCCGTCGCGGGGTATTCCTCGACGTAATGCGCGCAGCCGCACGCGTTGCAGACCGCGGCGTCGGGTGCCTCGACGAGCGGGCCGCCCGGATTCGTGCGCCGGACCAGGCGTTTGGCGCTCAGGCGCGCGAGCGTGGCAAAGCCGTTCCAGATCTCTTTTTTCGAGATTTTCGTGGCGCCCGCGCGCCGGTCCTCGAAGCGAATCGGGAACTCACGCATGCCGCCGAGCTTGTGCTCGCGCTCGAGGAGCCGCGTGATCTGAAAGATCGACTCGACGAAGTACGAGTAGCCGTCGGACTGGATCGCGTCGACGTTGAGGCGTTCGAGCAAGGAGCGGCGAAAGCCGCGGTAGGACGTGGTCGTCTCCCGCAAGGGGATGCCGAGGAGCTCGCGCGTGAGCGTGCTCGCCGTGCGGCTCAAGACGCGCCGCGAGGGCGGGTACTCACAGCTGCCGCCGGGCGCGAAACGCGAGCCGGTCACGAACTCCGCGCTCGCGAGCTCCCGCACCATCTGCGGCAGGTATTTGGGATGGTGCGAAAAGTCGGCGTCCATCGTGATGAGCGCGTCGTAACCTTCCGCGAGCGCGACCTTGATGGCGAGCTTGTGCGCCGTGCCGAGGCCGTTCTTGCTCGGACGATGCAAGACGTGGAGCCGCGGCTCGTTCTTCGCGAGCTCGTCGAGCAGGTGCCCGGTGCCGTCCGGCGACGCGTCGTCGACGACCAGCATGTCGGCCGTGGGGAGGGTCGCGAGCACCTCGGCGACGAGCAGCGAGATGTTGTCGGCCTCGTTGTACGTCGCGGTAAAAACGAGAATTCGATGGAGCGGCGCCAAACTCGAGCTTTCCAAGGAAACGTTAGCCTAGCCCACGCTCGCGCCGCTCGGTACTCGGCGCCAGACGGCGATGACGGACTTGCCGAGCCGGCGCCCGACGCAGGCGTCGATCACCCGTGAGAGCGGGATCATCAGGCGATCCCACACTTTGATTTGTCCGAGGCTCGGCTGGCCGCTCTTCAGGAGCGCTCGATTCGCGAAGGAAGCGAGCATGCCCACCGCGTCCAAATAAAAAACTTTTTCGAGGGCGAGCCCGCTCGGGCCGCACGCGCTCAAGGTCTCGGCGTTGTAACGGCGAAAATGCCCGACGGCGCGATCGAGCTCGCTGTAGAGCGCTTGGTGCGCCGGGCACAAGACGACGAGGTACCCGCCGTCGCGGAGCAGCGTCGCCGCGCGGGCGAGCTCCCCCCGATCGTCCTCGATGTGCTCGAGCACGTCGATGTAGAGCACGCTGTCGTAGTGACCGAGACTCGCGGCGGCCGAGACGGTGGTGCCGACCGTGACCGTCGCGTTCGGCAGGTCCGCCACGGCGACTTTGGCCTGCTCGGCGAGCGCCGCGTCCGGTTCGAGGCAAAGCCAGCTCCGCACCCGTGCGTCGTAGAGTTCGTGCGTGTTCGTGCCGATGCCGGCGCCGACCTCGAGCACGTCACCCTGCACCCAGCGCGCGAGGCTGCGCGAAAAATACGCCTTCCAGTTCTTGGCTTCCGCGAAGAGCTCGAGCTCCGTACCGACGTAGTGCGTCGGATCGACCGTTACGGACGACGCCATAGTGAATCGATGTCTCCCATGAACACGCCGTAATCGCGACAGGGGACGACGGTCGCCGCCGGCCGCGTGCTGATGAGCGAGAGCACGAGCCCGAACGCGAACGTCGTCACTTGAATGCTGAGGATGAGCAAGAGGCCCAAGGTATAAGTAGCCCAACCCGGAATCGCGAGGCTCGTCCCGAAGCGAACGGCGAGCACGGCTAGCATGGCGGCGCCCAGGAAGGCCATGAGACCCATGCTCGCCACGAGGATTCGCGTCGCCACCACGTCGTGAAACGTGGCAATTCCCGCGATTCCGTGGGTCACGAGCGGAATCAGCCCGCCCATGCGCGAGCGGCCGTGGACGCGCGAGCCGCGGTCGAGCGGGACCCGGCGCTGCGGCCAGCGTGAACGGAGCGCCGCGCCCGCGTAGTGGTTCCAGAGCTCGGCCATGCAGGTGAGGCGCGGCAGCGCGCGCGCCGGGATCAGGCTGAAGTTGCCGACGCGCACCGCGATGCCGGTGAGCCCGCGATGCAGCGTGCGGTACGCGAAGTAGCCGAGCCGGAACACGACGCCCTCGAGCCGCTTGCGGCGCTCCGCGAAGATCATCGCGTTCGGCGTGCCACGCAGCTCGGCGATGAGGCGCGGCACGTCCGCCGGGCGATCCTCGCCGTCGGCGTCCATCACGAGCACGGCGTCGCAAGCGGCCGCGGCCGCGACGTGACAGAGCCCGACCGCGATGGCGCGTTGATGGCCGAGATTGCGGCGCAAGCGGAGCACGTCGATGCGCGCGAGACGCGCGGGCGTGAACGCCGTCCAGCCCTCGAGTCCGGCGGGGCTGCCGTCGTCGAGCAGGAGCACCGTCGTCTCCAGACGTTCGACGCGAGAAAGCTCGTGATCGAGGGCCTGGCAGACGAGGCTCGCCGCCGCGAAATCGTCGAACACGGGCATGAGCACGACCAGCCGCAACGGCGGCGTCTCGGTTTCGGTGTCGGGCATCCTCCGGCGCCACAGTAACCTCAACGCCCGGAGCGGGGGAGCGCAATCGCCGGCCCGCGCGGGACCTCGTCGGCACTCCTTGCTAAGCTCCCGCCGGGTGCCGATGCCGAAGAAGACCCTGATTTTCGCGACGACGTTCGAGCGGCGAGAGAACACGAGGCCGCTCTGCGAGCGCATCGCCGCGCTCGGGATCGACGCCGACGTCTTGCTGCTCGACGACGGTTCGCGGGACGGAACCGGCGAAGAGCTCGATCGCCTGGCGTCGGAGTTCCCGCGCCTCCGCATCCAGCACGAGCCGGAGCGGCGCGGCACCGGCGTGAATCACCTCGACGCGATCGAGCGCGCCTACCGCGAGGGTTACGATCGGCTCGTCACGCTCGACGGCGAATACGCGGAGTCGCCGCGACTGATTCCGACCTTTCTCGCCCGCGGCGAGCACGCCGACGTCGTGGTCGGCTCGCGCCATCTCGAGTCGGGCAGCTTGCCCGACTGGTCGCTCCTCCGCCGGTCGCTGAGCGGCGCGGGTCACCTGCTCACCAAACACCTCCTCGGTCTCTCGCAAGACGCGACGACCGGGTTTCGCTGTTACGATTTGAACGCGATCCCGCGCGAGCTCTTCGGGTTGATCGAGGCGCGCGGCTACGATTTCTTGTTCGAGAGTCTGCTCGTCTTGCAGCGCAACGGCCACGCGATCGCCGAAGTGCCGATCAAGCTGCCGAAGAGCACCTACGAGACGACCAAGATGTCGCTCGCCGACGTGCCGGAGAGCGTCCGCACGCTGTTCTCGCTTTTTTACCAGGACCAGACGAATCCGGCGCGCTTCCGGCTCACCAAGGAGCCGGTGGAGCTCGACCCCGCGCTCATCGATCCCCAAAACTGGAACGAATACTGGGAGAAGAAGAGCCAGAAATCGACCGCCGTCTACGACGCGATCGCGACCGTGTACCGGAACGCGATCATCAAGCGGCGCCTGGAACAGACGCTTCGCCGCGAGTTCGCGCCGGGCGCGCGCTTGCTGCACGCCGGGTGCGGCAGCGGCCACGTCGATGCGGGCCTGCACGGGCGCGCCAAAATCACGGCCGTCGACATCTCGCCGTCCGCGCTCGCGATCTACCGCCGTCACAACCCGGACGCGGAGGAGGTGCGGCACGCGAGCATTTTCGATCTGC
This sequence comes from Polyangiaceae bacterium, assembly GCA_035499895.1. Lineage (GTDB taxonomy): Bacteria > Myxococcota_A > Polyangia > Polyangiales > Polyangiaceae > PMG-095. The sequence goes on along the minus strand of DATJXW010000199.1, from coordinate 18,392 downwards.
CGTTCGCGAGCGGCAGCTTCGACGGCGCGTACAACCTGGGCGTGGTCGAGCATTTCGAGCACGACGAGCTCGTGCGCGCCTTCACCGAGGTGGGTCGCGTGCTGCGGCCGCGCGGCAAATTGGTGGTTTTTTGGCCGCACGCCCGCGCGACGAGCGTCGCGGTCATCAAATCGGCGCACTTCATTTTGAACGACGTGCTGCACAAGGACGTGCGTTTCCACCCGCCCGAAGTGAGCCTCGTCCACTCGCGGCAGGAAGCGCGGGAGCTGCTCGCGGAAGGGGGTTTCGAGCTCGAGTCCTACGAGTTCGGCGCCAAGGATTTCTTCGTGCAGTCGGTCGTGGTCGGGACGCGACGCTGACGCGCGGTTCGGCGATTTCCGTGCGCACGATAAGGTCGCCGCAAGGCCGATCCCGTGCAAGCATGGCGCGGCTTTCGGTTACGACATGAACGTGCCCCTCGACGCGCCCGGCGCGCCCGCAAAACTCGAGTTTTCTCGCTTCGAGCTCTGGGCGCGGCGCGCGGCATTATGGCTCGGGGTGTCTCGCGCGGTCCTCGTCGGGTTCGTCCTGTGCGGCGTGCTCGCGCTGATTTCGGTGTGGCTCCCGCGCTTTCCGGTCGGCGTCGACCTGCCGCAGCACGCGAACCTGTTTCGGTTGTGGACCGAGCTCCACGACGGGCCGCTCGAGTATCGGCACATGTACCGCGTGGCGCCGTTCACACCGTACCTCCTGACCTACGCCATCGCCTACCCGCTGACGGTCGCGTTCGGCGCGGTGGCGGCGACGAAATGCTTGCTCAGCATCGGCGCGCTGGCGACGCCCGTCATGCTGACGCGCTGGCTGAAGACGGTCGGCGCGCGGCCGGCGTTCGGGCTCGTGGGCTACGTGCTCGCGTTCGACTACGGCTATCTGTGGGGGTTCATCTCCTACACGTTCGCGCTCCCGCTGATGTTCGCTTACTTCGTGGCGGTGTTGCGCCAGCCCGAGCGCCCCGGCGTGCGCGACATCCTGCGCACCTCCGTGCTCGGCATCCTGCTCTTCTTCTCGCACGGCATCATCTTCGGCTTCTCGGTGGTCGTCGTCGGACTCACGTTCCTGTTTCAGGGCGCGTGGCTGCGCCGCTGGCTCCGCGCCGTGCACGTCTTGCCGATGGGCGCGTGCGCGCTCTTCTGGTTCACGCACAAGGGCCAAATCGCTTATTGGCACCCGACCGAGGAGTGGTTCGACAAGGCGCGCGCGATCACCCTGTTTTCGGGCTCGTTCATGACCACGGCGAGCCCGTTCTGGGCGTACGTCGCGCTCGCGGCCATCGCGTCGTTTCTGCTCGTGGCCCGCCCGCGCTTGGCGTTTTCGGCGGCGCGCGTCGTGCCCGTGGTGGTCGCGCTCGTCGCCTTCGTGGTGACGCCGGATTGGATCCTCTCGACGTGGCTCGTCGGCTCGCGCTGCTCCGTGTTCGTGCACGCCTTCGCGCCGGCGCTGCTCGTGCCGCGCACGAAGGATTGGGTGGGGCGCCAATGGCCCGGCTACCTGACGCTCCTGGTCGCCGCCTTTCTCGCGCTCTTGACGGTTCGCCTACTCGACTTCAACGACGAAATTGCCGGCTGCTTCAAGCTCGCGAAGTCGATTCCCGCCGGCACCGACCTGCAGACGCTCGTGACGGCGACCGAGCTCGACAGCGACGTGTTCGGCCAGCTCGAGCTCGGCCAGGTGCCGGCCTGGATCACCGCCGAACAGGGCGGCATGATCGACAACGACTCGGGCACGAACCTCTACTACCAAATCCCGATCCGGCGCCGCGAGGACTTCCCCTTTCCGAGTCAATACCGCTTCGCGATCGCTCACGGGGAGCTCGCGCGTTTCGGCGGCATCATGCGCGCGTACACGGGGCTCCCGAACCCGACGCGCAGCGCCGGCAAGTGGCGGCTCTTCGAGCACCCGCCGATCCACACCGACGACTACTTCGTGGTCCGCTCGGGCCAGAGCTTCGCGGCGCCGCGCGCGGACGCTTCCGTGATGGGAAGCCCGCTCACGATCGCGGGCGTGACCTTCGCCCACGGGCTCGGCGTGCACGCGCGCTCGTTCGTGCGGCTCCGCTTCACGCGGCCGGGCTCGCGTTTCGAGGGTGCCGTCGGCCTCGACGACGGCGCGAACGGCCAAGGCAGCGTGCGCTTTCGCATCTCGAGCGATCGCCGCGGCACGTTGTTCGACTCCGGCGTCGTGAAGAGCGGTCGAGCCGCGCGCCGCTTTTCGGTCGATTTGGCGGGCGAGAGCGAGCTCTTGCTCGAAGTCCTGCCGGAACCCGCGATCGACCACGGACACGCCGATTGGGTCGACCTCGCGCTCCACTGAGTGCTGAAAACCGCGGGCCCCTGCTTCGACCTTGCCTGGCTCGGCGCGACGTAACATAAGTCCCGTCCGATGCAGCCCCCGAGCCCCCTGCGAGAGCTCCTGAGCACGCCCGCGTTGCAAAAGTTCGTGCGCACGGCCTCCGATTGGGTCGACCTGCAGGAGTCGCTGCTGCTCGAGGTGCTGAAGCAGGTCGCGCCGCGCGCGCACGGGCGTTTGCTCGACGTGGGTTGCGGACAGCGACCCTACGAGTCGATCTTCGAACCGCACGTGAGCCAGTACATCGGCATCGAGCACGAGGCGACGTTCGGCCGCACCCAAGCGTCGAAGAGCACGCGAGCGCCCGATTTCTACTACGACGGCGTCAGGCTTCCCTTCGAGGACAAGAGCTTCGACACCGTGCTCAACGTGCAGGTGCTCGAGCACACGCCGGAGCCGGGCCGGCTCGTGAGCGAGATGGGGCGCGTGCTCAAAGACGACGGCCTCTTGATCCTGACGGCGCCGTTCGACTTCCGCCTGCACGAGCAGCCGTACGACTTCTTCCGCTACACCCCGCACGGCCTCCGCACGCTGTGTGAAAAGGCCGGCCTCGAGCTCGTCGAGACTCGGAATCTCGGCAGCCTGTGGAGCATCGTCGCCCACAAGCTCAACACCTATCTCGCGTTTCGCGTCGCGCGCATCGGCGGCGTCGCGCAGGCGATGGGCAAGCTGCAGCACGAGGGCTCGGTCGCGGAAGCGCCGCGGCTCTGGACTTTTCCGCTGATCGCGCCGCTGATGATCGGCCTTTCGGCGGGGGCGCGCGTGCTCGACCACGTCCTCGAGGAACCCGACGAATCGATGGCATTTCTGATCCTGGCTCGCCGGAAGCCGCGCGCCGTGGTCTAAGGGGCTCCGCATGATCGTGTCGCGCGCGCCGGTTCGCTTTTCCCTCGGCGGGGGCGGCACCGATTTGCCTGGTTATTCGTCCGTTCACGGCGGGTTTCTCGTGGCGGCCGCCATCGACAAATACATCTACGTGAGCGCGAATCGACGCTTCTACGACAGCATCCGACTCGCGTACTCGAAGACGGAAACCGTCGACTCGGTCGATCAGATCGATCACCGCATCTTTCGCGAAGCGCTCCGCTTCGCCAAGATCGAGCGCGGCATCGAGCTCACGAGCGTGGCCGACGTGCCGCCGAATTCCGGCCTCGGTTCGTCGAGCAGCTTCACCGTCGCGCTCTTGAACGCCCTGCACACCTATCGCCACGAGTTCGTCTCGAGCGAAGAGCTCGCGCGCGAGGCGTGTCACATCGAGATCGACGTGCTGAAAGAGCCGATCGGCAAGCAGGACCAGTACATCGCGGCGTACGGCGGCGTCACGGCCTTCAGCTTCAACACGGACGGCACGGTCGGCGTCGAGCGGCTGCCGATTCGTCCCGAAGTGCTCGACGAGCTCGAGTCGAATCTCCTCATCTTCTATTCCGGCGTCGAGCGCGAGGCCGCGAAGGTGCTCTCCGAGCAGGGCAAGACCATCCAGAAGAACACCGACAGCGCGGTCGAGCGCATGCACCGCATCAAGCAGCTCGGGCGCGACACGAAGGAGCTGCTCCTCTCCGGCAACATCGATGCTTACGGGGAGCTTTTGCACGAGCACTGGATGAACAAGCGGAAGCTCGCGTCCAACATGACCGACTCCACCATCGACGAGCATTACGAGGCGGCGCGCAAGGCGGGCGCCATCGGCGGCAAGCTGATGGGAGCCGGCGGCGGCGGCTTCTTCATGTTCTACACGACGCCGAGCGATCGCCGGCGCGTGCACGCGGCGCTGACTCAACGCGGGCTCAAGCAGCTTCGGTTTCGTTTCGATTCGAGCGGCGCGCGCATCGTCGCGAACGTGCGCCAATCCTGAGGGCTCGGCCGGGGCCACGCTTGCGACTCTCCGTGCCGCAGAGCGATGCACTTACCTTACACGGATGATTATCGCGCCGTCTCCGTCGTCGCCGCCGGCTGCGTGGCGACGACGCTCGGCGGCGTGCTGTGGGCGCGTCCGCTTCCCCGGCGCAGCTCGAACGCGCTCTTCTTCGCCGGGGTCGCGACGACCCTGCTCGCGGCCTGCGTTCCGGAGCTCGCGGCGCTGGTCGGCCCGCACGACTTTCTGACGGCGGGCGTCCTCTTGCAACTCGGCGCCACGCTGACGACGGTCGCGTGCTTCGCCGGGCGGTTGCGCGGGCTCGGGACGCTCGCCGCGGTCGGTCAGCTCGCGCTCTTCGGGCTCTGGTCGTGGGTGAAGCAGTCGAACGACGAGATGCTGTTCGCGCACTTCGCCTGGTACGGCACGCTGCTCGGCGCGCACGCGCTCACGGCGATGCCGGTACGAAGCCCGGTCGAGCGCCCGCCGCGTCTCTCGTACCCGGTGCAAGACGCGGTGATCTTCTTGCTCACGGTGGCGCTCGCCACGTTCGTGACCGCGAGCGTCTACGAGTTTGCCATCTACAACGGCGACGAGGTCGCGAACTCGTTCCAGGCGAACGTCTACGCGCACCTCCGCGCGTACGCGCCCGTGCCCGCCTGCCCGAGCATGTTCGAGAACTACTGGGTCTTTTATTACCAGGGCCGCGCGTTCTCGCAGTACACGCCGGGCTGGCCGCTCTTCATGGCGCTCTTCGAGCGCATGCACGTGATCTGGCTCGCCGGTCCGGTGATGGGCGGCATCGTCGCGGTCGGCATCGCGCACGTCGCGCGGCGGCTCGCCTGGGGTCTCGGCGCGACCTACGAAGCGTCGGAGCGCATCGTGGCCTTCGCCGGACCGCTCGCGGCCGCGCTCTCGATGCTCGGCCCGAGCTTGCTCTTGAACGCGGCGTCGCGCTTTTCGCACACGATGGTGGCCGCGTGTTTCGCGTGGGCCGTCGACAGCGCCGCGGAGGTCGCGACCCCGCGCCTGCCGCGCGGCCGCGCCCTCGCGTTCGGTCTCGTGCTCGGTTCGACCACGGCGCTCGCGCTCGCGACCCGCCCCGCGGACGGCGGCTTTCTCGGCATCGGCGTGTTTCTCTATTTCGCGCAGGCGATCGTGCGTCGCCGCGTGAGCTTGCCGGCGTTCGTCGGCACCTGCGCGGGCTTCGCGTTCTTCGCGGGCGTCACGGCCGTCATCTTGCGGCTCCAGCTCGGAAAATGGTTCGCGACCGGCTACAGCGTGACCACGCTCTTCCGCGGTGAAGCGCGGCTCGTGCTCACGTTCCCGAAGGGCCAAGAGCTCAAGTACGGCATTCCGCTCGCGACGGGGTCCTATTGTTGGTGGCCAATTGCGCCCGCGCTCGCCGCGGTGGGCCTCGTGCGGGCGCTCGGCGGTCGGGCTCGCGGCGTCTCGTTCATGCTGGCGGTGAGCGCGCTCTGTCTCGTCGGCTTCTACTCGTTCGTGGAGTTCGGGCGCTACTCCGACGACGGGCTCGGGCCGCGTTACGTCATGCCGATCGTGGTCGGGATCGGCGCCGGCACCGGGGCTTGTGTCGCACCCATCGCCGTGCGGCTGGTCGACGCGTTCAAGCGCGCGGGGCTCGCCGGCCTACGCCGCCTGCGCGAGTGGGGGCCCGGCGTCGTCGTGCTCGCGTCGGCGGTTTTCGGCGTGATCGAGATTGCGCCGCGCACGTACCCCGTCGCCTACGCGGAGTATCACCAGGGAACCGTGCCGTACCGCACCGCGCGCGACAAGCACCTGAAAAACGCGCTCGTCCTGATTTTCCCCGAAGACGCCGTGCAAGGTTATTGGAACCTGAATCAGAATGCGCCGCTCGACACGGAGCGCGACATTCTGTTTCTCGCGCGCCAGCGGCCGTCCGACGAAGACTGCGCGCGCCGCAATTATCCCGGGCGCACGTGGTACCGAGTCCACGCGAACGGAACGCTGCAAGAGCTCAGCGCCGACCGACGATGAGCATCTGCGCGCCGGCGGGCAGCCAGCCGAGGCGCGGCTCGAGCGGGCGCAGGAACGAGAGCGGCCGCGGAAAGAACACGATGTACTCGAGCGTCACGTCGCGAAAACCGGCCTCTTTCAACAGGCGCTTCGCGTACCACGGGTAGAGCAACACGGCGTCGTCGTCGAAGGGACAGGTGGCGACCGCGCGTCGCGTCACCGGGTTCAGCGGGTTGTGCTCGAACACGAAGACGCGCCCGTCCGGTTTGAGCTTGTCGCGCAGCCGTCCCAAAAGGGCCGCGTGATCGTCGTGCGGCACGTGATGGAGCACGCACGACACGACCGCGCTCGAGTAGTGCGCTGCAGGGAGCGCCGCGAAGTCGTCGTGGAAGGTCGCGCGCGGCACGTTTTCGCGCGCGACCCGCAGGCTCTCACCCGAAGGATCGAAGCCGTGCACCTTTTGGAACGTTTCGGTGAGCGCGCCGGTGACGTTGCCGATGCCGCAGCCGTAGTCGAGCAGCGGCTCGTCGACCGGCGCGCCGAGGCGCTCGAGACACTCGCGCTTGTAAGCGCTGAAATACTCGAGTGACTCGCCGCTCGCCGAGATGCTCTCGTTGTGCAGCGTGTCGTAGCTCCGCGCGTACTGGTCGAACTTGGCTTCGGTCATCGGTCGCGTTCGTCGGAGCATGGCACGGCTCGCGCCGAGCCGCCTTTCACACGGGTTTTCGCGCGTGTGCGGCCAGCACCCAGCCGAAGGAAATGGGCGCGATGTCGATGCGCGAAAAGCCGGCCGTCGCGAGCAGGTCGTGGAGGCGCGCCGGCGTGAACTTGCTCGGGTGCATGTCCTTGCGCGAAAAGCCCTGCCGGCGCGCGATGGCTTCGAGCACGGTCTGCTCGATCACGGTGAGCGCCTTCGACGCGTAGTTCGGCGTGGTGAGGAACGCGAGGCCCCCCGGCTTCAGCACGCGAAAGATCTCCGCGAGCCAGGGCAGCGGACCCGGCTCGGGGATGTGCTCGATCACGTCCATCGACACCACGAGATCGAAGCGCCCCGACGCGTACGGCAGCGGGCCGCCCGCTTCGACGAGATCGGCCGCCGCCAGGCGGTCGGCGTGGAGCTCGCGCGCGAGCTCGATCGAGCGCGGGTCGATGTCGCAGACGGTGATCGTCTTGTCCGTGGCGTCGACGTCGCCGAGCTCGAAGAAGGGACCCGCGCCGACGTTCAGCACCTCCGGCCCGAGGCTCGCGCCGAGCGCCGCGCCGAGCGCCGACACGATGGGGCGATGATAGAGGCTCCACGGGAACCGCAGCTTGTGGCGATGGTTCTCGAAGTAGTCGACCGCTTCGGCCATGGCGTTCTTCCTCGTCGGCCGCCTCAGGCCGGGCGCTCCGCGATGACTAGGTACTCGGCGGTGAGGCTCGGGTCGGTGTGGGCGAGGATCTGCTCGACCAACGCGTGAACCGGGCGCGCGAGGGCGCGGCGGGCGAGCGGAAAGTTCGTCCAGCGCGTGGTGAGGTGCTTGTTCGCCCAGCCGGCGAGCGACGGGAGAAGCAAGAGCTCGAAGGCGACGGTCGTGCCCGTCGAGAGCGCCGGTTCGATCGAGACGGGCGTCATGCCGGCGGCTCGCACGATGTCGCTCCATTCGTCGCGGTCGTAGAGGTGGTGGTGCTTGAAGAACGTGTCGACGGAGGAGCGAAACACTTCTGCGAGCTCGCCCAAGCCCGCCTTCACGAGCGCGCGGTACGACAGCATCGCGCGCGCCCAATCCTTGTTCGGCACGAACAGATATGCCCGGCCGCCGGGGCGCAGGCTCGCGCAAATGTTCGCGAGCGCGCGGTCGACGCGCGGAACGTGCTCGAGCGAGCAATTCGCGACGCACGTGGCGAAGAACGCCGCCGGCAGCTTCGCGCGCGTGACGTCGCCCAAGATCACCTGCGCGTAGGCCCGGCTCGCCGCCGCCCAGCGCCCTTCCTCGGCGTCGATGTCGATGCCCCAGACCTCGACGTTTTCGAAGGCGATGCTCGCGAAGAGCCCGTCCCCGCACCCGACGTCGAGGATCGGCCCGGCGCACGCGTAGCGCCGGAGCGCGGACAGGCGCGCGCACTCCTTCACGCAAAGCGCCGCCGGGGTGTGCGGGAAATAGCGCTCGAAGTCGGCGCGCGTGACCTCGTCGGTGCTCATGGGCGGCTCGGGCGGCGCATCCTCCGTGGAAGCACGAAGCCCTGTCAACGGTTGCGCGCAAGGCCGCTTTCTCCGACACTCCACGCATGCGATCGAGTCCCGCCCTAGCGCGTCGCGGGGCTCGTGTGGCGCGCGCGTGGCGTCCGATGCTCGGGGCGCTGACGGCGTGTTTCGTGCTCTGCTTCGCGGCCTGCTCCGGGCCGCGCTTTCGCAGCGGCGCCACCGGCGCAGGGGGCGGAGGCAACGCGGGTGCCGGCGCCGCGAGCGGTTCGGGCGGCCACGGAAACACGGGCGGCGGCGGACTAAGTCCGAGCGCGGGTGCCGCGGGGCGTTCGGGCACGAGCGGCGGTGCTGCGGGCGGCGCGGGCCGCGCCTCGAGCGGCGGCGCAGCCGGCAAGGGCGGCTCGAACGAAGCCGGGGCCGCGGGGGCGAGCGACGGCTGCCAGTGCGGCGCGTCGCAATATTGTCGCGCGGGGACTTGTCTCGACTGCGCCGATCTCTCGCAGCTCGACTTCGGCGACACGCAGCAAATTCTCGAGCACCCGAGCGGCTCGCTCCGGTTTCCGCGCGAGGGTTCGGCGGAGGGGACGCTCTTCTTCACGCTCGTGACGCCGACGGTGAGCGAGCTCTGGTACGCGCCGGACGTGGCGACCGCGCCGGGCTCCGTGATCGGCGCGAGCATGGCGCTCCGCGCAAGTCTCGATTTCTTCGGCGACCCCGGCTCGCTCGGTTTCGACGTGCTCTTCGACGAGACGGAGAGTGACGGCACGCGTTCGATCCGTGCGGCCACGTGGCAGAGCGACGTCCTCGGCGACGCGAAGGACGCTCCCGCGCCGCTCGCGCCGTCCGGCGCGGACGACTACGGCGCGGCCTTCGTGCGGTCGAGCTCGCGCGTCTACTTCATGACCGCGCGCGGCGGCACGACCCGCCTCGTGACGGGGACGCTCGGCACGGCGGCGATCGACGACGTGCCGCTCAAGATCCCCGGGTCGGGCGGCGCCGCCTGCGCGCTCGGCGCGACGGACGCGACGCCGTGGGTGACTCCCGACGGGCGTTTGCTGCTCGTGAGCGCGCCGCCGCTCGACGCGAATTGCCAGCCGGTCGACGCGGCGAACGCCGATCTGTTCGTGGCGCTGATGAATCCGGCCACGGGGGTTCCGCTCGCGACCGCCGTCGCGCTCGTCCCCGCGCTCGGCACGAGCGAGGTCGATCCGAGCTTCAGCGCCGACCTCTGCTCGCTCTACTTCGCGTCCGACGCGAGCGCCGCGAACGACGGAAGAATGCGGCTTTTTCGCGCCTTCCGTCGCTGACGCGCTCCTCCTTGCCGCGCCGAGGCCGCGCGCGCCGGTGGTGCTAGTGGATGCGCATGGCTAGCACGATGCAATACACGCAGCTCGGCCGCACCGGGCTCAAGGTGAGTCGACTCTGTCTCGGCACCATGAACTTCGGTCCGGAAACGAGCGAACCCGACTCGTTCGCGATCATGGATCGCGCGCTCGAGCTCGGCATCAACTTCTTCGACACCGCGAACGTCTACGGTTGGAAGAAGGGCGAGGGCGTCACCGAGCAGATCGTCGGGCGCTGGCTCGCGCAGGGCGGGCGTCGCGACAAGATCGTGCTCGCCACCAAAGTCTACGGCGAGATGGGCACGTTACCGAATCAGGGGCGGCTCTCCGCGTATCACATCCGGCGCGCGTGCGAGGAGAGCCTCCGCCGGCTCAAGACCGACGTGATCGATCTCTATCAGATGCATCACGTCGACCGCGCGACGCCCTGGGAGGAGATCTGGCAAGCGATGGAGGTTCTCGTCGCCCAGGGCAAGGTGATCTACGTCGGCTCGTCGAATTTCGCGGGCTGGCACATCGCCCAGGCGTGCGAAGTCGCGCGCGCTCGCTCGGGCCTCGGCCTCGTCTCGGAGCAGTGCAAGTACAACCTGCTCACTCGGCTCGTGGAGACCGAAATCCAGCCGGCGTGCGAGCGGTACGGCATCGGACTCGTGCCCTACAGCCCCATCGGCGGCGGATTGCTCGCGGGCGGCGGCCGGCGCGGCGGCGCGTCGAAGTCTCGGCGTGAGAGCGAGTTCGCAAAACGTGAACGCGAAAAGCACGGCGCCGCGCTCGAGAAGTACGTCGCGCTCTGCACGGAGCTCGGGCACGAACCCGCCGACGTCGCGCTCGCGTGGGTGCTTTCGCGTCCGCAGGTGGCGGCTCCCATCGTGGGCCCCCGGACGATGGAACATCTCGAATCCTGTCTCGGCGCGCTCGAGATCCGTCTCGAATCCGCCACGCTCGACAAGCTCGACGCTATCTTCCCGGGCTATCGCACGTCACCGGAGGCGTTCGCCTGGTGAGCCACTTCGCGATTCCCCTCCCACAGAAGTTAGCGGCGCGACCGAGGGCACTTGGTGGGGGGGAGGGGGGTGGTGCTCAGCTCGGCCGCGCCTTCCACCATGATACGACAAAATGCGCAAAACGCTCCGAGATCGGGGCCGATTAAAACTTCCGCCGCCCGCGCCGCGCTGGCTTACTGGCCGGAGAGGAAGTCGTCGTTCGTTCCGGCGCCGGGACCAGGCGCGCCCACCTCGTCCGCACCGACGGGCACGGTCCGCGCGAGGCCGGGATTGCCGAGCTTGCAATTTCCCTTGCCGTTCAATGGCTTGCCGTAGGGCACTTTCTTCGTCGTGGGGGCGAGATAAACCTGCCCTTGACCGAACGGCTTCGGGATGATCGCGCCCTGGGCCACCGGCCGCCCGCTCACCCCGTTTTCCACGTACACAACAATGTCGTTACCCGCGCGGCGGTAGCCCCAGTAAGAGGCGCCGAGCGACCCCTTCGGGTTTTCGCAGCCGGAGCCGTCCGAGCTCAGGGCGATGACGAGCTCGGTCTGGTCGTCGACGTGCGGCCGCTCGCCCTTCCACTTGAATGCGCCGAGGTTGGCGGGGCCGAGCGCCACACGCACGCACGAGCACTGCCCCGGAACCTGCGCGGGCTCGAGCGAGAGATCGGTGCGGGCGCCGAGGAGAGCGCGATCGCTCGGCGGCGGCACGGAGGACGCCGCGGGCGCCGTCCCGCTCGGGGTCGGCGCGGGAGCCGACATGGCGCGCTCCTTTTGGACCTCGGCGTCGAGCTCGGCGTCCTCACCGTTCGTGTCGGCTTTGGCCTGCGCCTGCACGGACGCATGGCAACCCGAGCCGATGAAGAGAAGGACGGCTAAACACGTCTCACGCACCGCAGCAGCGTGGCACTGCCCCGCTATAGCGGCCAAGAGATCCGCGCCGGCTCGGAGACTGCTAGCGTGCGAGCGTGGATCTCGAGGCGCTCGCGGCGGAGCTCAGAGCCACGCCGTCGCTCCGACCCGTGGGGCGCGTGGTGGCGGCGACGGGGGTCCTCTTGCGGCTGGTTTTGCCCGCGGCTCGGGTCGGCGACCTCGTGCGCATCCGCCGGCCCGGCGCCGCGCTCACGGCTGAAATCGTCGGGTTCGAGGCGGGCCACGCGCTCGCGCTGCCGCTCGGCGAGCTCACCGGCGTCGGCCCCGACGACGCCGTCGAGGCGACGGGGGGCCGCTTCGAGATCGGCGTGGGACCGGCGCTCGTCGGGCGCGTGCTCGACGGCTTCGGACGTCCGCTCGACGGCTTGCCGGCTCCGGCCGCCTCGGCGTTCGCGCCGGTCGATCGCGAGCCGCCGCCTGCGCTCGGACGCCGTCCGGTCTCGGAGCGTTTCACGACGGGCGTGCGCGTGCTCGACGGGCTCCTCACGTTCGGCGTGGGACAGCGTGTCGGCTTGTTCGCGGGCTCCGGCGTCGGCAAGAGCACGCTGCTCGGAGCCATCGCGCGGAGCTCGAGTGCCGACGTGGTCGTGGTCGCTCTCGTCGGAGAGCGCGGCCGCGAGGTCGCCGAGTTTCTCGAACATTCGCTCGGCGCGGAGGGGCGCAAGCGCGCCGTGGTCGTCGTGGCGACGAGCGACGCGCCGCCGATCGAACGGCTGCGCGCGGTTCAGGTCGCGACTACGATCGCCGAATATTTCCGCGACGAGGGCCGCGGCGTGCTCCTTTTGGTCGACTCGATCACGCGCGCGGCGCGCGCGCAGCGCGAAATCGGCCTCGCTGCGGGAGAACCGCCGGCGCGGCGCGGCTATCCGCCGAGCGTGTTCACGCTGCTCCCGCGCCTGCTCGAGCGGAGCGGGCAGGGCGAGCGCGGCGCCATCACGGCCGTGTACACGGTGCTCGTCGAAGGCGGCGACCTCGACGAACCCGTCGCCGACGAAGTGCGCGGCATCCTCGACGGTCACGTCGTGCTCGAGCGCGCGATTGCGGCGCGCGCGCACTATCCCGCCGTCGATCCGCTCGCGTCGATTTCGCGCGTGATGGATCGCGTGGTCACGCCCGAGCACGCGCGCGCGGCCAAGAGCGTGCGCGCGCTGCTCGCCGCGTACGAAGAGAAGCGCGACCTCGTGACGCTCGGAGCCTACGTCGCCGGCACCGATCCGCGCGTCGACGCGGCGATTCGCGCGCGCGCCGATCTCGAGCGCTGGCTCAAGCAGGACGCGAACGAAGCGACGCCGTTCGCGCGGACGCTCGAAGAGCTCTCGGCGCTCGCGCGCCGGCACCCGAGTTGACGCCGCGCCGCGTCAGCCCGACGCGCGTTCCGACCCGTCTTTGTCGAGCTCGGCTTCGAGCTCCTGCAGGAGCTTCTTCGCGTGTTTGCTGAGCTTCTTCGGCACCGAGACGCCGACGACGAGGTGCAGATCCCCGCGGCCGCCGCGTTCGAGGCGGGGCATGCCCCTGCCGCGCACGCTCACCACCGAGCTCGGCTGGGTGCCCGCCGCGATCGTCGCCGTGACGCTCGTGCCGTCGGGGAGCTCGACCTCGACTTCGGTCCCGAGCGCCGCCGCGCTGAACGACACGTCCACCCGGCTCGCGAGATCGTCCCCGTGCCGTTCGAAGCGCTCGTGCGGCGCGAGCTCCACGTCGACGTAGAGATCGCCGGGCCCGCCGGAACGGCCCGGCATGCCTTGGCCTGGCACGCGCAGCCGGTGCCCCGTGTCGATGCCGGCCGGGAAGCTCACGAGCACTTTGCGCTGGCGGTCGACCGCGCCACGACCGCGACACGTTTCGCACGGCGTCGCGATGTAGCTGCCGGTACCGCGGCAACGCGCGCACGCGGACGAAAACATGATGAAGCCGCGCTGGGCGGTGACTTGCCCGCTGCCGCGGCACTGCGGGCACGTCTCCGCCTTGGTGCCCGGCTGCGCGCCGGACCCGGAGCAGGTGTCGCACGGCACTTCGCCGTCGATCACGACCTCGTGCTTGCCGCCGAGCATCGCGTCGGCAAGAGACAGCGTCGCGTGGACGCGCACGTCTTGCCCGCGGCCCGTGCGCCGGCGCTGGCCGCCCTGCGCGCCGCCGAAGCCTCCGAAGAAGTCGGCGAACATGTCCTGGAACTGGCTCAGGATGTCGCCGACGCCCGCGTTGCCGAAATCGAAGCCGTTCATCCCCGCGTGACCGAAACGGTCGTAGTGGGACCGCTTGTCCGCGTCGGAGAGCACACTGTAGGCCTCGGTCGCCTCCTTGAAGCGCTCTTCGGCCTCGGCGTTGCCGGGATTCCGGTCAGGGTGGTTCTTGAGCGCCGCCTGGCGATACGCCTTGCGAATGTCGTCGCCTGAAGCCTCGCGGCTGACGGACAGGACCTCGTAGTAGTCGCGCTTCTCGGTCATGGAGCGGCGGCGGGCTTCGAGCGGCGAGCGAAAGGCGACACGACGCGGCGCAAGGTAAGGCGTCTCCGCCCGGTGTCAACTGGTCCGCGCCGCGGCGGCGGCCCAGGCGAGCGCGAGTCGGTCGGCCTCGCTTCTCGCGAGCCGGTCCGCGAGCGTCGCCACCTCGCGCGCGAGGTCGCCGTTGCCGTTCTCGCCGGCCTTCGCCTGGCCGAGGTCGGAAACGAGCTCGCGCCCGAGCGCTTCGGACTCCGCGAGCGCGTGCTCGAGGCGCCGGAGCTCCTGGCCGCGCTCGACGAGTTGTCGCTCGAGCAGGGCCACGTCGTCCGGGCCTTCGTCGGCGGCCGCGCGCGTGAGCTCCTCGATGCGGGCGTCGCGCTCGGCGATCGTGCTCTCGAGCACGGCGCGCGCCGCGTCGCGTTCGCCGAGCTTCGTCTCGAGCTCGCGCACGCGCGTCTTCTCTCGTTCGAGCTCGCTCGTGAGCGCGCCCCGCTCTTCGAGCCAGGCGGGCGGCTCCACCGGCGCCGGGGGGGCGGGCGGAGCCGGCGCGGGCGGAGCGGGACGCGCGGCTGCGGCGGTGCGCTCGGTTTCGGCCCGCTCCCGACGCTCGAGCTCTTCGCGCACGCGCTCGAGCTCTTCTTCGGCCTCGTCCGCGCGCAGGTCGGCGGTCTCGGCGCGTGCCTCGAGCTCGACGATCCAACTCTCTTGTTGCTTGAGCTTGCGCGCGGCTTCGAGCGACGCGGCCGGCGGCTCCGGCAACGACGCGCGCGCGCTCACGGCGCTGTTCGAGAGCACGCGATGGAGCGGCAGCTGGACCACCGCGTAACCCCCGAGGCCGATGCGGTGGCGCGACGCGAGCGCGACGAAAAGCTCCGGCTCCTCGCTGCCGCGCGGAATGAACTCGCTGTCGATGAGCGGTTCGGGCGCGCTCTCGGGCGCGAAGTCGACCACCGCGTAGCCGACGAACGGCGCTTGCCCGAGCATGCGCACGTGCTCGAACTCGCCCGCGACGAGATCGTAGAGCGCGTAGTAGTCGAGGGGCGCGCCGTGCGGCTCCGGCGCCGGCAGGAGTGGCGCGACGGCATCGCGATTCGGCGTCACGAAGAGCGCGACGCCGCGCGGCGAGAGCAGGCGGCGCGCGCGGGCGACGACCGTCCGCGCGTCGAACGCGCCCAGGTTCTCGACCAGGACGCAATCGAAGCTGCCCTCGCGGCCCGCGAGCGTCTCGTCGCTGAACGCCGAAAACGAGAGGCCCGGCGCCGCGGCGCGCTCGGCGGCTTCGGTCACGCGGAGCGGAGCCGGATCGCAGACGTGGACGAGCCGCGCGCCGCGCTCGACGAGCAGTCGCGGCGTCGTCGCGAGCGCGCTGCCGAACACGAGCACGCGCCGGCTCTCGATGAACGGCTCCACGAAGGCCGCGAGCGCGGCGCTGGACGAAAGCGTGCCCGTGGCCATGGTCCGCGCCTTCTATCGCCGCGCCCACCGTCCCGCAATCGGGAGGCCCGTACCGTACGGCTTTCCGGCCCCGCAAGCCGTCCGGCGCGCCGACTCACGTTCACCCTGTGGACACCCGCGCGCGGTCGCACCAGTATTTTGGCGCGATGCTGAAGAAGACGCTGGTCGTGGACGGCCTCACGCCGGTCGGGGCGTACCAGGCGCTGCGCGCTCGCTCGGAGGGCGGCTCGTTCTTGCTCGAGAGCGTCGTGCCCGGCGAGCGCTGGGGGCGCTACTCGATCCTCGGTTATCGCCCGCGGACGCAGATCGTCCTTTTCGGCGAGACCGGTCGCGATCCGTTCACGCGCCTCGCCGAGCTCTTCCCGACGGGCGAGCCGGAGGACGACGACGTGGCGACCCGTTTCGCGCGCGCCGCCGTCGGCATGATCCCTTACGACATCGTCCACTACGCGACGAAGGTCGACCCCTGGCCGGATTCGGCGAAGCAGCCCATCGCGCGGCTCCTCCGCGACTTCACGGCCGTGGTGTTCGACAATTTGAACCACACGGCCGTCATCGCCGCCGAAGCGCCGAGCGACATCGAACAGGCCGAGCGCGACCTCGCGTCCGCGCCCGCGCTCGATCTCACGCCGCCTCCCGACCCCGGCGCCGCTCCGCCCGACGTCGACGTCACGATGAGCGACGAAGCCTACGGCGCCGCCGTCAATCGCGCGAAGGAGTACATCCGCGCGGGTGACGCGTTCCAGATCGTTCCGGCGCGCACGTTTTCGGTGCCGTCGCGCGGGGCGGATCCGTTCGACGTCTACCGGGCGCTGCGCGTGCTCTCGCCCGCGCCGTACATGTACCTGCTCGAAATGCCCGGCGCCGAAGGCGCGGCGCCCGTCGCCATCGCCGGCGCGAGTCCGGAAACGCTCGTGCGCGTCGAAGGCGGCCGCATCACTCTGCGTCCGATCGCCGGCACGAAGCCGCGCGGCCGTTCGCGCGAAGAAGACGAACGACTCGCGCAAGAGATGCTCTCCGATCCGAAGGAACGCGCCGAGCACGTCATGCTGATCGATCTCGCGCGAAACGACGTCGGGCGCGTCTCGCGGCCCGGCACCGTGGTCGTGCCGGATCGCATGTTCGTCGAACGCTACAGCCACGTCATGCACATCACGAGCGAGGTGCAGGGCACGCTCCAGAAGGGCTTGGGCCCGTGGGACGTCATGCGTGCGACGTTCCCCGCGGGCACGCTCACCGGCGCGCCCAAGGTACGCGCGATGCAGATCATCCGCGAGCTCGAAACGCGACGCCGTGGCGCGTACGGCGGCGCCATCGGCTACGTGACGCGCGGGAACGACCTCGATCTCGCGATTGCGATCCGCACGGTGGTGCTGTCCGGCGATCGCTTCGAGGTGACGGCGGGCGCCGGCATCGTCGCCGACAGCGTGCCCGAGAACGAAGCGCAGGAGACGCGCAACAAGGCGCGCGCCGCGCTCGCCGCCATTCACGCCGCCCGCACGCGACGCCGCCGGGCGTAACGATCCGGGGTGGTGTAAAGGCCGCCGCCGCGTGCCCACGCTTCACGCGATCCTCCACTTCTTCTCGAACCCGCGGGTGCTGGTCCCGCTCGGGGTGTTTTCGATCTTTGCATTTTTGGCGACGGTTATCGTCGTTCCGATGGCGCTCGTGCGAATGCCGGCGGACTACCTGGTGCGGCCGAGTCGCCCCGACTCGCATCCAGTCGTCGTCGCGCTCAAGAATGTTGCGGGGGTGATTCTCGTCTTACTCGGGATTGCGATGCTCGTATTGCCCGGACAGGGCCTACTGACTCTCGCTTTGGGCCTGAGTCTCGTGGATTTTCCCGGCCGGCGGCGGCTCGAGCGATACCTGCTCACGCGCCCCGCTCTGCTCAAAACCATCAATGCCTTGCGCCGTCGCGCCGAACGGCCGCCGCTCCAAATTCCGCCGGCCTAGGCATTTTTTGACGTTGGACGGAGTGCGAGTCTCGTGCGGTCGAGACGCGCTGCACTAAACATCATGCTGGTGCGCTGGCATTCCGCCGGCTCGTCGAGGTAGCCTGCGCGTCATGTCGAGTCTGTTGCGCACCGCGCTACTAGCGACCGTTCTGGCAGGCAGCTTCGGCTGCAGCTTCTTCCAGTTGGACGAAGAGGATCTGAAGATCCCTCCGAAGAAGCCCGAAGCGGCGGCAGGCAAGGCAGAAGAGGCGGCGGCCGGGACGTCGGCGACGAGCA
Source organism: Polyangiaceae bacterium (assembly GCA_035499895.1). Classification (GTDB taxonomy): domain Bacteria; phylum Myxococcota_A; class Polyangia; order Polyangiales; family Polyangiaceae; genus PMG-095. Next base: position 578 of record DATJXW010000199.1, on the reverse strand, counting down.
TGGGCGGCATGACCGCCACGCCGGCGGCTGCCGGCGGCGGCGGCACCGCAGGCAGCAACTGAGCACCGCCGGCGTGCGTGTGCTCTTCCGTTGCGGCGCCTCGTCGAGGTAGCCTGCGCGCCATGTCGAGTTCGCTTCGTCTTGCGCTTTTTTCGACGGCTCTTTCGCTCACCTTCGGTTGCAGCTTCTTCGAGCTCGACAGCAAAGACCTCGTGATCCCTCCGAAGAAGCCCGCGGCTGCGGCGGGCAAGACCGGAGAAGGCGAAGCGGGCACCGCCACGATGGGCGGCGCGGGCGGCATGCTCGCCGCGAGCGGCACGGGCGGTACGGCGCCGAGCACCGGCGGCTCGAGCTCGGGCAGCGGCGGCAGCGCGACGGCGGGCAGCGGCGGCAGCGCGGGCGACGGAACGACGGCCGGCGCGGGCGGCGGGAGCGGCGGCATGCCCGCGATGGGCGGCATGAGCGGAGACGCGACGGCGGCGGGCGGCATGTCCGCCGGCTCGTCGCAAGGCGGCATGGCGGGCGGCGGCGGCTCGGGCGGCGCGGTCTCGTGCACGTCGCTGAACGCCATGGCGCAG
>DATJXW010000198.1:0-28218 GCA_035499895.1 Polyangiaceae bacterium | reverse complement strand
TCTCCCTGTTCGCGGCGGCCATCGCCGTGGGCGTCGTTTACAACAACGCCCGCATCGCGCTCGAGGTGCGGAGCCGCGATCTGGCCACCATGCGCATCCTGGGCTTCACGCGCGGCGAGCTCGCGGGCGTCTTGCTCGGAGAGCAGGCCATTCAGGTCCTCTTCGGGATTTTTCCGGGGCTCTGGCTCGGGCGGAGCCTCGCCGGGCTCTGGCTCTCGAGCATCGATCGCGAGCTGCTCCGGATCCCTTTGTCGATCGCGCCGCGTTCTTACTTCGCGGCGGTGTGCGTCGTGAGCCTCGCCGCGCTCGCGAGCGCGCTCGTCGTGCGGCGGCAGGGCGACCATTTGGACCTCGTTGCGGTGCTCAAAGCGAGGGATTGAGAGGTTTCCATGAGCGTTTTCCGAGTCCTTTCCGCCGTCCTCGTGCTCGCGCTCGTCGTGGGCGCCGTCAGCGTCTTGCGGCCCGAACCCATCGCCGTCGACGTCGCGACGACGACGCGCGGCCTGCTCGAGCTCAGCGTCGTCGACGACTGCAAGGCGCGGATCCGCGAAAAATACACGGTTTCCGCCCCCGTCGCCGGCACGCTCGCGCGCATCGAACGGCACGAAGGCGACGTGGTCGAGCCCGGCGCGGAGCTCGCGAGACTCTTGCCCCTGGCGAGCCCGTTGCTCGACCCCGAGTCGCGCAAGAGCGCCGAGCAGCGCCTGGCTTCGACCATCGACGGGGCCGAGCAGGCCAAAGCGAGCGTCGCCCGCGCCCAGGCGCTCCGCGATCAGGCGGGCGCGGACGTGCAACGCAACCAGGCGCTCGCCGCGCAGGGCTCGCTCTCGAGCGCGGAGCTCGATCGCACGCTCGTGGAAGCCCGAACCAGGGACGCCGATCTCGCCTCCGCCAGGTTCGCTCAAAGCGTCGCCGAGCACGCCATCGCGGAAGCTCGTGCGACGCTCGCCCGGTTCAGACCGGGCGCGACCCAATCCGAAGAATTCGAGCTCACCTCGCCCGTGCACGGCGAGGTGCTCCACGTCTTTCACCAGAGCGAGGGCGTCGTGAGCGCGGGCACGCCGCTGCTCGAGGTGGGCGATCCGCAAGCGCTCGAGCTCGTCGCGGACGTCTTGTCCCAGGACGCGGTCGAGATACGGCCCGGCATGTCGGCTCGCGTCGCGCACTGGGGCGGACCGACGCCGTTGCGAGCGAAGGTGCGGCGCGTCGAGCCGGCCGCGTTCACCAAGACTTCGGCGCTCGGCGTGGACGAGCAGCGCGTGAACGTCGTGCTCGACCTCGACGGCGCGACGCCGGGCGCGCTCGGCGACGGGTTCGCGGCGGAAGTCGAGATCACGGTGTGGTCGAAGCCGGACGCCGTCAAAATCCCGACGAGCGCGCTCTTTCGGCAGGGCGGCGCGTGGGCGGTGTTCGTGGTTCGCGGCGAGCGAGCCCACACGCGCGCGGTCGTGCCCGGACACCGCGGTCCGCTCGAGACCGAGGTGACGAGCGGACTCACGCCGGGCGACGTCGTGGTGATTCACCCGGGCGCCGCCGTCGCCGACGGCAGCCGCGTCACGCACCGCTGAAGAGCGGGCGTTCGCGCGGACTCAGCGGTTCACGATGTGGATCGCGTGACCGATGGAGTGCGCCGCCGCCTCCATCATGGCCTCGCCGAGCGTCGGGTGCGGGTGAATCGTGAGCGCGACGTCTTCGGCCGTCGCCGCGACCTCGAGCGCGAGCGCCGCTTCGCTGATGAGGTCGCTCGCGTTCGGGCCGACGATGTGGATGCCGAGCACGCGGCCCGTCTTCACCTCGGTGACGAACTTCACGAAGCCGTCGGTCTCGAGGATGCTGAGCGCGCGACCGAGCGCCGAAAACGGGAATTTGCCGACCTTCACGTCGATGCCGCGTTCCTTCGCGACGCCCTCGGTGATGCCGACCGTCGCGATCTCCGGATCGGTGAAGATGATGCCGGGCACCGTGACCCAGTCTTTCGCGGCGGCCTTGCCGGCGATCACCTCGGCGCAGACTTCGCCTTCCTTCGTCGCCTTGTGCGCGAGCATCGGGGTGCCGCTCACGTCGCCGATCGAATAGATGCCGGGCACGTTCGTTTCGCAGCGCTCGTTGGCCGGCACGAAGCCGCGCGGATCGACGGTCACGCCGATCTCCTCGAGCCCGATGCCCTTGCCGCGCGGCTTCATGCCGACGGCGACGAGGACGACGTCGCACTCGATCTTCTTCTGGCCGTCCGGCGCGCTCACGGTCACGACCACGCCGTTCGCCGTCTTTTCGCAGCGTTCGGCCTTCGCCCCCTTGAACACGGTGCCGCCGCGCGACGTGAGCTTCTTCTCGACCACCTTCACGCAGTCGGGATCGACGCCGGGCAGCAGGTTTTGCGTGAGCTCGACCACCGTGAGCTCGGCGCCGAGGCTCTGATACACCATGCCGAGCTCGAGGCCGATCACGCCGCCGCCGATGACGAGCAGCCGCTTCGGAACCTTGCGCAGGTTCACGGCTTCGCGCGCGCCGATCACGCGTTCGCCGTCGAACTCGAAGCCGGGGACTTGAATCGTGGCCGAGCCGGTGGCGATGACGATCGCCTTCTTGGCGCTCAGGCGCTGGGTGCTTCCGTCCTTGAGCTTCACCTCGATGGTGCGCTTGTCGACCAGGCGCCCGCGGCCCTCGACGAGCGTCGCCTTGTTCGTCTTCAAGAGCGAGCGCACGCCGCCGGTCATCTTCTTGACGATGCCGTTCTTCCAATCCTGCATCTTGTCCACGTCGACGCTGACGTTGCCGACGGCGATGCCCGCCTCCGCGATGTGCCGCGACTTCTCCACGAAGTGCGCGTTCGCAATCAGCGCCTTCGACGGGATGCAGCCCCAGTTCACGCAGACGCCCCCGACCTCTTCCTCTTCGATGCAGGCGACCGAAAGACCGAGCTGGCCGGCGCGGATCGCGCACGGGTAGCCGCCCGGACCGCCGCCCAGAACCAGGACGTCGTAGGTGGTTTCCATGGCGCGCCCAGTTACCCCACCCCCCGGCGTCTCACAAGGCCCGCGCGCGGAGCACAACACTGTGTGCCCGTTTTCGCGGCGGGCGCGGGGGCGCCGTCACGCCGGTTCCCGCCCTTGCTCGCGCAGATGCCAGGGCGGACGCGCGTAAACGTCGTCGAAAAGTGTTTCGCGCGCGGGGGGCGGGTCGGCCGCGGCGAGGGTCACGGCGGCGCCGAGCTCCGCGTCGATCGCGGCCGTGAGCGCCGCTTCGTCCTCCGGCGCGAGCGCGCCCACGAGCGTCAGATGCCGGCGGAGCCGCGCGAGCGGATCCCGTTCGGCCCAGGCGCGTTCCTCGGCGTCGGTCCGGTAGCGGCTCGGGTCGTCGCTCGACGAGTGCGGCCCGCGCCGGTAGGTGACGCACTCGACGAGCGTCGGGCCGAACCCGGCACGCGCGTGCGCGCTCGCTTCGGCGACGGCGCGGTGAACGGCGAGCGCGTCGTTCCCGTCGACGCGCCGTCCGGCAAAGCCGTAGGCGAGCGCCTTCACCGCGAACGATTCCGCGTGCGTCTGACGGCGCGCGGGCACGCTCAACGCGTAGTGATTGTTCTGGCACACGAACACGACGCGCGCGCGGAACACGCCCGCGAAGTTCAGCGCGGCGTGAAAGTCGGGGGTGCTCGTAGCGCCCTCGCCCATGAACGCGAGCGCAATCGCGCTGTCACCCGCGCGGGCGGCGGCGAGCGCCATGCCGACGGCGTGCGGCAGCTGCGTGCCGATCGAGCTCGACCAGGAAACCTGACGCACGCTCCGCGCCGCGTGATGGCTCGGCATCTGCCGCCCCCGTTGCACGTCGCGCGCGCTCCCGAACATCTGCGCGAGATAGGCGACGAGCGGAAAGCCGCGGACGAGCATGATCGCGCTCTCGCGCAGCGCCGGGAAAACCCAGTCGCCCGGCGTGACGGCCAGCGCCGCCGCGACGGGCACCGCTTCCTGCCCGAGCGCCGAGCCGAAAAAGCCGATCGCGCCCTGGCGCTGCAGGAGCGCGAGCCGCTCTTCCACGCGACGGGCGCGCAGCATGTGACGGAACATCTCGAGGCGCAGCGGCACGCCGGGCAGCCCGGGGTAAGTCGCGGCGCGACCGTCGTCGTCGAGGACGCGCAGGAGCTCGAGCGTCGTGATGGGGCTTTCCAAGCGTTCGGTCGCGTCTTCAGTCGAGCAACGTCGAAATCTCGCCGAGCAGCGCTTCTTCGTCCTCGTGCATGCGGTTGTCGGCGCGCAGGAGCTTTTGCACGGCGCGCAGCACTTCGGTCCGGCGCGACTTCAGCAAGCCGAGGTTCGGCGGCGGCAGCGGCGCCTGGCCGGTGAGGCAAGCGTCGAGCGTCTCGATTTCGGTTTGGGTCACGCCGCTCCGCACCGCGTAGTCGTGGAGCGCCTCCGCTTCTTCCGCGGCGACTTCGCCGTCGGCCCACACGGCCTGCAACAGCAACTTCACGACCTCGAAGCCGAATTTCGCGTCGGCGACTCCCTCGGCGTTCATGCGCGTGATCCTCGCGCGAGGGGCAGGCGCGGTCAATCGGGCGCGGCGGCGAGCTGACTCAAGGCTTCTTCGACGGCCTCGGGCTCGGCACGGCGCGGATTGCCACGGAAGCCGCCGATGGTGCCCGTCGCTTCGCGCAAACCGGCGCGACCCGCCGCCACGACCGCGAGCGTGCGCGCGTCGCGCGTCCAGGCGGCGAGCCCGCGCAAGATGGTGCGACGCGCTCGCGCGTCACCGAGCCGCGCGAGCGCCACGAGCGCGTGCCAGCGCAGGACATCGACGCGTGCGAAGAGGCCGAACGCCCGCCGTTCGAGCGCGCGTTGCGCCCGGTGCAAGCCGCGCACGCCGACGAGCTCCACCGCCTCTTCGAGGTCGGAGCCGGGATCGAGCGGCACGCTGCCGTCGACCACACCGACCAGGATTTCGTCCGCGCGCGCCACGCCGAACGGCGCGAGCCACAGCGCCGCCGCCGCGCGCACGATCGACGCGCGATCGTCGAGCGCCCGGCGCGCTCCGTCGACGATCGCGCTCGGAGCGCCGCTTTCGGGCCAGCGCTTGCGCGCGAGCCTCAGCGCCATGGCGCGCACCTCGTCGTCCTCGTCGCCGAGCGCGCGCTCGACGAGCCCCGGCGCGCGCTCGGGCGCCAGCCGTTCGCAGGCGATGAGCGCCTGGAAGCGGAGCTCCGGCTCGCTCGCGCCGAGCGCCGAGCCGAGCCGCTCCGAGAGCTCCGCGTCACCCGGCTCGCCGAGCTCGCCGAGCGCGATGATCGCCATCTGCCGGACGCGCAACGCCGAATCGTCGAGCGCGGCGAGGAGCGCCGTGCGCGCCCCCGTCGCTTCCACGTCGGCGAGCGCGACGGCCGCCTCGGCGCGGAGCTCGACGCGCGGATCCGAGCGGAGCAGCCCGATGATGGCGATCGTCGCGCGCTCGCGGTCGCTCGTGCGCGCGAGCTTCACGAGATCGCCGAGGGCCGACAGCCGCACGCGCGCTTCCGGATGCTCGGCGTCGCGCAGCGCGGCGGCGATCGTCCTCGGTAGCGGCGGTAGGCCCAGCATGGCCCTCCGCGTCAGTTCCCTTCCGTACCCGCCCCCGAAGAGCTCGTGCCGGCCGAATCCGGCCCCGACGTGACGCCGCCCGTATCGCTGCCGCCGCTCGAGGTTTCCCCGCCGCCCGCGCTCGAGGTTTCCCCCGCGTTGATCGGCGTCGGCAAGAGGCCGGCGTCCCAATCGACGTTGCTCGTCCCGGTGCACACCCCCGTCGAAACCGCGTCGGGACCGTCGGTGACCGGCGCGGGCGCGTCGAAGTCGACCGTGCACACCTTGGTCGGACCGTCGACGTCGACGGCCTTGTAACGGGGATCGGTCGCGAGGTCCTTGCACACGTAGCCGCTGCGACAATCGCTCGTGTGGTTGCACTTCTTCAGACAGAAGGAGCGCTGGTAGGCGGTCGAGCCGAGATCGTTTTCGCACCCCGGCACGGGCGATGGGCTCTCACCGAGCGCGATGCACGCCGCCTCGTCCGGACACTTGGTCGAGGCGTTGCTGCCTTCCGGCTCGCAGTTGAAGATGGTGCAATAGCCTCCGGGCTGCGAGATGTCGCACAGGCGATCGCCCGTCTGCGAGCAGTCCGTGGAGGTGGTGCAGCGGCCGCCGATCTGGGGCTTGCAGGCCGCCATGCCGGCCGCGAGCACGAGCGCGAGGCGCAAGCGGGACGCGTACGAGAACCGAAGAAACGGGGCGGAGCCCATGCGGGCCGCACGTATGTCACGACCCGCGGCCGAGTGCTATCCCTCGGGAACTCTGCGAGACCTCGAGGCCACGCGCCTTGGCGACCCATATCACCGACGACTGCATCAATTGCGGCGCTTGCGAGCCGGAGTGCCCGAACGACGCGATCTATCGCGGTGACGACATTTACGTGATCGAGCCCGCGCTTTGCACCGAGTGCGTCGGCTTCCACGGCCGGGAGGCGTGCCAGTCGGTGTGCCCGGTCGCGTGCTGCCTGCCGGACCCGAAGCACGTGGAGAGCGAAGCAACGCTACTCGCGCGCGCCCTCACCCTGCACGCGCACGACGCCGAGCTCGACGCGCACGCCCGGGCCGGCACCTTCCCGTCACGCTTTCGTAAGTAAGGCCGCGACCGCGCCCGGCGGGAGAACGGTGCACGGCGCGATTCCCGCGGCACGCCGGGCTCCGTCTTGCTCGGGCCGGGGAGGTCGTCTACGATCCGAACGGAATGCAGGTGCTCGGCTTCCTCGGCCGTTGGGCGGCGCTCTCGCTGAGCGTCGTCTCGATGGCGTGCTCGGTCGAAGTCGACCCCGAGCATGCGCCGTCGAACACCGGCACCACGCGCGCGGTCATCGCCGTCACCCGGAGCGCGCCCGCATCCGCCCCGGACGAGGCGCGCGCCGACGCGTTCGCCGGCTTCCTGCGCACGCCCGCCGGCTCCGACGCGAAGAGCGCCCTCGCGCTCGCCGGGCTCCGCGTGGACTTGCCGGCCAACGGTGAGTGTCGCAAGGGCGCCGTGCGCGAGGGAGCGACGTCGGGGCTCACCGCCGTCGAGCTCCTCGACGCGGGGGAAGTCACCGTGGCCGCGGGCGGCACGCTCACGACGCTCGCTCCGCGCGCCTTCCCCACCATCACCGACACGATCTCGGGTGTCGTCTACACGACCCGGGACCGGGCGGCGGCGCCGCTTCCGGCCGCCACGTCGTACACGGTCACGGCCTCCGGCGGGAGCTCGCTCGAGGCGCTCGCGGGCTTCGGTCAAGCGCCCGCGTCGCTCACGGGCGTGGAGGTCGCGGGCGAGCCGTTCGGCGGCGTCGACACGATCGCAGCCGGGCAGGCCCTGGCGCTCGCGTGGACGCCCGGCGTCGCTGGCGACCGCGTCTACGTCGAGCTCGACGGGGATTCGGAACCGATCTTCTGCAGCTTCACCGACGAGAGCGGCCGCGGGACGTTGCCGGCGAGCGTGCTCCCGCAAAAGGGCAGCGGCGTTCTCTCGGTTCACCGCTTGCGCGAGGCGGCGTTTTCGGACGCCGGCATCGCGCAGGGCGCGCTCCGTTTCGACTTCGAGCTCTCGGCCTCCGTCACGTTCGAGTGACGCCGACTCACCGCGTCTACTTCGTGCCCGGTCTCTTCGGCTTCGCGAAGCTCGCGGGCTACGACTATTTCACGCACATGCGCCGGGGGCTCGAGGAGCGCTACGCGCGCGCCGGGGTGCCCGTGGTTTGCGAGGACGTGCCCGCTCCGCCGACCTCGTCCTTACGGTACCGCTCGCGCGTGCTCGCGGGCACGGTGGCGCGGACGGCCGGTTCGGGGGGGCCGATTCATCTCGTCGGGCATTCGACGGGCGGCCTCGACGCTCGGCTCGTGCTCTCGCCGTCGGCGAACCTCGGTCTCGAGGAACCGCTCTTCGCGTGGCGCACGCGGGTGGCCACGGCGGTGAGCCTCAACACGCCGCATTACGGGACACCGGTCGCCAGCTACTTCGCGACCGTGTCCGGCACGCGGCTCCTCTACGCGCTGAGCCTCTTCACCGTGCTCTCGCTCACGCTCGGTGAGCCCTCGCTCGCGATCTTTTCGCGCCTGCTCGCGGGCATCGGCGGCATCGACGCCATTTTCGGCGGCGATCTCAAGCTCATCAGCCGCGTCACCGACAACGTGCTCCGCTTCGTCGACAAGGACGGCCGCGAAGAGATTTCGGATTTTCTCGGCAAGGTGCGCGTCGATCAGGGCGCCATCGTGCAAATCATGCCGGAGGCGATGGACCTCTTCAACGCCGCGACCGAAAATCGCCCGTACGTGCGCTACGGCTCCATCGCCTCCGCCGCGCCTCCGCCGCGTTCGCTCCGCATCGCGCGTCGCGTGCGCTCGCCGTACACGGCGTTCACCGCTGCCATCTTCTCGACGCTCTATCAGTTCGCCGGCCAAAGGCCGCGCATCTACCCCTACGCGAAGCCGCTCCCACGCGAGCTCGAGCTCTTGCGCGCCGGCATCGATCACGACATCGACGACGGCATCAGCGACGGCATCGTGCCGACGCTGAGCATGCTCTGGGGCGATCTCTTGTGGGCCGGCGAAGCCGACCACCTCGACGTGCTCGGCCACTTCCACGACGAACGCAAGAACACCGACCACACGGACTGGATCACGAGCGGCTCGCGCTTCGGAAGCCAGCGTTTCGGCGCAATGCTCGACGCGATCGTCGAATACCAGCTTCGGACGTAGACTCGGCAAGAGAGCACACGCGACCATGTCGTTTCGGCAGGACTACATCGAACGCGCCATCCGCAAGCTCGCGGAGATGGTCGCGCGGGCGCTCGGCCTCGCGCGTTCGGGTGAAGCGGAAGCGGGGCTCACGCTGCTCGAAGACGCGATCGCATCGACCTTCGGCATGCCGCTGCCCATGTTGCTCAAGCTCACGCCCGAGACGGTGTGGTCGCTCTTCGGGCCCGAGCGGGCGCGCATGCTGGCCGAGGCGCTCACGACGCACCACGCCATCCTCGAGCTTCAGGGACGCGGGGCGCACGGCGAAGCCTCGAAAGAGCTCGCGCTCGCGCTCACGCGGCGCGCGGACGCTCAGTCGACGATGCGGTAGGCGAGCGTGTGCGCGGCGCCGTCGCGAACGAACGCGACCGCGAGCGCGTCGGCCGTGCGGAGCGACTCGAACGCGTCGAACGCTTCCGTCTCGCGCTCGATCGGCAGGCCGTTCACCGAAGTGACGACGTCGCCCGGCTTGAGGTCGACCGCTTCCCAGAAGCCCGTCGGCCGCAGATCGACGATGGTCCAGCCGCGGAAGCGTCCGTCGGCGAGGCTCGGCTCGACCTGCACGCGTTGCAGGAAATTGCCGAACCCCGAGTCGATGACGCTCACGACGTCGCTGCGCTTCAGGGTCGTCAGCGGGCCGCGCGGCGCGGGCACTCGAGCCGGCGGCGCCGGCGCCACGGCGACGCGAGGGGGCGGTACCGGCGCGGGCGCGGAGCCGCCGCACGCGGTGCAAAAGCAGAGCCCGGCGAGGATCGTGGCGCGCACGCCCGGACTATGGGCCGTGCCCGTCGCGGGTGCCAAATTTGGTGAAGAACCCGCCCGTCAGCGCCCGGAGTCCGGGGGGCGCCAGCCGCCGCGGCGACCGCGAAACGCCCGCGCGCCGCGGGCCCCGCCGCTCCAGAGCCCGAGGTCGCCCGCCAGCCCGATGATGACGAGCAGCCAGCCGAGCGGCGGCATGTCGCCCGGCGTCCCGAGCGAGTTCATGCCGAACGCGAAAGCGAGCGTGGTGAGCGGCAGAAAGAAGAAGCCGAGCACCGGCAGGAGCCACGAGTGGAACGCCCGCGTGAAGTAGTGGTCACCGAAAAACCACACCAAAAAGAGCGCGAGGCGCGGAAACAGAACGGCGATGCACCCGACGAAGCACGGCACGGCGATTCGCTCACTTCCGTAGCACGGGCACCGCTTCGAGGACCGCTTCGAGCAAGCGGCCGCCCACTTCTTCCTGCGTTCCGAGGCCGGAGACGTGAACGAGCCGATCGCCCGGCACGAGCGTTTCGGCGCGGGCGTAGATGGCGACGAGGCGCTCCTGAAGCGCGCGGTGCTCGAACATTTCTTCGACGCCGCCGCGCCCGCGGCGCCGCTCTTCGGCGACCTCGGCCGGCACGTCGATGACGACCGTCACGTCGGGACGGAGCGCGCGCGAGTTGAGCTCGCGGATCCACGGAATGGCTTCGTGCGCTTCGGGGGCGGTCGCGGACTGGTACGCGAGACTCGAGAGATCGTAGCGATCGCTCACGACCACGGCGCCGTCACGCAGCGCCGGGAGCACGAGCGAGTCGAGGTGATCGAGACGATCGGCGGCGAAGAGGAGCGCCATGGTGCTCCACGCGAAACCGCGCGGACCAGCCGCGTCCGCGACGAACAGACGCCGCTGGAGGATTTGGCGAATGAGCCCGCCCACGGGACCGGCCGTGGGCTCGCAGGTGAGCACCGTCTCGCGGCCGCTCGCCTTGAGGGCCTTCGTGAGGAGGCGCGAATGCGTCGTGCTGCCGCACCCGTCGACGCCTTCGACGACGATGAACACCCCCGGGTGTGGATGGGGTCGCACTGAGCTCATGGTGTCACCGGGGGATTGTCTTCGCTGAAGACGACGTTGTCGATGAGGCGCGTCTTACCGACGAAAATGGCCAGCGCGAGCAGCGCCCGCTCCCCGACCCGCTCCGCGTCCGGCACGGGCGTGAGGTCGTCCGCGTCGGCGACGGCCACGTAATCGATGCGCGTCGCCGCGGGCTCGACGAGCTCGAGCACGGCGCGGCGCAGCGCGCCGGCGTGCCGCTCACCGCCGCGGTGCAGCGCGACCGCGCGCGCGAGGCCGCGCGGGACGGCGAGAGCGCGCGCTCGTTCATCGGACGAGAGGTACACGTTGCGCGACGAGAGCGCGAGCCCGTCCGGGTCGCGCACCGTCGGAAAGCCGACGACCTCCACCGGCAACAAGAGATCGGCCGTCATGCGGCGCACGACCGCGAGCTGCTGGTAATCCTTGCGCCCGAAGACGGCGACGACCGGGCCCGACGCTGCGAAGAGCTTGGTCACGACGCTCGCCACGCCGTCGAAGTGACCCGGACGAAACGGACCCTCGAGCACGTCGGTGAGGTCGCTCACGTGCACGCGCGTGCGCTCGCCCGCCGGGTACATCTCCGCGGGCGACGGCGTGAACACGAGCCGCACGCCGGCTTCGCGGCAAAGCTCGAGGTCACGCTCGAGCGGACGCGGGTAGCGCGCGAAGTCTTCGTTCGGGCCGAACTGCGTCGGATTCACGAAGATGCTGACGGCGACGTTCGGCGCGCGGCGCCGCGCCTCCGCCACGAGCGCGAGGTGACCGCGGTGGAGCGCGCCCATCGTCGGCACGAAGCCGAGCTTGCGGTCCTCGACGCGCAGGGCGTCGCAGGCCGCTCGAAAAGCGGCGACCGTCTCGCATACTTCGAGCGCGCCGCTCACGACTCGTCACTCGCGGGGCCGTAGCTCGGCGGGGTGCCCGCGACGACCGGCTTCGCGCCCGTGTGCTCGGGCGCCGGTTTGAGCTCCTTCGGCGCGCCGAACGAGTGCTCGAGCCCGGGGAATTCGCCGCGCGCGACCTCGTCCACGTACGCGCGCGTCGCTTGCACGACGAGCTTCCCGGCCTCGGCGAAGCGCTTCACGAACTTCGGCTTGAGCTCGCCGTACATGCCGAGCAAATCGTAGCAGACGAGCACCTGACCGTCGCAGTGCGGCCCCGCTCCGATTCCGATCGTCGGAATCGAGACGGCCTCGGTCACGCGCCGCGCAACGTCCGCCGGAATCGCTTCGAGCACGAGCGAGTACGCGCCCGCGGCCTCGAGCGCCCGCGCGTCGGCGACGAGCCGCTCGGCCGCCGCCTCGGTGCGACCCTGCACCTTGAAGCCGCCCATCGCGTGCACCGATTGCGGCAAGAGCCCGAGGTGCCCCATGACGGGGATACCGGCGTTGACGATGGCCCGCACGTGCTCGGCGTAGAGCGCGCCGCCTTCGAGCTTCACCGCCTCGAAAGCGCCCTCCTTCATCATGCGCCCCGCCGCCTCGAGCGCGGGCACGACGCCCGTCTGATAGCTCATGAACGGCATGTCGCCGACGAGGTGCGCGCGCTCCGAGCCACGCGCGACGGCGCGACCGTGATAGATGATCTCGTCGAGCGTCACGCCGAGCGTCGTCGGCTGGCCCTGGACCACCATGCCGAGCGAGTCCCCGACGAGCAACACGTCGGCGCCGCCCTCCTCGAGCAGGCGTGCGAAGGTCGCGTCGTAGGCGGTGACGGCGGCAATCTTCGGGCCGCGGCCTTTTCTGGCCCTGAGCTCCGGAGCGGTGATCTTGTTCGAGCTCGCCAACGTGAGCCGAGCCTAGCACCGGCGAAGTGCTCGCCCCCGAAAAACCCGCTACGCTTTGGCGTCATGGCCGAGCTCGCGCCCTCGTCGACCTTCGAGCGAGCCTTCGTGCGGCGCGCTCGGGCCGTGCGGTTGCGGCTCCTCGCGCGCGACGCGGCACTCGGTGCTGCGTTCGGCGCGGCCATGGGCGGCGCGCTCGCGGGGCTTTTCTGGTGGCTCCGCCTCGGAACGCTGCGGGCGCCGGTGTTCGGCGGCGCGGTGCTCGCCGGTGCGCTCGTGGGTTTGTTCGCCGCCCGGAAGCGGCGCTGGTCGAACTCCGACGTCGCGCTCTATCTCGACGCCAAGCTCGGCACGGGCGAGGTCATCACGACGGCGGTCGAGGGCGGTGAAACGCCCGCGCGCGCGAACGTTCGCGAGCAGGCGACCCTGGCCCTCGCCGAACCGAAGAGCGGGCGCACCCTGCCGCGCGTGCTCACGCGCTGGCACGGTCTCTTGCCGCTCGGCAGCGCGGCCGCCGTCTGGCTCAGTGTGATTCCATTGCCGCCCGCGCCGGCTCCGCCGGCTCTCGCGCCCGGCGCCGAGCACGTCAAGAAGCAGGATCTCGCGGGGCTCGAGCGCATCGAGGCGCTCGCCGAGCTCGGCGGCGCGAACCCGGCTCAGGAAGAGCGGCTCAAGCGCTTGGCCGCGGAGGCGAAGAAGCTCCGCGAAGACATCGCGCGCGGCGTCGAGAAGCGCGACGCGCTCGCCCGCATCGCGAAACTCCGCGACGACATCGCCGCCGAACAGCTCCGCTTCGGCGACGCCGAGAACCGCGCCGGGCTCGACGCCGCCGTCAACGAGCTCATGCAGAAGGAGCTGACACAGCGCGCCGCGCGGGCGCTCGGCGACGGAGACCTCACGGCGTTCGACGCCGAGATGCAGCGCCTCGCGACGCTCACCGAGAAGCGCGATCGCGACATCGCCAAGCAAGCGCTCGAGGACGCCGCGAAGGCAGCGCGCGACAAGGGCGCGAAGGGCCTCGCCGGCGCGCTCGAGCGCCAGAAAGCCGCGATGGAGCGCGCCGAATCGAAGCTCGACGCGCTCAAGGAGCTCGCGGGCCGGCTCGGCAACGGCCTCGACCGTGAAGGCAAGGAAGCGCTCGGGGAGCTCGAACGGTCCGGCAGCCCCGAAGCCCAGAAGAAGCTCGCCGAAGCACTCGATCGCGCGCTCAAGAACCTGAGCGAAGACGAGCGGAAGAAGCTCGCGGAAAATCTCCGGCGCGAGCTCGAGCGGTCGGGCGACGGCGGCAATCCGATGACGAAGAAGGACCTCGAGGATCTCGCGCGCCGCCTCGACCAGAAGGGCAGCGACCGCGAGCTCGAAGAAGAGCTACGCGACCTCGCTCGACGCGATCAGAGCGACGACGCGCGGCGCCAGCAGGGCTTGGGCGACGCCGATCGCGGCGGTGCGGAGGCGCAGCGCGGCCTCGGCGCGATGCCGATGCCGGTCGGCGGCGCGGGCTCCGGCAAGGACAAGCCGAGCGGGCCGCAGCAAGAGCAGGCAGAAGCGAGCGGGCCCGGCCAAAGCGGCACGGGCACCGGTCACGACGAAGGCACCGGCACGCACGACGGCAAGAGCGCGCCGCTCGACGTGAAGGAGCTCCGCTCCAAGGCCGACGGGCAGCTCTTGCCCGGCGCTCCGATGCACGCGGCGACGCTCGGGCGGGCGCCTGCGCGTGCCGGCGAAACCGCCAATCAGCTCGGTACCGGAACGCTCGGTCAGGTGGGTCCGCAGGAGGTCGGCGCCGTCGAAGGTGCGGACATTCCCGAGGAGTACCGCGAGCAAGTCGGCCGCTACTTCGAACCGTAGTCGTTTCGCGGCGTTCCGCGGCGCGCGGCCGATCAAAACCGCCGCCGGTCTAAGTCTCGCGCCGAAACGGCCGTTCTTGAAACGAGACATGTCCGCTTCGAGAAGCTTCGCGCTCGTCCTGACCGCCGCCCTCACCGTCACCCCTCGCGTCCACGCGGAGCCCGCGGCCGGCCACGGCAAGAACGCCAAACAGGCCGCCGCGACCGAGCCCACGCCCGTTCCGCTCGCGCCGCCCGCGCCCGCGGCGAGCAACGACGATCCGCAGCGCACCGCGCACGCGAAAGCCCTGTTCGAGAAAGCCGCGAACGCGTACGCCGCCGGCCACTACTACGACGCCATCGAGGAGTTTCTCGAAGTCGATCGCTTCTACCCGAACGACCAGCTCCCCTACAACATCGCCAAAGCGTACGATAACCTCGGGAGTCGCCCCGGAGCGCTCCGTTATTATCGCGAGTACCTCCGTCGCTCGCCGGACGCGCCCGATCACGAAGCCGTCGTCGCGCGCGTCCGCGAGCTCGAGCTCGGGCTCGCCGAGCGCGGGCTGCAGCAGGTGACCGTCTTCTCCGATCCGCCGGACGCGACCGTGCTCCTCGACGACCGTCCCGTCGGACTCACGCCGTGGACGGGCGAAACCTGGCCCGGCCATCATCGCGTCGCCGTGCAGAAGGACGGCTACCTCGAGCACGAGGTCGTGATGGATCTCGATCCGCTGAAGGCCGAAGAAGTAAACCTCGAGCTTGCGCCGGCCCCGGCCGCCGCTCCGCCGCCGCCTGCGCCGCCGCCGAACACCGACAAGCCGTGGCCCCTCACGCGCCGAATGAGCGTGCTCACCTGGGCCACGCTCGCGACCGGCACCGCGGCGCTCGGCACGTCGATCGCGGTGCAGGCTTCGTCGGGCGCCAAAGACGCGCGCATCACGCCCGCGGCGGGCTTCTTCGCCGGCCTCGGCACCGCGGCCGCGGTCGTCGGCGGCGTGATGCTCTACTTCGACCTCAGCGACCAAGCGGGCGACGAACGCCACGCCGCCGTGAACGCCGGCCCCGAACGCGTGATGGCGACGTACCAGACGTCGTTCTGAACGG
The DNA here is from genome assembly GCA_035499895.1 of Polyangiaceae bacterium. GTDB lineage: Bacteria > Myxococcota_A > Polyangia > Polyangiales > Polyangiaceae > PMG-095. The sequence continues at coordinate 12,892 of DATJXW010000198.1, read as the reverse complement.
CGCGCGCGCACCGCGTCGACGCGCTCGGTCGCGCGCCGCGTGTCACCGTCTCACGAGCTCAGTGAAACGGATTCTTGAGCTCGGCGCGCGACGGCGCGCGGTGCGGAGCGGGCCGCGGCGGCGCCGGATGCGCGACTCTCGCGGGCTTCACGACGACCGAGACGGGCTTGGCGGGAGGCGCCGCGTCGAGGACGGGCGCGGGCGGCGGCGGAGCGGGCTCGGGGCGCGACGTGGCGGCGACGGCCGTCGTTGCGGGCAGCGGTGTCGGGGCAACCGTGGCGACGGCGCTCGCGGTGGCGTGCGGCGGGGCGCCCGCCGAAACCTCGTCGCTCGGACCCGCGTTCAGGCGTGACGCGAGCACGGCGCTCATGAACGCAATCGCGGCGGGGAGCGCGAACCAACCCCAGCGCGGCATGCGCCCGAGGGCCTTCGACGCGACCGAAACCGGGCCGTAGCCGGGATCGAACTTGGGCGCACGGCGTCCGACCGTCGTCTTCGCGCGCGCGTCGCGCACGTGATCGATCGACACTTCCGTCGAAGGGATCCCTTCGCGCAACAGATCGAGCATGGGCGAGACGGCCGTCGCGGGCGCGAGTTGCACGTCGGGCGGCGGATCGCTGAGCTCGCCGCTCGGCAGGAGCGACGCGAAGAGCGACGGTTTCGGCGCCGGGCGCTCGCTCGCTTCGAGCCACGGCCGGAGCGGCGCCTGGGTGATATCGACCTTCACCTTGCGATCGAGCAGCCACTCGGCGAGCGCGCGACCGAGCGCGCGCATGGTGGGAAAGCGCGTGTCGCGGTTCTTGTCGAGGCCGCGCGCGAGGATGGCCCAGAGCTCGGGCTCGTTCACGCCGTGCTCGGCGAGCGAGAGCGGCTCCTGGCCCATGATCGCGTAGAGGAGCGCGTTGTAGCTTTCCCCGGCGAACGGCGTGCAGCCGGTGACGAGCTCGTAGAGCATCACCGAGAAGGCCCAGACGTCGACGCGCAAGTCGATGTCCGATTGGCCGCGCGCCTGTTCGGGCGACATGTACGCGGGGCTGCCGAGCACGGTGCCGTCGAGCGTGAGCTTCGGCGACGCCGGCGCGTCGAGCTTGGCGATACCGAAATCGAGGATCTTCGGCTGAACGCGGCCGTCGGCGAGCCGCGCGAGGAGCACGTTGTCCGGCTTGAGATCGCGATGCACGACGCCCCGCGCGTGAGCGACGACGAGCGCGTCCGCGATCGGCAGGAGCACCTGCACGGCGCGCAGCGCCGGCAGCCGTTCTCGGCGTTTGAGCGCCGCGGACAAGCTCTCCCCGTCGAGGAGCTCCATGCTGATGAAGGGGTCGCCGTCGCGCGTGCGTCCGAAATCGAAGATCTGGACGATGGCCGGGTGATGAATCGCCGCGGCGGCGCGCGCTTCCTGCAGCATGCGTTCGCCGGCGCCCGGAACCGCCTGCGCGAAGTCGGTGCGCATGAGCTTGAGCGCGACGTGCGAGTTCAGGGTGAGATTGCGCGCCACCCACACCGACCCCATGCCGCCTTCGCCGAGCAAGCGCACGAGCGCGTACTTTTGCTCGACCACCACGCCCGGGGCGTAGCGATCCTCGCGCAGCGGGATCACGACGCCGGTCGAGGCAATCTTGGTCGTCTGCTGCGTGATGGAGGGATCCGGCGAGGCGCCCTCGGCCATTTCGAGTTCCAGAGAAGGAGCAACGCTCTGCACGGCCCGCTCGTGTCCAAGGAAGGACAACGGCACGGAGCGTTCGGAACTTGAGCGATTATTTTTTTGAGTAGGTGCCTATCCGCCAAGGTACGGCGGCGTGGGCGTCACGGTTCCTTCGCCTTGACCGACCGGATCTTCGCCTTGTAGACGGCGAGGTCCTTTTCGAACTGGCTGTTCAGCGTGTGGAACGTGTCGAGCGTCGCCGCGTCGAAGCCGGCAATGTCCTTCGCCAGCACCTTTTGCTGCTTCACGATGTCCTGCATCAACTGCGTGACTTGCGCTTTCGACTTCGCCGCCACTTTGGACACCTTGCTCTGCGCGTCCGCCAAGTCCTTGTTCGCGTCGGAGAGCTCGAGCTTCGTTTTCGCTTTGAACGCCTGCCGCGCGGTCACGAGCGCCGCTTCGGCCGCCTTCGCTTGATCCTCGGCGCCCGATTGCACCTTGCTCATCGCGTCCTTGACCTGATCTTGCGCTTTCTGAAGATCGGCCTTGGTGTCGTCGAGCTGCTTTTGGATGTCGGCAATCTTGGTTTTGGCCTGATTTTCGGCCTCGGTCACCTTTTCGTCGGCCTGCTTTTGGATGGCGTCGATCTTCGCTTTTTCCTCCTCGGCGTGGCTGCAACCGAGGAGCGCGACGAGAGCCAGGGGCGCCAGAGTGACCTTTCGGAACCGCATGGTTCCCGACGCTACCACCGAAACCGGGACGTCGTCTTCACCCGAGCGGATTTACGACCTCACCCCAAAACAACACCGCTTTGGTCTCTACGTCTCGAATGGCGAAAAGGAAGGGCGTCCGCGCGTCGAACATCTTGATCGAAGAGCGATCGGGCGCGGCCATGCCTCGCACGACCACGGCAGTCGCGGCCGCCGCTTCGGTGCCCGCCTCGGCCACACTGATATAAGCCTGGTGCACCACGTCGCTCACGAACAGATCGCGCGCGCCGTCGATGCCGGAAAGATCGGCGTCCGTCGGGGAGAACGCCGCGTGCATGCCGAGTCCCTCGAGCGCCGGGGCGAGGCTCGTGGCCGTCCGGATCTCGAAACGCGGCAGAGCGACGTCGATGCTCGCGCTCTGCATGGCCTGGTCGATGGCGGCCAGCACGTCGGTCGTGAAACCGGTGCGAAAGCTCGTGAAGCTGGCCGGATCGGGCAAAATGACCAACATCGATGCTGCCTGGCCGAGATAAGGGAGCTCGACCGCCTGCCAGCCGCTGCCCGCGGCATAGGTGCTCTCGAGAAACGTCTCCATCACGGGAACATCGACGCTCGTCCCGTCGAGCTCGGTGAACGCCTGGTTCTGGGTGCTCTTTGCGTCGAACGGATTCGCCCAGGAAGCGTCGAAGTAGATGGCGTTCGTGAGCACGAGCTTCGTGTCCGTGGTGACGACGCCGGGCTCGAGGAGCTCGGGTATCTTCGCCGCCGTGTGGTCGCTCACCCACCCGTTGATGTCGTTGCGTGCGGCCTCGGGGTTCGCGGCGAAGTCCACCGTCTCGAGACCGGCTCCGAAGTTTTCGGCGAGGACGTCGAGATAGCTCGGCAGAAAGGCCGCGCCGCGCTGCCCCCACACCGCGTTGGCGAGCGCGAGCTGAAAGGGCGTGCCGCCGCTCGAGCCCACGTTCGCGCCGCGCGAGTCGAGCGCTTGGGTGAGCGTGTTGAAAGCGGCCTCGAGCTCGGCGTCCGGCTGGTCGAAATGGAGCGCGCTCTGCATTTCGCTCTTCGTCGTGCCGGCGGCGCCGGGATAGAGCATCGCGAGCGCGGTCGAGATGCTGTGCGGGGAGAACACGAGGTTCTGGTCGGCCGCGAGCTCGCCGAAGAGCGCGAAGCCGAAGGCGGCGTCGTTCGTGACGAGCGTCGAGACTTCGTCGTCGGTGGCGCTCGGGGCGAGGCGCGCGAGCGAGCTCTTCTCCTCGCCGACGCCGGGATCGCTGCCGCTCGGTTCGGTCGAGCCCGGCGTGCTCGAGCCCGGCGTGTTCGAGCCGGCCGGCGCCGCGCCGGAACCGCCGCCGCGCGTGCCGCACGCCACCACGCCGAGAACCACGAGTGCCCCGCCCAAGAACCCCCGCACACCGAATTCCCGCATGACGAACCTCCGAGCGGAAGCTTGCCACGCTTTGGCACGCAAATCCGACGGCCGAGCCGCTCCTCCCCCGAAGCTTCTGCGCGATGGTAGCCTCGGGTTCGATGCCGTCGAATCCCCCGCCCGCTTCGCTCGAGGCCCGCGTCGCCGCGGCGCGCGACGCCTGTGAACGCCTGCGCACGGCCATCGGCGCCGTGATCGTCGGCCAGAACGAGGTGGTGGACGAGGTGCTCTGGGGGCTCGTCGCCGGCGGCCACGTGCTGCTCGAGGGCAACCCCGGGCTCGGCAAGACGTTGCTCGTGCGCACGCTCGCGTCGTCACTCGATCTCGGCTTTTCGCGCATTCAGTTCACCCCCGATCTCATGCCGAGCGACGTGACGGGCACGAACATGCTCGCGCTCGGCCCGGGCGGCACGAGCACGGGCCGCTTCGAGCTCCACAAGGGACCCATCTTCGGTCAAGTGGTGCTCGCCGACGAGATCAACCGCGCGACGCCGAAGACGCAGAGCGCGCTGCTCGAAGCCATGCAGGAGCACGCGGTGACGATCGGCGGCGTGCGGCACGCGCTCGACGAGCCCTTCTTCGTGCTCGCGACCGAAAACCCGATCGAGATGGAAGGCACCTACCCGCTGCCGGAGGCGCAGCTCGATCGCTTTTTGCTGAAGGTGCTGGTCCCCGCGCCGAGCGAGGACGATCTCACGCAGATCCTCGCGCGCACCACCGGGCAGCCGCCGCTCGCGCCGCCGCGCGTGCTCGCGCGTGCGGACGTGATCGAGCTCCGCGCGCTCTGTCGTGACGTCGCCGTGGCGGAGCCCGTGCTCCGCTACGCCGCGCGGCTCGTCGGCGCGAGCGCGCCGGAATCGCCGCTCGCCTCGCCCCTCGTCCGCCGCGCGCTCCGGCTCGGCGCGGGCGTGCGCGGCGCGCAGGCGCTCGTACTCGCCGGCAAGGCGGTCGCCCTGCTCGCGGGGCGCACCCACGTCTCGTTCGCCGATCTCGCCCGAACGGCGAAGCCGGTCTTGCGCCATCGTCTGCTCCGGAGCTTCGAGGGCGAAGCGGACGGCGTCACGCCCGACCGCGTGATCGAAGAGCTCGTCGCGAGCGTCCCGGCACGGCCCGACGCGGTGGAGCGCGTGGTACAAGGGAATTAGCTCCGCATGCGACGCGGCACGAGCTTGGCGCTGAAACGACTAGGGAGCACCGGGCGGATTTTCTTGGCGGCCCTCGCCCTGAGCGGCGTCGCCCGCGCCGCGCCGCCGCCGAAGGGCGCGCTCACGCTCACGGCGTCGCCCGCGCTCGGGCCGAACACGCCGCTGCCGGAGGGCTGGTGCACCTACGCCGTGTGGCTCGCGAATTCCGGCGCCGGCGAGCAAAGCGGCACCCTCGAGCTCGAGGTGCGCACGCCGTTTTCGCGCGAGCAATCGCAACGCGTGACGGCGCCGTTCACGCTCGCGGCCGGCGCGCGCGCGACGCTCGAGCTCCCGACGCACGGGTTTTCGAGCGCGCCGGTCGACGTGTCGCTCACCGCGGTCGGCGCCGACGGCAGCGTGCTCGCGACGGCGGCGCTCAGCGAACCGAAGCCGAACGACCCGCTCCTCGTCGATCTTTCGACGCCGAGCCGCATCGGGCCGGCGGTGCGCTCGCTCGGCCTCTTGCTCGAGAAGCACGCGAGCGGGGGCGTGGTGGTGGGTTCCGCTCTGGTCTCCTCGCCGCCCGTCGATCCGGTTTCCGGCGATCTCGTGCTGCCGCGCTGGGCCGCCGGCTACGCGCCGGCGACGCTCGTCGTGACGAGCGGCAAGCGCCTCGCGACGCTCGGCCGGCAGGAGCTCGGCGCGCTCACCGATTGGGTGTTGAGCGGCGGCGCGCTCGCCGTCGCGCTCGAACGCCCCGAAGACGCGCGTTTCGAGCCGCTCGTCGCGCTCGCCGGCGGCGCCATCGAGCGCACCGAGGCACCGAGCGACCTCCTCGCGCCGACGCTCTTTTACCAACCGGGCGAGCTCGCCCCCGGGACGGCCATCGGGCCCGGCGCGGGCAGTCGCTCGATCGTCGGGTTGCGGCTCGCACCGCGGCCCGACACCGCGTCGCTGCTCGAGAGCTTCAAGGGCGGCAACTTGAGGCCGAGCCCGTGGGGCGCGGTCGCGAGCTACGGCCTCGGCGAGCTCCACCTGCTCGCGTTCGATCTCGGCGAACCGTACGCTTCGGATCGGTGGGTGGCGCTCAAGCTGTCGGACCTGTTGCGTCACGCGTACGAGCGCCAGGTGGCGGTCGCGTTGCCGCTCGGTCGCACGCCCTTCGACGGCGTCGCCGCGAGCGCCATTCGCGCCGAGCTCGATCCGAATCGTTCGATGCGCTGGACCATCGTGGTCTCGGCGCTGATCCTGCTCGTCTATGCCGCGTTCGCGGGGCCGGTGAGCTTCTGGCTCGCGGCTCGGCGCGGCAAGCCGCTGCGCGCGCTCTTGCACCTGCCGATTTGGGCGGGAACCACGCTCGGGCTCATCGTGGCGATCGGCCTGCTCGGCAAGGGGATCCGTGGACGCGCGCGCCACCTCACGTTCGTCGAAGCCGGCGCGGGGATGGAACGCGCCGTCGCCACGCGTTACCGGAGCTTTTACACCTCGGCCTCGCGCCTCATCACGGTGCAGCCCACCTCGCGCTCGAGCCTCATCGACGAAGTCGTCGGCGACGAATTCGCCGATCGCTCGCTCGTCGTCGATCGCGACGGCGCGCACCTCGAGCAGCTCCGCACGCGGCCTTGGGCGACCACGCTCGTGCGCGACGACGGCTTCGTGAGCCTCGCCGGGGGCGTCAGCATCGTCCGCGACGCGTCGGGCGACGTGACCGTCCACAACCGGGCGGCGCGCGACCTCGTGGCCGCCGTGTTGCGGGTACCGGGGCAGGGTTTTTACGCGTTCGGGCGCATCGCCGACGGCAAGGCCGTGCACGCTCGCGACGGTGAGAGCCTGCCGACCTCCATCGGCACCCCGCCCCTCTACTCGCACCTGCATCCGCTCGGGGCGACGCTCCTCGCGCCGACCGTCGACAAGTACGCCGAGGGCCTCGGGGCGGCGCTCGCCGCGCTCGAGGCGCAGGCCGCCGAAGCCGACTTCTGGCCCGACGACGTCCCGGTCCTCGTCGCGCAGCTCGACGGCGGCGAAGGCAAGCTCAAGGATTCGGGCTACGAGCTCGACCGCGATCGCGTGATCGTGCGGGTCGTCGGGTTCGGAGGCGTGCCGTGAGCGCGCTCGACGTGACGGCCGAGGCCGCCGGACCGGCTTCCGACGGCACGCGCGTCTCGGCGCCGCCGCCCGCGATCTCGGTGCGGCACCTGTGGCATCGCTACGGTTCCCTCGACGTGCTGCGCGACGTGAGCTTCGACGTGGCCCACGGCGAGATTTTCGGCTTCATCGGCCCGAACGGCGCCGGCAAGACGACGACCATCCGCGCGATGGCCACGCTGCTCGAACCGACGGCCGGCAGCGTCCACATCGACGGTTACGACGCCGCGCTCGACCCCGACGAGGTGCGCAAGATCATCGGATACATGCCCGATCACGCGGGCGTCTACGAGCGCATCACCGTGCGCGAGTTTCTCGAATTTTTCGCCGACGCGTACCGCATTCCGGAGCTCGGCGTGGTCGACGCGGTGATCGAGCTCACCGACCTCGCCAAGCTTTCGGATCGGCTCGTGGCCACGCTCAGCAAGGGGATGAAACAGCGCCTGCAAATCGCGCGCACCCTGCTCCACGATCCGAAGGTGCTCGTCCTCGACGAGCCGGCGAGCGACCTCGATCCGCGCGCCCGCATCGAGGTGCGCGACCTCTTGCTCGAGCTCCGCGAGCTCGGCAAGACCATCTTCCTTTCGAGCCACATCCTCACCGAGCTCAGCGACATCTGCACTTCGGTGGGGATTCTCGAGCGCGGACAGCTCGTCGTCGCGGGGCCGATCGGCGAGATCGCGGAACGGCTCGCGGCCGAGCGCGGCTCGCGCGAAACGGCGGCGATCGCGCTCCCCGGCGCGCTCGAAGCGCCGAGCGGGCTCCGAGCGAGCGGCACCGGCGCACCGGCCGAGGTCGGCGTCGCACCCGCGGCGAGCCCTTTGGACCCCGGCTCCGAGCTCGGGGCCGTCGTGACGCCCGGCGGCGCTCCCATTCCGCAGGCCACGCGCAAGCGGCTCCGACTCCGCGTGCTCGGTGATTCGCAGGCCATCGTACCGATGCTCGAGGGCGGCAGCGGCGTGCTCGGGGTCGAAGCCGGGCCCGGGGGCTCTCTCTCGCTCTACTACGTGGGCGGCGATCAATACGTCGCGGAGGTCGTGCGCTATCTCGTCTCGAGCGGCGTCGCGCTCGTCAGCGTCGAGCCGGAACGCAACGAGCTCGAGCGCATCTTCCTGGAAGTGACGCGGGGAGATCTGACGTGAGCGCGCAGACCGGCGTCGCCTCGATCCCGCCGCCGCCCCCGAGCGTGCGCGGCTTCTCGCGGCTCAAACTGGGTCTCGAACGCCTCATCGCCGACCCGAACCCCGTCTGGATGCGGGAGCTCAAAGCCGCGGCGCGCTTGCAGCGGACGCCGGTCGTGCTCGCCGTCACGACCGGCATGATGACGCTCCTCGTGTGCTCGGTGGGCGGCATCGCGGCCATCGACGCGGAGCCGGCCAAGGTCGGCGTCTGGCTCTATCACACGTTTTTTTCACTGGCGTTCGCCCTGGTCGCCTGGATGGGACCCGCCATGGCGGCGACCGGCATCGCCGCGGAGCGGAGCGGCGGCACGTGGGAAGCGCTCGAGCTCACGGGGCTCGGCGCGCCGGCCATCGCGCGCGGGAAGTTTTTGGGCGCCCTCACCTACGTGACGCTCTACCTCGTCATGCTCGCCCCGGTCGGCGCGCTGCCGTTCCTGTTCGGAGGCGTGACGGCGCTCGAAGTGCTGCTCGCGTTCGTCGTGCTCGGCGGCGTCGCGATCCTCAGCGTGACGTTCGGCCTCGCGATGAGCTCCAAATTCTCGAGCCCCGCCCTCGCCATCCTCATCACCTTGCTGGTTTCGATTCCCGCGTCGATCGCCGCGTACCTCGGGCTCGGGGTGGGGCTTTCGTTCGCGGCGAACGGCCTCTGGCACGGCGTCGCCGCGGGTCCGCCGGTCTGGCTGCCGACGGCCTATTCCCGGGCGGAGTTCGGTGTCGAGTACGTGACGCTGCTCATTCTCGTCCCCGTCGCGCTCGTGGCGCTCCCTGCCTGGCTGTTTCACGAAATCACGGTCGCGAACATGGCGGCGCCGAGCGACGACCGCTCGACCAGGCTCCGCGTGTGGACGCTCGTCGCGGCGCCGTTCCTCACCGCCACGTGCGTCGCCTGCGGCGTGGCGCAAAACGACGCCGGTTGGTTCATCGCGGGGGTGGTTGCGCTCCTCGCGACCTACCTCTTTCTCGGCTTTCTTTTCGCGGGGGAGCCGCTCGCCCCTTCGCGGCGGGTCGAGGCACGCTGGGCGCGTGAGGGCGCGGGCGCCGGCCGTCGCTTCCTCGGGCCGGGCGTCATGCGCGCGTGCACGCTCCTGCTCCTGCTCGTCGTGGGGTCGTTCGCGGCGCTGCTCGGCGCGGCTGCCGTCACGCTGCGCGTGCCGAGCGAGCGTGACGGCGTGCTCGCTCTCGGCGGCTACGCGGCCGCATTTCTCGTGTTTCTGACGGGGTTCGCCGCCTGGACCCGCGCCCGGTCGCGCTCGAGCGGGGTGCCCAAGGTGCTCCTGCTCGGCGCGCTCTTTCTCGCGGTCGTGGGTCCGTGGATCGCGATGGCCATCGCCGGCATCTTCGAGTCGAGCGAGCGGGCGCTTTTGGTCGCCGCCCCGTCGCCGCTCTACGCGTTCCACCTACACAAGGTCATCTCGAGCGGCGGACCGGATCTCAACGTCGCCGTGCTCGCCGGTTCGGTCGCCGCCGCGTCGTGGCTGCTCATCGGCCTCGGGCTCTTCGCGCTCGCGAGCGGCCGCGTCGAACAACGACTCACCGAAGAGCGCGCGGTGCGCGCCGGACTCGAAGGCGTCCCCGTCGGCTCCGAATGACCGACGCGCTGCTCGCTCCCGAATTCCTGCGCGAGCTCGAAATCCTCAAGCGTCGCCTGGAGATACAGGCTCGCTCCGGCGGCGCGGGCGAGCGCGTTTCGCGGCGCCGCGGCTCGAGCGCCGAGTTCCACGAGCACCGCCCGTACGAGCCGGGCGACGACCTCCGCCGCATCGATTGGCACGCCTTCGCACGCAGCGGCCAACCGGTGACGAAGCTTTTTCGCGCCGAGGAGGACGCGGTCGTCCGCATCGTGCTCGACGCCTCGGCGTCGCTCGAGTTCGGCACACCGAGCAAGCTCGACGCCGCGCGCCGGGTTGCGGCGGCCATCGGTTACTTATCCCTCGCGAGCGGCCAGCGCGCCGAGCTCTGGATCGCTCACCCGACCGGCGCCGGGCGACTGCCGCTCGAACGCACCCCACCCCGGCGAGGCCGCGCCGGCGTGACGGCGCTCTTGCGCGATCTGTCGCGCGTCAGCGCCGGCGGCGGCACGGATCTCTCGGCGCCGGTGCGCGCCCTCGTCGAGCACGCGCCGCGACCCGGTCTCGTCGTGGTCGTGAGCGATTTTTTCGACGCCGGACCCGTCACGAGCGCGCTCGGTCTCGCGCGCGCGTCGGGGCACGACCTCGCGCTCGTCCAGATCCTCGACCCGACCGAGCTCGATCCCGAGCTCGAAGGCGACCTTTCGCTCGTCGATTCGGAGAGCGGAGAGAGCGTCGAAGTGACGGCCGACGGCGCCGCGATCGAGGCGTATTTACTGCGAATTACCGGCCTGATCGAGGAGCTCCGGGCCTTCGCGCGCCGCCACGGCGCGACCTACGTGCGGGCCACGACGGACGAGTCCTTGCTCGCTCTGGTCCGGCGCCTCGTTGCGCGCTCGATCGACTGAGTCGCGCGTCCCCTCTTCATCACCCCTCTCGACCCCTCTCCCCTCCCTCACGGACGGTGGAGCGGCGCGAGCGCGTCACCTCGGCGACTGCGCTCGCGCCTTCTCCGACATTCTCACTTCTTCTTCTTGCGGCGCTTCTTCGCCTTCTTCGGCATCGCGGCCGGGGCGGCCTTCGCGGCCTTCGCCTTCTTGGCACGTCGCTTCTTCGGCGCGGGGGCCGTCTTCTTCTTCGCAGCCATATCCATCCTCTGGTGTTTGGTTGAGCGAGCGCTCTCTTCAGCACTCACGAGTGCGCATGATTCCTTGGTTCGTTCGCTTCGTCAAGCATCACGCACGCATTCATCGTCGCGCGACCGCGTCTTCGTTCATCAGCATGGTCACCGTCGAACGTCGCAGCGACTCGTTCCGACACCACCCGGCGTTTCGGGTACGCTCGCTCGCGTGAGCCTCTCGGAAGAGATCGAAAGGGAGACCTTGCGACTCAATCGGCGCTACCTGGTCGAGGTCGTCGAGCGCTTCCTCTTGTGTCCGTGGGCCGCCCGTTCGCGCCTCGACGGGCAGGTGAAAGAGTGCGTTTTTCAGCAAGAATCCTCGGAGGATTTCACTCCTTCGCTCGAGTGCATCAGCGAGCTGAAAGAGAACGGCGCGATCGAGATCGCCCTCTTCATCTACCCGTGCCTCGGGCTCGGCCGGCTCGACTTCGAGCACTTCGCCAGGCGCCTCCGCGCGGTCGACCATGACCGCCACGAGATCGGCGGGGTGCCCTTCGCGATGGCGGTGTTCCACCCGGACGCCGCCCCTCAGCTCGACGACGCCGAACGCCTGATCCCGTTCTTGAGGCGCAGCCCCTACCCCACCCTACAGCTCGTCCGGACCGCGGCGCTCGAGCGCGTGCGCGGGGACGAGGTCGAGGGCACGGCATTCTTGGATGTCGAGCTCCACGGCGCGGCCGCTTGGACGGCGGCGCCGGCGCCCCTGTCGCTCCGTGAACGGATTGCGCAACGGAACCTCAAAGCCGTGCTCGACGCCGGGGTGGAGAGCGTCGAGGCCGCCATCGTGGCGATCCACGCCGATCGCGACGCGACGGACGCTCGCCTCGGTCGCCCGAAACGGGCGTAAGCTCCGAGCCGTGCCGTTCGAGCTAGAGAGTCCATTCGGTCTCGCGCTGCTCGGTCTGCTCGTCCCGCTGGTCCTGCTCTACGTCCTGCGCATCCAGCGTGAAAAGCGGCGCGTGAGCTCGATCTGGCTCTGGCGCGCCGCCGAGCGCGATTTGCTCGCCCGCCAGCCTTTCCGCCGCCTCGTCCCGCACGTCTCGCTCATCCTCGAGGCGCTGGCGCTCGTGGCGCTCGCGCTCGCGGCGGCGCGCCCGCTCACGCGCGGCGGCCGCATCGACGCCGGTCACGTCGCCTTCGTCATCGACACGAGCGCTTCGATGTCGGCGGTGAACGCCGCCGGCAAGTCGCGCCTCACCGAAGCGAAAGACGCCCTCCGCGGCGCGGTGCAGCGGCTCGCGCCCGGCGCCGACGCCCTGGTTATCGAAGCGGGGCGCGACCCGCGGGTGATTTCACCGTGGGAACACGACGTGCGGCGGCTCGAAGCCGCCATCGGGCGGGTCGAGGCCGGCGACGTGGAGGGCGACCTCGGGCGCGCCCTCGCGCTCGCGTCCGATCATCTGCGAACCCGACCCGGGTCGCGGCGCATCGTCGTCGTCACGGACGGCGCTCTCGCTCAGCGCGACTCGCTGAAGCTCTCCGCGTTCCCGCTCGAGGTCCTGCGCGTCGGCGAGCCCGTCGACAACGCCGGCATCGTGCGCGTCGACGTGGGCCGCTCGCCGGGCCCGTCCGGCAAGGACCAAGTGCAAGCGTTCGCCATGGTGCAGAATTTCGGCCGGCAGCCGCGCTCGCTCTTCGTGACGCTGTCCCAACGGGGCGTCACGACCCCGCTCGCCTCGCGCCGCGTCGAACTCGCCCCGGGCGAGCAGGCGCCGGTGGTGCTCTCGTTCGACGCGGCGCCGCACGATCAGGGCATGGGGCTCGTCGTCGAGCTCTCGCCGGGCGACGCTTTGCGGGCCGACGACCGCGCGTACGTGCGCGTGCCTGAAAGCAGCCGACTGCCCGTCGTCGTCGCCCCCAAGACCGCGAGCCCCTGGCTCTTGCGCGCCCTCGGGAGCGACCCCGAGACGGAA
>DATJXW010000197.1:0-15714 GCA_035499895.1 Polyangiaceae bacterium | reverse complement strand
GGCGATAGCCGTGACGATCTCCATGTCCTTGGGCTGAAACTGGGCCAAGGTCTCGCTGTCGAGCCACAGCACACCCAAGATTTCGTTGTTGTGCAGGAGCGGCGCCACGATCGCCGAGCTGATCCGGTTCAGGATCATGCTCTTGCCTTTGGAGGCCGCGAAATCCATGGCGGCATCGTGCGTGAGCACGGTGGCTCGCTCCTTGATCACGTGATTCATGATCGTGGACGACACGGGGATGGGTGCATCGGTACCGTCGCGCCGTTGGCTTGCGCCCGGGACCAGCTCACCTTCCGGATTCATCAGGAAGATCACGCCGCGATCGGCGCGCACGAACTTGAAGATGGTGAGCAGGATCTTCGTGAGAAGCTTCGGCAATTCGCGCTCGAGCGCGATTTCGCGCGAGAGCTCGTGCGAGAGGCGCAGGCGTTCGTAATCGGCGGCGAGCTGCTGGGGGTTCTGGCTGAGCTGCTCGACCGGCAGAAAGCCTTTTTGGATCGCGGCGATCTGCGTGCCGATCGCGCGCGCCTTGTCGTTCACGTCGACGCGCGTGCCGGCGACCGGGAGGATGCCGCCCGGGGCGGGTTGTTGTCCCGGCACGAACGGCGCGCCGCCCGGCGCGTTCACGGGCGAAAACCCGGGCGTCGTCGCCGGCACCGACGGAGCGCCGTATTGGCTCGGCGGCGGCGCGTTTTGCGGCGACCAGCCGGGCTGCGCCATCTGCTGGACGGGTTGCGTGTACTGCTGCGGGTGCACCATCGCGCTCGGCATCGGCCGCCCGGAACCGTCGTCGTAGCGCGCGCGCGTGCCGCCGAGCGCGATGTCGTCGCCGTGCTTGAGCTCACGCTCGCCGTTGACGCGTTCGCCGTTCACGTAGGTGCCGTTCAAGCTCCCGAGATCGCGCAGCACGAGCGTGGCCCCACGCCGCTCGATGATGCAGTGTTCCTTCGACACAATCTTGTCGAGGAGCTGGATCGTGTTCGACGGGTGGCGGCCGAGCGAGTTGAAGTCGCGCAACTCCACCACTTGCTGTCCGTCGGGAGACACGAGCAAGATGCGCGCCATGGGCCGCCTGAAGGTAGCTTTGCCCAGCGCTTGGTACAAGAGGGAGTACGCGCGCGAGGTCTGCTAAGGTCGCGTTCAGCGCGGGCGCGATTTTGGCGCTCGCGGTGCGGGGGAACACACGGGACATGGCGAAGTACCTCCTCTCGATCGACCAAGGCACGACGGGGTCGACGGCGCTCGTGATGGCCCTCGACGGGCGCACGCTCGGGCGCGCGACGCTCGAGTTCCCCCAGCATTTTCCCGAGCCGGGGTGGGTCGAACACGAGCCCGAGGAGATTTGGCAGAGCGTCGTCGGCGCGCTGTCCGAGACGCTCCGGAGCGCGGGTGTGCCCGGCACCGACATCGCCGCCGTCGGCATCACGAATCAGCGAGAAACGACGCTGCTCTGGGAGCGCGCGACGGGGCGCTCGCTCCACCGCGCGATCGTGTGGCAGGACCGCCGTACGAGCCGTCGCTGCGCGGAGCTCGTCGCCGCGGGCGCGACCCCCGAGGTCACGCGCGTCACCGGGCTCGTCCTCGATCCGTACTTTTCCGGCACGAAAGTCGAGTGGCTGCTCGACCACGTGCCCGGCGCTCGCGCCCGCGCCGAAGCCGGCGAGCTCTGTTTCGGCACCGTCGATTCGTACGTCGTGTTTCGGCTCGCGGGCGGCGTCGCCGCGCAGGCACCGCACGTGACGGACGTGACGAACGCTTCGCGGACGCTCCTCATGGATCTCGAGCGCCGCGCCTGGGACCCCGCGATGTGCCGGCTGCTCCGCGTGCCGGAAGCGGTCCTGCCGCGCATCGTGCCGAGCGCCGGGAGCGTCGCCGTCACGCGCGGCGTGCCGGGGTTGCCCGACGGCATTCCGATTGCCGGTCTCGCGGGCGATCAGCACGCCGCGCTCTTTGGACAGGCATGCTTCGCCGTGGGCGACGCGAAGTGCACGTACGGGACGGGCGCGTTCCTGCTCGTCAATACCGGCTCTCGCCGCGTCGCGAGTCGCTCGGGCTTGCTCTCCACGATGGCCTGGCAGGTGGGAAATGAAGTCGCGTACGCTCTCGAAGGCAGCGTCTTCGTCGCGGGGGCCGCCGTGCAATGGTTGCGTGACGGACTCGGGATCATCGGGTCGGCGGCGGAAATCGAGGCCCTCGCCCGGAGCGTCGATTCGAGCGGCGGAGTGACTTTCGTGCCGGCCCTCGCCGGGCTCGGGGCGCCCTATTGGGACGCCGACGCGCGGGGCATCGTGACCGGCATCACCCGAGGCACGACGCGTGCCCACCTCGCCCGGGCGACGCTCGAGGCGGTGGCCCTCGAGGTCGACGACGTTCTCGGCGCGATGCAGGCCGACCGGGGCGAACCGATTGCCAGCCTGCGCGTCGACGGCGGCGCGGCGGCAAACGACCTTTTGATGCAGTTTCAGAGCGATTTTTCCGCGGTCTCGGTCGAGCGGCCGACAGAGCTCGAATCGACGGCCCGGGGGGCCGCCATGCTCGCCGGGGTGGGCGTGGGACTTTTTCCGACGCCCGCCGCGGCGGCCGGAATGCGAAAGCTCGAGCGGACCTTCGAACCGGGCCGCTCGGACGAGGAACGCCGCGAAATTCGTGCGCGTTGGGAAGAAGCCGTCGGTCGAGCGCGTTCCCGTAAAAAAGGGTAAGCTCTTGTTTCCCGACATGGCAGATGATCTGAGCCGCGGTGCGGGCCAGCCGATGCGCGACGTTCCCGTCGATTGGGAAGCGCTCGAAGACGCGTTCGAGAACAACGCGCCCGAGGTGCACAGCTATCTGCACGTCGTATCGGGTGAAGTGTTGCGCGTGGTGGACGGCATTGCCGATCCGGAAATGCACGCGCGGATTGCATCGGATACCGCGTACTTGCGTATCGAGCCCGTGAGCTCGCGCGAACAATACCGCTGGATGGAGCGCTTCATCCCGATGGTGGAGGACCCGGGCCTCCGCGCGCAGCTTTCGCAGGCGATCGACGGCAAGGGCGCGTTCCGCCGTTTCAAGGACGTACTCATCGCGTTCACGACCGAGCGCGAGCGCTGGTTCGCTTTCAGGAGCGAGCGGCTGCGCGTTTTCATGGAGGCGTGGCTCGCGGCGAACGCGATGCGACCGGTGGCGCGCCCGACGTGGACGGCCGAGGGCGCGGAGGCGACGCCGCCGGCCGGAGCCCACATCACGCAAGAGGCGCTCGGCGGCCGCCGCGGTCGTTCGACGGACGCGATTCACAAGCAAATCGAAGAAGTGCTCGAAGGTTTGGGCGCGCGCGACCTCGAAAAGGTGCTCACCTTCGCGGAGTTCGTGAAGGCGCGCCGCGCGGCGCGATCGACCTCGGGTCGGGCGGATTCTTCGGCCGCGCACGACGACGGCGAGAAGCCGAGTCAGACGGGCGCCGCCGATTACGAGCCGCCGTCCTCCAAGCAGCGGACCGCCGCTCGCTGAGCCGAGGCGCGCGGTGCGGTCGCGCGACGAACCGGGCGAGCGCGTCACGCGGCGCCGCGGCGTGCTCGCGTGGGGCGTCGTGCTCGCGCTCTCGTGTCTCGACGCGCGGACCGCGCGTGCCGAGCCGCTGCTCGTCGATCGCACGGTCGTCCGCTTCGAAGCTCCCGAGCTCGGCGGCGCGCGCTCGCCTCGCTTCGTGACGGCGCGGCTCCTCGCCTTCGAAGCGCGCGTCGAAGCGCTCGCCGATCCGGATCGCACCGGAGCGGCCTATCGCGAACGGCACGTCTCGGCGGCGCTCGAGCGCCACGTGGCCGAAACGTTGCTCGCGAGCCTGCGCATCGAGCCGGAGCCCACGAGCGACGAACTGCGCGCGCAAACCGACTCGGCGCGGCGCTTGACCGAAGAGCGCGTCGGCGGCCCCGACGCTTTGCGCGACGCCGCGGCCGAGGAGGGCATCGGCCAGCGCGAGCTCGTCGCGTTGTTCCAGCGTCAGGCGCGCGCGAGCTTGTATCTCGATCGCATGGTCGCGCCGATGCTCTCGCCGAGCGACGCCGAGCTCCGGGCGCTGTTTCGCAACGAAAAGACGCCGTATCGCGACGCGCCCTTCGAGACGGTGCTGCCCGGTCTCCGTCGCTGGTACGTGTCGACACGGCTTCAGGCGGCGCTCGCGGCGTATTATCAAAACGCGCGCTCGCGCTTGCGCATCGTGTTTTTGAGCGACGACACCGGAGACCAAGCGTCTCGCTCGTGAATTTTGGAGCCCCACTTGGGTGGGGCCCGGCGGCCCTGCCGCGCTCGAACGCTCCGCGGTTTTGTACGTAACGAAGCGCCGATCTGCGGAAAGGTCGCACCCGCGTGGCCGCGACTTCTCGAAGGCGGCGCGAGTCTCGACGCTCGACCCCGCGCGCCGACTGCGCAATGCTTCGGGGGAACATGGGGTCCCCTCGCGACGGCGTCGAGCCCACCGTGCTCCTCGTCGGGGCAGGGGAGCGCTTCACGCCGGCGTTCCAGGCCGCGCTGTCCCGCCACGAGGTGCAGGTGGAAACGACGGAGCTTCACGCCGTCGTCGACGCGGTCATCGTCACCGCGCCGGATCTCGTGCTCTTGATGGGTGAGGCGGCCAAGGACGGCGGCGCGTCGGTCCTGCAAAAGCTCGCGAGTCTGTCGCAAAATTTCACCGTACCGGTGGTCGTCCTCAGCGACGACGCCGAGCTCGACGCGAAGCTCAGCGCGTTTCGACACGGCGCGACGGCGGTTCTTCCGCGATCCGCGAGCGTCGACGCCACGGCCGAACGGGTGGCCAAGATGGCGCGCGAGCTGCCCGAACAGGGGACGGAAGCGCAAGGCGCGGTCGGTGACGCCACGCTCGACGAGTTCATCGGCGTGCTCTCGAAAGAGCTCCGCGCGGGGCTCGTGAGCTCGCTCGGCTCGGGCGGCGACCTCCAAGACCTGAAGCTCACGCTCGGGCGCGGGCGCCCGCTCACGGAGTTTTTGGATACGTTCGTGCGCCGCGTACGCCGTCACGTCGTGCGCGCCGAACCGCTGCGCTACGAGCTCGGCGGCGCTCAACCTGGCGACGCGCTCGGCACGCCGCGCGCGAGTCTCCCCGTTGCGGCGCCGGCGATCGACGGACTGCGCGTGGTGGTCGCGGACGAGGAGACGCCGCGCGCGGACGCCGTCGCGCAAGAGCTCAGAAAGCGCGGGGTCACCGTCGTCGTGACGGATCTCGAGCCGAGCCCGACGCGCTTTCAAACGCTGCGTCAGGCCGATCCGACCGTCTTCGTGATCGGCGAGGATCACGCGAACGGCGCCGGTTACGACCTCTTGCGGCGGCTCCGGCGCGATTCGCGGCTGCGCTGGGCGTCGCTCCTCGTCGTGCGCTGGGACGAGATTTGGTCGGAGGAGCGCGGCGCGCCCGCGCTCGGCCGGCTCGAGTCGACGCTCGCGGGTTTGGTGGAACCCGAGCGCGCGCTTTTCGCCCGCGCGGAGGCGCGCACCGCGTTCGACACGCGGCTCGAGACGACGGGGCCCGCGCGCTGCCTGCGCGTGCTCGAAAGATCGGCACGCCCCTTGCGCGTCCGCATCGAGAATCCGCGCGTCGAGCTCACGCTCGATCTTTCCGACGGGCTCGTCGTCGGCGCCGAAGGGCGCACGCTCGAGCTCGAGCCGAGGACGCTCTCCGGCGTGAACGCTCTCTCGGCGCTGCTCGTCCTCGGCTCGGGTCGCGTGCGCGTCGAGCCCGTCGATCAGCCCGCCACGGCGAACGTCATGACGCCCGTCGAAGCCGCGCTCACGATGGCGGACGCGGAGACTCCGCCCATCTCGCCGTCGATTCCGGCGGCCGGCACCGTTTCATTGCACCCGCCGGGCCCGGCCGAGCTCGCTCCCGCTTCCGCGCCCCGTTCGAGCCCGCACGCGGCCCCCGTCGGCTCGATTCGACCCGCCCCGGTCGTCGCAGTCGCCGCTGCGCTCCCTCCGCGTCCGGCAGTGCGACCGAGCGCGCCGCTCGCGCCGTCTCGTCCCGTCGCGCCGCCGGCGCGGTCCCCGCTCGCGCCCGTGCCCCAGCATGCGACTCCCGCGCTCGCCGCGACCGTCGCCGCCTCGGTGCCGACGCTCTCCGGCATGCCGGTCGCGTCCGTTCCGCCCGGGCCGGCCGCGTCGGTGCCGCCCCACGAGCGTAATCCTCCGGCGATGACCGTGTCGGCGCCGCTCGAGCCGACGCCGTCGCCGGAACCGGGCGCGCGAGCCTTGCCTCCGAAGCCCTGGCAGGCGCGCCTGCGCGCGTTCTCCGCCTGGTTCGCGCGTCAGGACGCGAAGCTCCACCGGAAGCGGATCGCCCCGGCCACCGCGGCCGTCCTCGTCGGGCTCGGCGCGCTGCAGGGGCTCCTGATCGTGATGCTCTACGCCGGCGCGCGCTGGCTCTCGCGGCCCCGTGTCGCGGTGGAGCGGACGCCCGCCGCGCGCGAGCTCGCTTCGGAGCGCGCGTTGCCGTCGCCTCCGCCCGAGGAGCCGCCGGCGCCGAAAACGAGCGCCGCGCCGGTCGCGCCCACGGTGACGCCGGCCGTGAGCTCGGCGGGCGACGGGTCCGATCGCGACGTGCCGGACTGCAAGACGCTGCTCGGCGCCGACCCGCCGCACCAGGGCTTTTACCCGGGCGCCGCGCTCCAGCAGATGCGGTTCGGGCGCGCCGCGATCGTGCACGGCGATTTGAAGGCGGCGCAAACCTCGCTCTGTCGCGCGGCGACGTGGAACCCCGAGAGCTCCGAAATCGCGCTCGAGCTCGCGCTCGTGCTGTTGCTCGAGCGGGACGGAGCCGAGGCGGCGACGTGGGCGCGCCGGGCCGTCGAGCTCGATCCCAAAAATTCGGCCGCCGAGGACGCGCTCGGCGACGCGCTCGCGCGACTCGGCTCCGAGACGGAGGCGCGCGGCGCGTTCCTCGCGGCCGCCCACATCGACGCGGGCGACCGCGCGGGTGTTCGCGCGCTCGTCACGCGCGCCATGAAGCAGGGCGACCAAGCGCTTCGTCACGGTGACTTCTTGACGGCGGAACGCGGGTTCCGGCGCGCGCTCGTGCTCGAACCGAAGTCGAGCTCCGCGGCGAGCGGACTCTCCTACGCGCTGCTCGAGCTCGGCGACGGGGCTGCCGGCGTGGTTTGGGCGAAACACGCGGTCGAGCTCGCGCCGCGGAGCTCCGGCGCGCGGCTCGTGCTCGGCGACGCGCTCGCCAAATCGGGCGACAAGACGGCCGCCGCCGGCGAGTGGCGCGAAGCCGTGCTGCTCGATCCCGCCAATCGCGAGGCCCAGAAGCGACTGCGCGCGGCGGGATTGCCGCCGACCTGAGCGGTCATATTAGACTCCGCCGCGGTGTCCGCTCATTCGGGAAAAAAGTTGGTGCTCGCCGCGCTCGCCGCGAACGGCGGCATCGCGCTCGTGAAGCTCGTCGTGGCGCTGCTGTCCGGGAGCGCCACCATGCTGGCCGAGGCCGTGCACTCGGTGGCGGATACGGCCAATCAAGCGCTCCTGCTCGTCGGCATGACGCTCGCGGCGCGCACGAACCCCACGCGTTACCCGCTCGGCCGCGAGAGCGAGCGCTACTTCTGGGCGTTCGTCGTGTCGCTCACGCTCTTTCTGCTCGGCGGCGTGTTCGCGGTTTTCGAGGGCGTTCACAAGCTGCGGGCGCCGCAGGAAGGGCCGCCCGCGTCGCTCCTCTGGCCGCTCGTCGTGCTCGGGATTTCGCTCGCGCTCGAGGCCTCGAGCTTCACCGTCGCGATGCGCGAATTTCAAGCCGAACGCCGCGGCCGCCCCTTCTTCGAAGCGCTCTTCTCGAGCAAGGATCCGACGATCCCCGTCGTTTTGCTCGAGGACACCGGCGCCGTGATCGGCTTGCTCGTGGCGGTGATCGCGCTTTTGATCTCGCTCGTCACGAAGAGCACGCTGCCCGATGGCATCGGCTCGATCGTGATCGGACTCTTGCTCTGCGTCATCGGCTTCGCGCTCGCGTACGACACGCACGGCCTCTTGATCGGCGAGAGCGCGAGCCCCGAGCTCCGCGCCCGTGCGCTCGCGCTCGCTCAGGAGGCGCCCGGCGTCGAGGCGGTGACGCAGCTTCTCAGCATGCACCTCGGGCCCGACTCGATCTTGCTCGCGCTCAAGGTGCGTTTCCGGCGCGAGCTCAGCGTGGCGGAGGTCGAGCGCGCGATCGACGTGCTCGAGGCGCGCATTCGCGAGGAAATTCCCGCGATGAAGCGCATCTTCGTCGAACCCGACGGCGACTACGTCGAGGCGCTCGACCCCGAACGCGCCTCCTCGGTCACGCGCCCGTCGTGACTACCACTTCACGGTGACGGTCGGCGGCTGCACCTTCGCCTCGGCTCCCGAGAGCTCGACCGTCACGGGCAGCTCGGCGGAGCCGTGACGCAAGTCCTTGAGGTCGAGCCCGGGCGCCTTCATCAGGTTCGCGCGGGGGACGACTTGTTCGGCGCGGAGCGCCTGCACGACTTCGGGCGGACCCGTCACGGTCACGTCCACCGCGCGCGGCGAGACACCGACGATCGACGGCCCCAGGACTTCGACCGGGCGCCCCGCGAAGCTCGCCTCCGTCACCCGGCGCGCAATCGTCACCGAGACCGTGGCCGCGGACGGGCCCATGTAGCGAACGCGCGTCGGGGCCGCGTCGAGCGCCAGGCGGCGCCGGTGCACGCCTTCGCTCAACCCCGACACGTCGAAGGCCGCGAGCCGCGCGAACTGCAGCACCTCGACCAGGCTCGAGGGGCCGCGCGCCGCGATGAGCTTCGGGTCGACCTCCGGCTCGCCCTTCACCACGTAGCCTTCGGCGGGTTGCCCGGTGATCGACGCCTGCACCGGAATTTGGCGGGCAATCACGTCTTCCCACTCGAGCTCGATGCTCGGCGGATCCACCGCCGTCACGTGCGTGTCCGGCGGCAGCGAGAACATGCGCTCGTTGAACACGATGCTGTCGCGCTCGCCGTCACGCAGATCGGCGGTGATGGGCGGGATGCCTTGCTGCACCAGGCGATCGATCACGTGCGCCGGGCCCCGCAGCGTGACGTGGATCGACGCGGGCAGCTGCGTCATGAGCTCGCGCGCCGAGTCCTCCGACGGCGGGCGTGACGTGAGACCGACGGCGACCGTGCGCTGCTGCTCGTCGCGCTGGCCGTAGAGGAACAGAAAGAGCCCGATCGCGAACGCGAGCGACAGGGACTTCAGCCCGAGATTTTCGGTGAAGGCCTCTCGCAAGAAAACGCCGGTCGCGGCCGCGCGCTCGGCGACGCTCATCCATCACTCCGCGGAAAGTCGTTGTCCGACTCGTCCGGGCGCGCGTCCGCGGCCGACGGCTCGGACGGCTCCGCGGGCTCGGAACGCGGACTCACCGGCGGGGGCGGCGTGCTCTGCGCGACGCGGAGCGGCGGCGGCGGGTCGCTCGGCGGGCGCAGGCGACGCGAGCCCGGCTCCTCGGTCACGAGACTGATGCGGCGGGGCTCCTCGCTGAGCGGCGTCTTTTCGGGGTCGCGCCGCGTGCTGAGCGGCGCCTCTTCCTTCTCGCGCGCCGGCTTCGGCTTGGCCTTGCGCACCTTGGGGCTGAACATCGCCTCGAGCATCGCGTGGAGCTTCGGCCCGTCGAGGTTCGTCGCGATGTTGCCGTTGAAGCAAAAGCTGATGGTGCCGCGCTCTTCGCTCACGATCACGACGACCGCGTCCGTCTCTTCCGTGATGCCGAGCGCGGCGCGGTGGCGCGAGCCGAAGCTCTGATCCATCACGCGTCCCTCGGGCATCGGGAAGAAGACGCCGGCCTTGGCGATGCGCAGGTTGCGGATCACGACGGAACCGTCGTGGAGCTTGTTCACGCCTTCGGGGACGAACAGCGACACGAGGAGCTCGCTCGTCACCTGCGCGTCGATCACCTGGCCCTTGTGCACGCCGACGAACTCGTCGAGGTTCGCGTCCTGCTCGAAGGTGATGAGCGCGCCGATGCGATGCCGCGCGAGCTCCGTGGCGGCCTCGACCACTTCGTCGATGACCTTGCCCTCCTGCGTGCGCGAGAAGCCGCCGAACCACGCGCGGCTGCCCACGCGCTGCAGGCCGCGCCGGATGTCGTTCTGGAACACGACGACGATGATGAGGATCATGCTCGAGATGAGCGCCCCCATGATCGTGAGGACCGTGACGAGCTCGAGCGCCTGCGCCACGAGGTAGAGCGCGAAGAGCACGCCGAGCCCGACGCCCACCTGCATCGCGCGCGTCCCGCGGAGGACGAGGAGGGCGCGGTAGACCACGTAATAGACGATGAAAATGTCGAGCGCGTCGCGCAGGTAGTGCGCGGGCGAACGGCTCGCGAAATAGGCGCGCAGAAGCTCAGGCATGCGGCGCCTCCGCACGGGCGGGCGCGCGCCGGGCGAGCCGGGCCACGGCGAGCGCTTGACCCACCGCGAGCACGTCGTGGACGCGGAGCACGCGCGCGCCGCGCTCGACCGCCGCGAGACAAGCCGCCACCGTGCCGCCCAGGCGTTCCGCGGGGGGCGCGCCGTCGACCGACGCGATGAACGACTTTCGGCTCGGCCCGACGACGACGGGCACGCCCTCCTGCGTGAGCTCGGCGAGGCGCGCCAAGAGCTCGAAGGACTGACGCGCGTTCTTCGCGAAACCGAGGCCCGGATCGAGCCAGACGTCGCGCGGGTCGAGCCCCGCGTCGGCGGCGCGGTCACGCGCGCTCCGCCATTCACCGAGCACGTCGGCGACCACGTCCGCGTAGCCCGCTTCGGGATACACCGAGAAGCCGCGCTGCGCGCTCATCGGGCCGCGCGCGTGCATGAGGACGAGCGTCGCCCCGGCGCGCGCCGTCACGCGGGCGAGCTCCGGCTCGGCGAGACACGAGACGTCGTTCACCAGGCGCGCCCCGAGCGCGAGCGCGCGCTCGGCCACCTCCGGGCTCGTGGTGTCGATCGAGACGAGCGCGCCGCGCGCGACGGCATGCCGCAACGCGGCGTCGAGCCGCTCGAGCTGCTCGCTCGCCGGCACGCTCTCGGCGCCGGGCCGCGACGATTCAGCGCCCACGTCGATGATGGCCGCTCCTTCCGCGAGGAGCCGATCGACTTGGACCCGAGCCGCGTCCGCTCCGACGTAGCGACCGCCGTCGTAAAAGGAGTCCGGCGTGACGTTGAGGACGCCCATGAGCGCTGCACCTCGCTCGGTGCAGAGACGGTCGAGCCACTCGGACGGAACGCCCACCGGGCGACGTTAGCAAACCCCGCGGAACCACGCAAGTTTCAGGCGCTTGCCAGAGCCCGGTCCCTCGCTGCACGATGCGCCCCGTGTCGCACTCGGGTGCACGGCGTTCCGAGATCCTGTTCGCGATCGGTAACTTGGTTCCCGCGCTCGTGCTCGGCGTGGGACTTTTTGCGCTCCCGACGCGCTGGTGGCCCGCCGACGTGACGGTCGGCAGCGCCGTCGTCGGCGTGCTCGTGACGAGTGTGTGCGCGGTCGCGCGTCCGGAGCTCGCCCGCCTGGCGCTCCGGGTGGGAGCGGGTGTGCTGCTCGCGCTCGGGCTCGTGATCGTCGGTACCGCGGCGCTGAGTCTCGCGTTTCTCGCGGGGATCCACGGCGACTTCGGGCAAGGCGGGGTCGCGCTCATGCTGCTCGTCACGTTTCTGGTGCTGCCCTACGCCGTCGTCTACCCGCTGATCGAGCTTCGGTTCGTCGCGCCCCGAGCGTCTGCCGCGCTCACGCCGCCCGCGCCGAAGCCCCCGGTCGAGGCGCCGAGCGGCGACGGCGGAGCCGCCGCGTGAGCTTGCGCACGCTTGGGCGGATCCTCGGCGCATACTTTGCGCTCCTTTTGGTCGCGAGTTGGCTGATTGCCGCCGCGCTCGGGGTCGATCGCCGGAGAGCGCCCGCCGAAAGCGTCGTCAGCGTCTGGTCCGGGGGCAAGCGGCGCGCGCGCGCGGTCGTGAAGGCGACTGCCACGCTGTCCGGTCCCGACGCCCCGCTCGGCGCCGAGCTCCGGCGCTGGCGCGGCATGCGCACGGTCGAGGACATCGTCGATACGAGCCGCGTGCTCTCGACCAATCCGTTGCTCTTCGGCGCGTCCTTCGTGCCGGGGCGCGACGGCGTGAAGGTCACGCTCGGTGACCGCGTCGCCTACGCCACGTCCGACGACTTGCTCGCGTTGAAGGCGTACGATCACCCGCTCGTC
Organism: Polyangiaceae bacterium; assembly: GCA_035499895.1. Taxonomy (GTDB): domain Bacteria; phylum Myxococcota_A; class Polyangia; order Polyangiales; family Polyangiaceae; genus PMG-095. Next base: position 3,521 of record DATJXW010000197.1, on the reverse strand, counting down.
ATCGGCCCCATCCGGCTCCAGCTCGGCGTCGATCCGGACGTCGTGTGGGACGCGCTCGCGGGCGAGCTCGGTGTGTCGAAGGACGAGCTCCTCGACGACGGCGAGTTCACGCGGCTCGCGCTCCGGCACCGCGTGCCGCCCGAGCCCGCGCCGAAGGTGACGCGCGCGAGCCTGCGCGACGCCGCGGTCGCCGCGGGCCGCTACCTCGCGAACGCCGTCAAAACCGACGGCACCTATCGCTACGAAGTGAACGCCGTCGATAACGAAGAGCACCCCGGCTACAACTGGCCGCGCCACGCCGGAGCGACGTGGTACCTCGCCGAAAGCGCGATTTACGCGCAGGATCCGCCCATGATCGACGCCGCGGAGCGCGCCGCGCGCCGCTTGGCGGAGGGCGCGCTCGTCGCGTGCGGCTCGCACCGCTGCGTGGCGGAAGGCGACCGCGCCGATCTCGGATCGTCGGCGCTCGGCTTGCTGGCGCTCTCGGAGATCGTCGAGGGCAAGCTGATGCCGGAGCTCATGCCGGCGATTCGCGACCTTGCCGCTTTCATTCGCAGTCAGCAACGGCCCGACGGCGAGTTCATGCATTTCTACGACCGGCAAAAGAACGAGCCGGAGGACGTGCAGGTGCTCTACTACACGGGTGAGGCCGCGTTCGCCCTCGGCCGCGCCGCGCGTCTCACCGGCGACCCGAAGGACGTCGAAGCCGCGAGCCGCGCGCTCGATCATCTCGTGACGACGCCGGGTTGGTACGCCGCGGCGCACTACTACTACGGCGCCGAGCACTGGACGTGCCACGCGATGGACGAGCTCTGGGAGCGGGCGCCGAATCCGAAGGCGCTGCGCTTCTGCCTCGAATGGCAGGAAATGGTGCGGAACACCGCGATCCGGGGGCGTGCCGCGTCGCCCGAGTACGACGGCGCGACGAGCGCGGGACCCTTCGTTCCGCCCGCGCTCGTCGGCACGGCGACGCGCATGGAGGCGGCGGTCGCGACGTTGCGCGTGGCGCGCCTCGCGAACGTGCCGCCGTCCCAAATCGCGGCCTTGCAAGCGGGCATCGACGACGCGCTCGCGTTCCTGATGCGTTTCGAGCTCAACCCGGGCCCGTCCGCGGTCATGGTCAATCCCGGCGTCATGCGCGGCGGTTTCCCGAACACGCCGACGGACCTCGACGTCCGCATCGACTACCCCCAACACGCGGGCACGGCGCTCCTCGGCTATTTGAAGCAGTTGGAGCAGCGCGGCGAGCGGTGACTGCGGAGAGCGCCCGTGGCGAGCCGCTGCTCGAAAAGCGCTGGCGCGAGCATGCCTGGCTCTCGGGGCTCTTCATGGCCACGCGGCTCGCGCTCCACGCGCTCGGTTTTCGCTTCAATTTCGAGCTCGATTGGCTGTTCCTCTGCGATCCGACCGACCTTCGTACCCGCGCGTTCGATTGCGTCTACTACTTCCACGCGTACCCGCCGGGCATGAACCTGCTCGCGAGCCTGCTCTTGAAGCTCGGAGGTTCCGCGGCGGCCTCACTCGCGCTCGTCGTGTTTTGGGCGCTCGGGCTCCTGCTCGTGAACGCGCTCTTCTTCCTCTTGCGCGCGCTCGGGCTCGCGTTCGGGTCGAGCTTCGCGCTGGCCGTCGCGTTTTCGCTCCTGCCGCAGACGCTCTATCTCGAGCATTTGTTTTTGTGGGAGCACGTGGTCGCGGCGTGTCTCGCGGCGGCGTGCGCGTGCCTCTACGTGGCGGTCGAGCGCCGGAGTCAGGCCGCTCTCGTCGCCTGCTTCGCCCTTTGCGCGCTCGTCGGTTGGTTTCGGAGCAGTTTTCACCTCGTCTGGTTCGTCGTCGTGGTCGCGCTCGCCTCGTTCGCTTGCGGGCGCGGGCAAACCCGCCGCGTGCTCGCCGCGGCCGCCGTGCCGTTCGCTCTGCTCTCGGCGCTCTACCTGAAAAACGCGGCGCTCTTCGGCGTCTTCGGCACGAGCTCGGCCGTCGGCGCGAACCTCGCGCGCGTCACGACCGATCAGCTCGAAGAGGACGTGAAGGCGCGCTGGGTCGCCGCGCAAAAACTCTCGCGCTTCGCGGAAATCGGCGTCTTCTCGGGTCCGTCGGCGTACCTGCCGTTCTTCCCTCCGCACACCGACGGCCGTTCGCCGATTCTCGACGCGCTCGAACGGCCGACGTTCCACTCCTCGAACTTCAACCATTGGGTCATGCTCCCCGTCATGCGCGAGCGGCGGAGCGACGCGCTCGTCTACTTGCGCGAGCGCCCGTTCGATTACGTCGCGACGGCGCTGCACAACGTCGGCGCGCTCTTCGGCCCCACGACGCGCTGGCACCCGCGCACGGGCAAGCCCGGCTCCCCGCACTTCGAACACGCGAAGGTCCTCGGCGGCTACGAAAACGCGTATAACTCGCTGGTTCATTGGGGGTTCGGCGTGTACGTGCTCCTGCCGTTGCCGTGCGTGTGGGCCTTCCGCAAGGTCGCGCGCGACGCGCGCAAAAAGGATCCGGTGCGGAGGGCCCGCGCGGCGGCGCTCGCCTTCGCGCTCCTCCAGATCGCGTACGTCACCGTGACGAGCGCGCTCTTCACCTTCGGCGAGACGGCGCGCTACCGGCACCAGGTCGAGGCGCTGATTTGGCTCGTGGCCGCGGGAGCCATCGCCGAGTGGATGCGATCTAGGTCGCGGCGGAGCCGGGCGGCGCGCTGACGCTCACGTCCACCAAGTACCCGCGCGCGGCCCAGGTCGAAAACCAACGCTCGAGCTCCGCGCCGAGCGTCTCCGTCGTGACGTTGGCTTCGCGCGCCGCCTGCTCGCAGGCAGCGCCGAGCGGCTCGCCGCGCGCGAGCGCCGACAAGAGCGCGAAGGCGTTCGGCTCGAGCTCGTCGTGGAAGATCGCGAGGTTTCGCCGGTGCACCGCAAAAAGCGCCGTTTCCGGCGCGGGCAACGCGAGCGGGCTCGTGTCCCCGCGCTCGTTTCGTTCGAGGACGGCGCGCCGGAGCCGGATCACGGGATGACGGAAGCGGAGCAACCGTAGCCCCGGGTCCGTCACGAGGCGCGCGCGTTCCCACGCGTCTTCCGGGACGGCGCCGAGCTTGGCTGCGTCGAGCGGCGGCGCGTCCGGCGCGTCGAACACTTCGGTGTGTGCGTACTCGAGCCGCGCCATCTCGACGACGAGGTCGCGCCGCTCGCCGAGCCAAGCGCGCGTGGCCGCGAAGTCGGCGAGACCCGCGCCGAGATCGCCGAGATCGAAGCTCACGGGCGGCACCGTCGCGAGGTAGTCCCACACGAGCGCGTCCCACTGCTCTTGACCGAGAATGCCGCCGACGCCCGGAAAGTCCTCGACGAGCGAGGCCGTGTGCCGGAGGTAAAATTGCTCGCGGTAAATCTCGAGTTGTTCGACGGGGGAGAGCCGCTCGTTGCCGCCCAGGTGTTCCTCGGCGAAACGGCGCGCTTCTTCGTCGTGGGCGAGGTCGCGCCGGCGGCGCAAAAAAGACGCCATTTGGGCCTGGACGGCGGCGGCGTTCGTCATTCGGC
>DATJXW010000196.1:0-7815 GCA_035499895.1 Polyangiaceae bacterium | reverse complement strand
TGAACGGCAACGTCGTTTCGGCGCGCGCGGTCTCGGGCAAGCCGCCCTTCGCCGAGCTCGCCGTCGAGGCGGCGCGGCGCTGGACGTTCATGCCGGCGCGAAGGGCGGGGCGTGCGGTCGGGTCGCGCTTTCTCTTCAACGTCGATTTCGAGCCGCCCCCCGCCGAGACGCCGAATGCGCCCGAGGCCCAGCCGAAGCCCGCCGCCAAGCAGCGCGCGGCGCCCGTGCTCGAGGTCGTGGTGCAGGGGGAACGGCCGCCGAAACCGCCGCCCGGAACCGTCGTCATCACGCGTGAAGAAGCGCAGGCGCTGCCCGGCACGTTCGGCGATCCGCTGCGCGCCATCGAGGCGCAGCCGGGCGTCGTGCCCATCGTCTCGGGGCTGCCTTCGTATTTCATCCGCGGCGCGCCGCCCGGCAACGTCGGGTTCGTCATCGACGGCGTCGACATCCCGCTGCTCTTTCATGCGTTCTTCGGGCCGTCCGTCATTCAACCGGGCTTCATCCAGGGCGTCGACTTCTACAAGGGCGCCGCGCCGGTCGAGTTCGGGCGCGTCGCCGGGCCCGTCGTGTCGACGACGCTCACCCCGCTCACGCACCGCTTCACCGGTGAAGCGAGCGTGCGCACGATCGACGCGGGCGGCATGGTCGAAGTTCCGTTCGGCGCCTGCCCGACCGAGGGCAAGCCGAACTGCTCGCTCGGCAGCGTGCGGCTCGGCGGTCGCTACGCGTACGCCGGGCTGATTCTCGCGCAGCTCGGCGACGCGAAGCTCGACTACTGGGATTACCAGAGCCAAGCGACGATCGAGCTCGGGCGGCACGATTCGCTCGGACTCCTCGCGTTCGGCGCGTACGACTATTTCGACGCGGGTCCGAGCAGCGACCAGGGCGGCGGCGACATCCACTTTCATCGCGCTGATTTGCGCTGGGACCACGCCGAGGGCGGCACGCACCTCCGCGTCGGGCTCACGGGCGGCTACGACTCGACCGGCGGCGTCGAGCAAACGACGAGCACCGTGAGCGATCGCTCGGTGCGCTTGCGCGGCGACCTGAGCTCGGACCTCTCCGAAGCGGCGACGCTGCACGTCGGGCTCGACGGGCGCATCGACGACTTCAAGCTCGAGACGGACCCGCTGCTCTTGAACTTCGCCGATTACTCGGCGCTCCTGCCGACGCGCACGCAGGAGACGATCGGCGGTTACACCTCGGTCGAGCTCCGGCCGACCAAGCGCATCACCGTCGTCCCGGGGATCCGCGCCGACATGTATTGGGACCGCGGGAAAACCGCGAACGGCGTGGATCCGCGGATTTCTGCCGAGTTCGCCGTGAGCGACGCCGTCCTCCTCGACGACACGTTCGGCATCTCGCACCAGCTGCCAAACTTCATTCCGAACGTCCCGGCCGCGCAGGTCGCCGATCTCGGGCACGGCTTGCAGGAGGCGGTGCAGTGGAGCTCCGGCGTGCACGTGAAGCTCCCCGCCGACATCAAAGCGTCCGCGACGGTGTTTCGCGCGGGCTATTTCAACGCGATCGATCCGCTCGGCGGCAAGCGCGACTTCAGCATCGACCGCACCGCGATCAACGTGCGCTATACCATCGCCTCCGAGGGCATCGAGTTCTTGCTCGAGCGCTCGCTCACGAAAAAGCTCGGCGGCTTTCTCGCCTACACGCTGTCGCACACCCAAGAGTCGTCCGGGACGCTCTCGGAGGTTTCGGGCTTCGACCGCCCGCACGTCGTGCAGGCCGCGCTCGGGTACGACTTCGGCCGCGGCTGGACCGCGAGCACGCGCGCCGTCTTTTACTCGGGCGTGCCCGAGCTCAACCTGCAGCAAACGCCGCATTTTACGACCGAGCGGCGCGGCCGCCCTTATTTTCGCGTCGATCTGCGCGCCGAGAAGCGCTGGCGGCTCGGCCGGACGACGTGGTGGAGCATCGTCGCGGAGATCCTGAACGCCACCTCGACGACCGAGGTGGTGCGGCTCGACTGCGGCGACCGCTGCGCCGAGCGCGTCGCGGGGCCCGTCATCCTGCCGAGCGTCGGTATCCAGGCCGGCTTCTGAGTTGGCCGGGGCGCCAAGGGGCAGGGCGCGGGCGCGGTGCTATGCTCCGCGCGCATGGCGCCCTGGCGCATTCGGTTCACGGCTTTCGTCGCGGCGGTGCTCGTCTTCGTGCCGACGCTCGCGTTCGCCCAGAGCGATCCGGAAGCGCCGCCGGAAGATCCGGCGCGGTACGCTCCCGAGCTCCAGGGCTACGTGCCGGGCGCTGCGGCGCTCGAAGGCCGCATCATGGCGCCCTGCTGCTGGATGCAGACGATCGACATCCACGGCTCCGAGATCGCCAACGAGCTCCGCGTCGAAATCCGCAAGCGCCTGCGCGCCGGTGAGAGCGCCGACTCGATTCAGGCCTCGCTCGTCGCGCGCTACGGCGAGCGCATTCTCGCAGTGCCGCCCGGGAGTCCGCTGAAATCGGTGGCCACGCTGCTCGCGCTCGGTCTCGTCGGAGCGGGGGCGGGGGCGCTCGTCATGCTCAAGCGCTGGCGCGGGCGGTCACTCGCGCCCGCCGGGCCCGCGCCGGTGAAGCTCGCGAACGACGCTCAGCTCGACGCGCGTTTGGACGCCGAGCTCCGCGCTCTCGACGACTGAGCGGCGGCGGGTTTCGCCGAACCGCCGTCGCCGCGGGCCGCCTTGCGCTTCGGCTTCGGGGCGTCGCCCGCGTCGTCGTCGTCGTCGTCCGACTTCGCATTGCGGAAGAGCGCTTCGGCGGCGGCCGCCGCGCGCTGCGCGCGCTCGGTATCGCCCCGCATCTCCATCAAAAAGCGGCTCGGGATCGACGGGCGCTGCTTGCCCCACTTCGTGCGGCCCTTGCAGAAGCTCAGCGTGAGCGTCGTCTGCGCGCGCGTGACGCCGACGTAGCAGAGCCGTCGCTCTTCCTCGATACCGCGGCCCTCCATGATCGAACGCCCGTGCGGGAGGAGCCCCTCCTCCATCCCGACGAGGTAAACGTGGGGAAACTCGAGGCCCTTGGCGCTGTGGAGCGTCATCAGCGTGACGGCGTGGAGCTGCCGCTCGTCGTCCTTGTCGTCGTCGCGGTTCGAGAGCGTGCTCTCTTCGAGAAAACCGAGCAGGGACGCGTTTTCGTTGCGCTGTTCGTAGAGCGCGATCGAATTGACGAACTCTTCGACCGTGGCCCAGCGCGACTCGGCCTCGCTCGCTTCTTTGTGGATGCGGCGGACCTCGCTCTTGTAATCGACCGTGTTCAGGAGCTCCGTCGTGAGCGCGAAGAGCGGCTCCAAGCCGACGCGAGCGCGGAACCCCTCGATCATGCGGCGGAAGGCGTCGATGCGTTCGCCCACGCCGTGCGGCAAATCCCCATTTTGAGGCGCTTCGGGCAGCACCGACCAGAGCGGCGCGCCGCGCTCGACCGCGAGCTTCAGCAACGTCTCGATGCTGCCGGCGCCGATGCCGCGCGGCGGCAGATTGATGATGCGGAGCAGCGACACCTCGTCGTTCGGATTCGCGAGCACGCGCAAGAACGACAGAATGTCCTTCACTTCGCGCCGGTCGTAGAAGGAGAGGCCGCCGACGAGCCGGTAGGGAACCCCCGCGCGCCTGAGCTCGAGCTCGAACGCGCGTGGCTGCTCGTTCGTGCGAAACAGAATCGCGACGTCGCTCGGCACGATGCGCGTGCCGGGCTCGGCGCTCAGGCGCTGGTCGATCTCGCGCACGATGCCTTCGGATTCGCCGACCTCGTCCTCGAAGCGTAGAAAGCGCGGATCGAAGCCGCCTTCACGCGTCGCCTTGAGCGTCTTCGGGTGGCGCGCGGCGTTGTGGCCGATGAGCGTGTTCGCGAGCTTCAGGATCGGCTCGACCGAGCGGTAGTTTTCCTCGAGCCGGATCACCTTCGCTTCCGGCCAATCGCGCTGAAAGCCCAAGATGTGAGCGACCTCGGCGCCGCGCCAGCCGTAAATCGATTGATCGTCGTCGCCGACGACGCAGAGGTTCCGGTGCCGGTCGGCGAACGCGCGCAAGATGCGGTACTGGAGGTCGTTCGTGTCCTGGTACTCGTCGACCAGGACGTGATCGAAGCGCGAGGCCTCGGCGAAACGCGCCTCGGGGTATTTCGCGAAGAGCTCTTCGGCCTTGAGCAAGAGGTCGTCGAAATCCATCGCGCCGCTCGCTTTGAGGCTCTGCTGGTAGCGGGCGTACGCGAGGGCGGCGAGCTGCTCCTTGTCCTTGTCGGAGTTCTCGGCTTCTTCGGGGCGAATGCCCTTGTTCTTCCAGCCGCCGATCAGGTGCAGGAGATCGCCGGGGCGAAGCTTTTCATGCCCGACGCGCACGTCGCGCAAGGCTCCGCGCGCGAGCGTTTCTTGATCGCCGCGATCGTAGATGGCGAACTCCTCGGGGTAGCCGAGCAGGCGCGCGTGCCGCCGCAGGATGCGCACGCACAGCGAGTGAAACGTCGAAATTTCGGGCGGTTTGACGTTTCTGGGGCGCTTGCCGATGAGCGCCATGGCACGCTCGCGCATCTCGCGCGCGGCCTTGTTCGTGAAGGTGACGGCGAGGATGCGATGCGGGGCGATGCCGCTCCGGATGAGCGCGGCGATGCGGTAGGTGATGACGCGTGTCTTGCCGGTGCCGGCTCCCGCGAGGACGAGCACGGGGCCGTTCAGCGTGCTCACCGCGTCGCGCTGAGCTTGGTTCAGGGGCGGAGAGCCGGACTGCATGCGAGGCGAAATCAGACCTACGGCCAAATTCACGATCGATACGCGACGTCTCGGGTGTAGTGCATGTTCCAGACGCGACCAAGCGCGAAGTGGAACGGCGGCGCGCCCTGCCGGCAGAATCGCGCCACGCCGGTCGCCTCCAAATCAAAATTCCCGAATTGGAGCAATTCACGATCGAGCGAGGTGGCCGCGGGTGTAATTTCGCGCGCGTGAGCGAGCAGACCGTAGAGCTTCACGTCGAGCGACAAGGCACGGGGGACGCCGTCGTGCTCGCGCACGGCTTCGGCGGCAGCGCGCGGAACTTCAGGGTGCAGGCGAAAGCGCTCGCGGGAGAAGCGACCGTGCTCACGTACGACGCGCGCGGTCACGCGCGGAGCGCGGCGCCCGATCGCGCCGAGGCGTACGGCCTCGAGCGCCTGATCGACGACTACGAGCGCGTGGCGGCCCAGGGCGGCGCGTGGGTCGTCGCAGGCGGGATCAGCCTCGGCGCGCTCACGGCGCTCGGGTTCGCGGCGCGGCGGCCCGAGCGGGTGCGCGGGCTCCTGCTCGCCTCGTTGCCGGGAACGGACGAAAAGCGGCGGCGTTGGGCGCTCGACTTCGCGGCGGCGATCGAGCAACAGGGGCTCGACGCGGCGGGCAGCGCGTTCGTCTGGGGCGAACGCTCGCGTTTCGATCCGGCCGGAGCGAAGCTCATTCGACTCGGGTTGCTCGAGCACCCGCCGCACGCGCTCGCCCACATTTTGCGGCAAACGCTGGCGGTGTTGCCCAATCTCGCCGCGCTCGCGGCGCCGCTCGCCGACGCGCCGTTTCCGGTGACGATCCTCGTCGGCGCCGAGGACGCGCCCGCGCTCGAACCGTCACGCGCGCTCGCGGCGGCGCTGCCGCGCGCAACCTTCGTGGTCGTGCCGAACGCGGGGCACGTCTTGAACCTGGTCGCCCCTGCCGTCTTCAACGAGCATTTGTCGGCGCTGCTGCACGCGGGTCGGTCTGACGCGCGGTGAGGAGCGCCGGCGCGCTGCCTGCCGAGAGGCTGAGCTCCGCGACGACGGGCGGCGCGCTGCCGGCAGTGGCGTCGACGGCGCAGGCGTGCACGCTCGTCGCGGTGTCGCCGCGACCGGAGCCGAGCTCGGTGCCGTCAGGACGCACGAGGCGAAGCTCGACGCCCGAGCCGCCCGGGCCGATCGCGACGGTCGCGTCGAGGCAGCGCCCGAACGGCAACGTGAGCTCCTGCTTGGCGAGCGCGTTCGGCGTGAGGGCGAGCTCGTAGACGGCGCCGACCTGTTTTGCTTGCGTGATGAGGCCCGAGCTGACCATGCGCGCGAGCAAGCGGCTCGCGGCGAGCGGGTGCTTGTCGAGGAGCTTCGGCGTGCCGGGCTCGGCGTAGAGCTCGACCGCGAACGGACCCGGACGCGAGAGACTCGAAGCGTCGAGCCGGACGCTCGCGGCGGGGCCGCAGCGAAAAAGGCGCGGCGCTTTGCCGTCGTCGCTCGCGAGCAAGGCGCCGTCGCCGCCGTAAAGCCACCCTTCTACGCCGCGAAGGGGGGTGCCGCTCACCCAGTCGAGCCGGACGCAGCCGTCGGGGAGCTCGAGCGGGAAGCTCAGCCGGCGCCCGAGCGGCAGCGTGCCGGAAGCGACCACGCGCGGCGCCGAGTAGCCGAGCGCGGCTTCGGCCGCGTCGTGCCGCTTGCGTTCGTCGGCGACGGAACCGGTCGCGAACACGTCGAGCCGCAGCGTTTCGGCGTCGATGTCCGGCTCCGAACCCTCGACCGAGCGCGAGAAGGCGGCGACCGCGACGCCGATGCCCGCGCGCGGACGGAGCTCGAGCGTGACGCTCGCGGGCAGCGGCGAGCAGACGACGAGGGATCGCTCGCGCCCCCAGCTCTCCGCGCGTCCGAGGATTGTGCCGTCTTCGCCCGTGAGCACCGCTTCGAGCGAGCTCACCTCGTCGGAAGGGACGACGAGCGCGTCGAGGCAGCGGTCGGCGTCGACGGAGGCCGAGATGCGCGTCGGGGTGCGCGCGTCGAGCGGGACTTGCACCCGCCTCACGTCGATCCAGCGGCCTCCGATGCGACGGCGGTGGGCCTCGACCGTTTCGTCGAGGCCGGGCCAGACCGTGAGGCGCTTGGCGATTTCGCCGGGCAAATAGTGCACGCCGTAGGTCGCCGCGGCGCGCGGCGCGTCGCTCACGTTCACGCGCTCGACGCCGATCGCGACGAAGCCGTAGCCGGCCGCGATGCGCGCCATCAAGAGGATACGCCGCGGGTGCGGCGGACAGACGAGCAGGGCCGGGGTCTTGTCGGCGCCTTCGTCCGAGCCGAGCACGGCGCCGTCTTCCCCGTACGCGAAGAGGTCGAGGTCGTCGACCGTCTGCGTGGCGCGCGCGATCGCGATCACGCAGTCGCCCTCGGGCACTTCGAGCAACCTCGTCACGCGGTCACCGACGACGCCGCCCTGCACGGCGATGACCTCGGCCTGACCGCCGGGCGTCGGCTTGAGCCAGCCGCGCGTGTCGGGCGGTCCGTCGACGCGGCCGAAGCGCGCGGGCGGCGGGGACGCGCCGCTCGGTCGTTTGGCGACGCAACCGAGCGCGAGCCCCGCAGCGCAAAGAACCGCGAGCGCGCGTTTCAAAGCGCGGCCTCGCCGAGGCGGCCGCGCCCGACTTCCCACACCGCGGACATCCAGGTGAGCCCGAGTCCGCGCGCGTCGACCTCGAGGAGCGCCCGGCGCTCGGCCCCGGCGCAGAAGCTCACCCCCACGCCCGGCACGTCCGGATCGACCCGATTCTGCGAGACCTTGCGCGCCGTCTGCGCCGCGATCGAGAGCGCGGCCGCGTCGCCGTGCAACCCCACCGCGAGCGCGAAGTAGCAGGCGCCCGGCTCGACCTCGACGGACCACAAGGTGTCGCCTTGCACGCCGAGGGATTCGTCGACGAGCGGCGCGGAGCCGAGGGCGCGGCGCTCGGAGCGCAAGACGCCGCTCATGTGGGCGCGCGCCTCGCTCGGCCAGCGCGCGGGCAGCGACGGATCGAGGTCCCAGCGCGCGCGCACGAGCGAGAGTTTGGCTCCCGGCGCGACGCCGCCGAACCGAACGTTGAC
>DATJXW010000195.1:0-3328 GCA_035499895.1 Polyangiaceae bacterium | reverse complement strand
CGGGACAGGGCGGAACCGGGAGTTTGCCCCGCGCCTGCCAGCTCACGCCGCCGTCGAGCGACTCGAACACGGAGCCGGTGTCGGCCCCGACCGCCAGCGCGGCGAGCCCGGCCGCGCCCAAGAGCGCGCGCTCCGGCGGCGCCCCGGCATGCAGCACCCGGCCGTCGGCGTCGACCACGACGAGCGCCGACGCGCCGCGCCGCCCCCCGAGCAAGAGCGACACCGTGCCGTCGCGTCCCGGGGTGAGCGGCACGCCGCTGTCCATGTCCTGGTCGCGCGTCGCTTCACCGAGATCGTGGGCTTCGAAGCTTTGGCCCCGATCGCGCGAGGTGAAGAGCGTGAGCGTCGCGCCTTTGGTGCTCTCGGCGAGCGCGAACGCGGTCCGCCCGTCGTCGTCGAACGCGAGCTCGACCGTGCCCGCGTCGGCGAGCGACGGGACGCGCGCGACGGCGAGCTCGAAGCCGGACTCGCTCTCCACGCCCGCGTCCTTCGCCGCGTCCGTGGCGGCCGCATCGCGCTCGGGCGAAACCGGACGCCGGAACACGATGCCCGACGGCCCGCAACCCGGCCCTTCCACGTTCGGCGGACAGGCTCCGGAAAGCAGGAGCGCGCCGTCGCGCCCGACGGCGATGCGAAAGCGCCCGAGCCGGCCCCAGAAATCGGGAGCGACGCGCGCGAACGACCGCCCGGCGTCCGTGCTCTCGTAGAGCTCGACGCGTTGCGTGGACGAGGGCTGCCCGCGAAAGCACGCGAAGAAGGCGTGCTGCTCGAAGCTTGCGAGCCTGACGAACGCGCACCCCTTCGCGACCGGGAGCGGCCACGCCTCGAGCGGACCTCCGAACGGCCCCGCGACGACCTGCCACTCCCGCTTGCCTTCGCCGACGGGACGAAGCTCGAGGTAGCGCCCGGACGTGACGGCGGCCTCGTCGTCGACGAGCGCGCCTCCGTCTTCACCGAGCGGAAGCGGCACGCCCTTTTTGAGGATGTCGGCGAGGTCGGGCAGCGCCTTCAGCGCCGCGTCGTCGCTGCCGAAACGGTTCGTGCCGAGCAAGCTCACGATGCGGATGCCGGCGCCGCTCGGCTCCGGAACGAGCGCGAGAGCGCCGCTCGGCCGCACGTCGCTCGCGCGAAAGCTCGCGCCCGCGTCGTCGCTCTGCCAGATCGCTTCGGGCGAAGCGAGAGCGAGCGCGTGGCCACGCGCGTCGAGCGCCACGTCGACGAACGCCGTGTCGGGCGGCCCGGCGGGAAGCCAGGTCCGTCCGTCGTCGGTGCTCCGCGTGAGCCTGCGGTCCCGGCCGACGCCGAGCAGAATGCTGCCGCTCGCCGAAACGTGCGCGAGCGGCGCGAGCGGGACCGTCACGTCGACGAACGGACCGAGCGGCGTGAGCGCGCGGTAGCTCGCACCGGAGCGCCCGACGAACCAATGCCCGCCGCCGGGATCGCGCGTGACCGCGACGAGATCCTCGGGAGCGGGCAGCGCGGCCGAGAGGCGCTCGGCGGCGGGATCGAAGAGCCAGCGCTCGCCACGGCGCCCCGCCCAGAGCAGGGCGCCGCCGTCGACTTCCGCGGTCGCGAGCATCGCGGCCGCCTCGTGCGGGTGAAAGCGCCAGCTCGCCGCCGCGGGTCCGGGGATCCGCGGACGGGCAACGGGCAGAACCCCGCTCGGCGCGGGACGCGTGCCCGCGCACGCGAACAGCATCAGGCCGAGGGCTACGGGAAGCGACGCGGCCGGCCGAAAACGCACCGGCCGCGCCCGACCCTCACGCTTCGACGAGCGCGAGGAGCTTCTGCTTCGTCGTGAGCCCAACGTGCTGAGCCGCGCGTTGGCCGTTCTTGAAGACCATCACGGTCGGAACGCCGCGGACGCCGTACTTGCCCGCGGTGAGCGGGGAATCGTCCACGTCGAGCTTGCCGACCTTGACCTTCCCATCGAGCTCGTTCGCGATTTGATCGACGATGGGCGAGAGTGCCTTGCAGGGGCCGCACCAGGTGGCGGTAAAATCGACGAGGACGGGAACGCCCGCGCCGAGCACCTCGGTGTCGAAGTTGAGATCGTTGAACACGTGGATCTTATCGGATGCCATGGGCCTCTCCAGAGTCCCTACAACATAATGCCCCCCGCACACCAAGCAACCCCGGCCCGCGGCCCCGCCGCGCTACCCCACGACCCTGGCTCGCTCCTCACTCCGGGACGGCCGACCTTACCGCCTGAGTGGACACCCGAAGGCGTGATTCGGGTGCTCGAGCCGTTCGCGGAGGAGCGCCGCCGGGCGCGGATGCTCGAGGTCACGCGGCAACGTGTCGGGAGCGTCACCCTGCTCATGGACATGCCGCGCGATCCGCACAACGGCGCCGCGGTGGTGCGTTCCGCGGACGCGTTCGGCGTGCCCGAAGTGCACGCGGTGCTGCGTGAGGAAGCGTTCGTCGTCGGACATCGCGTGGCGCAGGGAGCGGAGCGCTGGGTCGAGGTGATTCCCCATCGCGCGCCGGACGACGCCGTGCGTGCGCTCCGCGAGCGCGGGTTTCGACTCGTCGCCACGCATCCGAAAGGCGCGCTCGTGCCGGCGGACCTCGCCGCGCTCGACCGGGTGTGCCTCGTGCTCGGTAACGAACACGACGGCATCAGCGAGGCGTTGACGGCCGCCGCCGACGACAGCGTGCGCATCCCGATGCGCGGCTACGTCGAAAGCTTGAACCTGAGCGTCGCCGCCGCGGTGCTGCTCGCCGCCGCGGTCGCGGGACGAAAGGGCGATCTCGGTCCGACCGACGAACGGCGGCTCTACGCGGTCGGACTCTTCCGCTCCGTGCCGCGCGCCGACGAGATCCTCCGCGCGCTCGCGCCCTGCTGACGAAATCGAGCGAATTTTCCGGGCGGCGCACGTCCGTCTTTTTGGCTGGGGCAATTGGACGGCTAGTGCTAGCTTCGCCCGCCGAATCGCGATGATGAGGCACAGTTCCGAAGGCAGCGTGCTCGGCCCGGGCACCCGAATCACCGGCAGAATCAGCGGTGAAGGCGCGTTGCGCGTCGAGGGCGGCGTGAAGGGCGACATCACCGTGAGCGGCCCGGCCGAGATCGCCGAAGGGGCGAGCGTCGAAGGCGTCGTACACGCCGAAAGCCTCGAGATCTCCGGCTCGCTCCTCGGCGACGCCGTCACGCACGGGCCGATCGCGGTGCGCGCCGGCGCGATGGTGCGCGGCGATCTGCGCGGCAGCGAGATCTCGATCGAGCCCGGCTCGCGCGTCTCGGTGCGCCTCGACACCCAAGTGGAGCTCGATCTCGGTGCGCCGCGGAGGCGCTGAGGATCACGAAGAAGAGGACGTCTCATGG
>DATJXW010000194.1:0-19908 GCA_035499895.1 Polyangiaceae bacterium | reverse complement strand
ACAAGGCGGCGGTCGTCTTGCTTCACGAGCTCGGACACACGCTCGGAGCGCTGCACGAGCGCGACCGGACGAACATCATGAATCCGCGCTACTCGACGAGCGTCCGGCGCTTCAGCCCCGAGGCGCTCGACGTGATGCGCGCCGTGCTCGCCCACCGCACGGCCTCGGGCGACCTCGACGCGCCGGGCAAACGCACTCTCGTCGGGCTCCTCCGCCGCGAGCCGAGCCCGTGGGTTCCCGAGGAACGAGCGTCGGAGCTCGCCCGCTTCGACGTGCACACGCCGGAAGCGGCGCCCGCCGCGCGCGCTCCGGCGCCCTCCGCGCTCGCACCCGAGGACCAATCGGCGTTCGAGGAGGCGTCGCGACGCCTCGCCGCGGGCGACCCCGAAGGCGCGCTTCGCGTCGGCAAGCCGCTCTTCGACGCGTATCCCGACGTGGCTCAGGTCTCCGAGCTCCGTTGCAAGATTGCCCTCGGCCGCGGCCTCGCGTGGGAGGTGACGCGAACGGAGTGCGCGAGCCTGACCCAGGGTGCGTTCGGCACGCACTGAGTCCTCGCGGGCGAGCGCGGAGGAGCGAGCGGCCGTGATCGCCGGTGTGCCTCCCTTGCGCTAGACTCGTGGTGTGTTCGAGCGGCTGCCCTCAGCGGTTTCCATCTACGAGGTGTCGCCGCGCGACGGGCTCCAGAACGAAGCGGCGCCGGTGCCCCTCGCGGGCAAGATCCGGATGATCGAGGCGCTCGTCGCGGCGGGGCTCAAGCGCATCGAGCTCACGAGCTTCGTGTCGCCGCGCTGGGTGCCGCAGCTCGCCGACGCCGAAGAGCTCGTGCGGACGCTCGTGCCGAACGCGCGCGACGTGACCTTCAGCGCGCTCGTGCCGAACGCGACGGGCCTCGAACGCGCGCTCCGCGCCGGCCTGCACGAGATCGCCGTGTTTCTCTCCGCGTCGGAGACGCACAACCGGAAAAACACGAACAAGAGCATGGAGCGCTCGCTCGAGACGTTCGCCGAGGTCGTGCCGCCCGCGCGCCACGCGGGCCTGCGCGTGCGCGCCTACATCTCCACCGTGTGGGGCTGTCCGTACGAAGGCGACGTGCCGGTCGAACGCTCGCTCGAGCTCGCTCGGAAGCTCCTCGACCTCGACTGCTACCAGGTGTCGCTCGGCGACACGATCGGCGTCGGCACTCCGCTCCAGACGCGGCGCCTGCTCGAGAAGTTCCTCGCCGTGATCCCGCCCGAACGCTTGGCGCTCCACTGCCACGACACGCGCGGCACCGCGCTCGCCAATTGCCTCGTGGGTCTCGAGCTCGGCATTCGTGATTTCGACGCGTCCGTCGGCGGCCTCGGCGGCTGCCCCTACGCGCCCGGCGCCGCCGGCAACCTCGCGACCGAGGATCTCGTCTACATGCTCGAGGGCATGGGCGTCGCGACGGGCGTGGATCTCGAGCGCCTCGTCGAGGCGGGGCGCGTCGCCGAGCGCGTGGTCGGCCGCGCGCTGCCCGGCAAGGTGCACCAGGCGGGCGGCGCCATGCGCGTGCGCGCGAGCTGAGCCGCTACTTCGGCGGGACCAGCGCGCAGGAGAGGCGCAGGAAGTACGAGGTGTACGAGACGTCCTCGTCGTACGCGACGCCGAGGTCCCCCGAGGGGCCGAGCGTGACGACCGGATCCGTCAGATCGTAGCCCTTCGTGCTCTGGACGAGCGGCTGACGCGCGCTGAGGACGGCGAGGTTCCTCGGGGCGATCGTCTCGTAAAAGAGCGAGAACGGAGCGTTCGCGGTCGGGACCGCCGACCACACGAGCACGGCGCGATCGCCGAGCGAGACGAGCGCGCGTGTCTTCGCGTACGCGTCCCCGCCCGTCACCGCGGTCGAAGCGACGATGCTCCCCTGCGTGTCGAGCGTCGCGGCCTGAACGGCGTTGCCCCAGCCGCGCGACTCGCTGCCGGTGTGCCACGCCACGATGAAATCGTCGCCGACGCTCTCCACGACGGGCTGCTGGGCGTCCACGCCGACATCGACCGGCGACGTGCCGGCGCCGAGCGTGAGGTCGAAGGTGCGGAAGCGCACGACGGTTCCGTCCGACACCGACGGATTGGGCACGACGTACGCGACGCCGATGCGCCCGTTCGCGAGCGCGAACGACGGGAAATCGGCGTCCTCGTCCGCGCCCGTCAGGCGCACCTCGTCGCCGACGGCTAGGCCCTCTTCGCTCAGGCGGTGCCCGAAGATGGCGATGGGGCCGCCCCGCTGCTCGAAGCGGTGATCTTCCCAAATCGTGACGTACTCGCTGCCGGTGAAGCGCACCTCGGGGCGGAGCGAGAACCCGGCGGCGTTCGTGATGCGCTGGTCGGCCTCGAGCTTCTGCGCTTTCTCGTCGAAGCGCGTGGCGTAGATCTCGTAGTTTGCCGCCTGGCGCGCGTCCGCCCACGCCGAGACGAAGCTCGTGCCCGAGAACGCGATGGACCCGGAATAGCTGTCGGCGTTGATGGCGCTCACGAGCGACGGGCCCGCGATGCCCCGCCCCGTTTGGTCGAGGAGCTCGAAATAGCTCTGCGAGTGCTCGAACCCCGAGGTCGACGCGGTGTAGGCGACCGCGTACGAGCTGCCGTCGAAGACGAGGCCGCCCATCTCGGTGTTGCTCATCGTGGGCGCGATGACGACGGGCGTGCTCGCGGGGGTGTAGACGGAGCCGTCGTCGATGGCGCCGTTGCAGTCGTTGTCCTTACCGTCACAGAGCTCGACGGCGCCCGGGTGCACCGTGGGATCGTTGTCGTCGCAATCCTGACCGCCGCACGCAGCCGGCACGCCGGGCGGCGCCACGCCGACGTACCCGTCGTGGTCGTTGTCGGCGGGGCGATCGTGCAGGCAGCCGCCCGCCGTCGAATCGCAGTGATCGAGCGTGCACACGTCGCCGTCGTCGCAGTTGACCGGCGTCGTCTGGCACACGAGGTGCGGCACGCCCGTCGGATCGGGCACGCACGCTGCGACGACGCACGGGTCGCCTTGCGAGCAGTCCGCGTCGACGGCGCATTCGTCGGGCGGCGGCGCCGGCGTCTGCGCGCCGTCGTCGTCGTCGTCCGCCGCCGCGAGCAGCAAGCCGGTCCGCGCGCAGCCCGCCGTCCCGAGCGCGAAGCACGCGACGGCGAGCACGCCGCCGAGCTTCATGCGCAAACTCCGATGCCGTCGGCGTCGGTCGGTCCGCACACGTAACCCGAAGGACAGCGCGTCGAGCCGTCGAGCGGGCACATGCGCAAACAGCGCGCGCCGTGGGAAGCGCCGACCACGCAGATCAGGCCGTCCGCGCAGTCCGACATGCCTCCGTCGCACGCATCGCCCTGCTGGCCCGGCCCGGACATCACGCAGCGCAGGTTCAACACCTCTTGATCGCAGCCCGTCCCGTAAGGGTGCTCGACGTCCGGCTTGCAACCGAGGCCCGCAGGGCAGCTGCTCGTCGCGTCGAAAACGCTGCACTCGACGGTCGCGGGCGGCGCCGCCGCGTCCGGACAACCGGGATCGGTATACGGCACGTCCGTGTCGCCCGTCCCCGCGGAGCCACCTTTGCCCGCGCCGACGAGCGAGCTCGTGCCGCCGCTCCCCGTCACGTGACCGGCGCTACCGCCGCGACCCGCGACCGCCGGCGTGCCGCCGCTCGCGTCGTCGTCCGTGAGCACGGTGGAGCGGCCCGCGCACGACGACACGACGAACGCCGCGAGCAGGAGCGCGACCGCGAGCTCCGGTGTGCGACGCCGCGAGAGAAACGAACGTTTCCCCGACCACATGGCCAAAAAGGTATAGCGGACGCGCGCGCGCCCGCAAACGCGGCGAAGCGCAGCGTGCACGCGAGCGGGCAACGTCCTGCAAAGTAGTGGTAGAAGGGCTCCCGCGATGCGCGCACTCTGGCTTCTTCTTTCACTCTCCGCGGCCACGTGCCAGCGCGTGGACGAGCCTTCGCCCGCGCCGTCGCCGCCGAGCGCACCCGCGTTGAAGAAAACGAGCAGCACGGCATTCGAAGCGCCGCCTGCTCCGCTCACGATTGCGACGAGCGCGCCGTCCACGGCGAGCGCCGCGAGCAGCGCGCACGAACGCCACGCGGACGCGGACGCGTTGCCCGACGCGGGCCGCTGCATTCAGCCGCTCGTCGAACCGCCGCCGCCGCAGGAAGAGCCGGCGAGCATTTGCCCGCACGAGCCGGACGACAAAGTACCGACGCTCAAGCACGGCAAGATCAGAGTGCCGGAAGCGAAGGGCGCGCCGTCGCTCGACATCGAGATCGCCGACACGCCCGCGACCGAGGAACGCGGACTCATGTACCGCACGAAGCTCGGCGCCGAGCAGGGCATGATCTTCGTGTGGCCGTACGAGAGCCTGCGCACGTTCTGGATGCACAACACCTGCCTGCCGCTCGACATGCTCTTCGTCGCGAAGGACGGCACCATCGTCGGCCTGCTCGAACAAGTGCCGGCGCTGAACGATCGGCCGCGGCAAGTGCGCTGTCCGGCGGCGTACGTGCTGGAAGTCAACGCCGGCTGGTCGCGCCGTCACGGCGTGAAACCGGGAATGAAACTCGACATCAAGCTGTAAGGACCGCGCTCGCAGGATCACTCATGCTGAAGACTTCGCCTTTCACCTCCGTCGCTCTGTTCGTCGCCGTCGTGTCACCGCTCGCGTGCCAATCGTCACCGCCCGAGCCGCCGCCCGGCCCGATCGACACGACGACGGCGATGCCGAAGTCGACGACGCCCGCGGCCACCCCGACGCCGACGCCCGCTCCCACGCCGACGCCCACGCCGCCGCCCGCCGCACCGAAGCCGGTCGCGTCCGTCGCGCCGAGCGCCGACGATCCGTTGAAGGGCGTGTTCACGCTCGACGACGCGACCAAGGGCCTGCCGGGCAAGGGCTCGCTCGTCGCCGAGCTCAAGACCGACATGGGCACGCTGAGCTGCGAGCTCTTCGACGACAAGGCGCCGATCACGGTGGCAAACTTCGTCGGGCTCGCGCGCGGCATCCGGCCCTGGAAAAATCCGAGCGGCGAGTGGGTGAAGAAGCCGGGCTACGACGGCACCACGTTCCACCGCGTGATCAAGGGCTTCATGATTCAGGGCGGCGATCCGCTCGGCACCGGTGCCGGCGAGCCGGGTTACGTGATCCCCGACGAAATCTGGCCGGGCGCGACCCACGACCACCGCGGCGAGCTCTGCATGGCCAATCGCGGCAAGAACACGAACGGCATGCAGTTCTTCATCACGGACGGCGGGCCCAAGCACCTCGACGGCGGCTACACGATCTTCGGCCAGTGCGGCCCGGACGATTTGATCGAGAAGCTCGCGAGCGTCGAAGTGCGCGGAGATCGCTCGGTGACGCCGACCAAGATCGAGAAAGTCACGATCAAGCGCGTGGCGTCCAAGGCCAAAAAGTAACGCGCAGAGCCGCGCGAGCGGCCACGCGCCGCGGCGCGCGCGGGCGAGGCGCGATGCCTCTTGCTCCCCGCGCGGTCGATCGCTAAGCAAAGGCCTAAACGAGGAGAACACCATGACGATCCGCAGCTCGACCGCACAGTGGGAAGGCGACCTCAAAGCCGGCAAAGGCACGATGACCGTCGGCAAGGGCGCGTACACGGGGCCCTTCAGCTTCGCGTCACGCTTCGAGGAGGGCCCGGGCACGAACCCGGAAGAGCTCATCGGCGCGGCTCACGCGGGCTGCTTTTCGATGGCGCTCTCGAACGGTCTCGCGAAAGAAGGCGCGACGCCGAAGCGCGTGCAGACCAAGGCCGAGGTGCATCTCGGTCCCGATCCGGCGGGCGGCGCCAAGATCTCGAAGATCGAGCTCACCGTCGACGCCGAAGTCGCCGGCATCGACAAGGTCAAGTTCGACAAGATCGTCGAGGAGACGAAGACGGGCTGCCCCATCAGCAAGCTCCTGAAGGGCGGCGCCGAGATCACCGTCAAGGCCACGCTCAAGGCGTGAACGGACGTGGTGAAAACCACGCTCGAGGCGGCAGTGAAATGGTGGGCGCGGGTCAGTCGGGCTCGTAGAGCACCCGCTGCGAACCTTCGATCACGTAGACGTTCGCGCCCGCGTCCCTGCCGAACGTGAGCGCTCCGAATGCGTTGATGGCGACGGCCCACGCCGCCACGGCGCAGAAGAGCGCTCCGAACCGGCGCCCGCCCACGTAAAGGAGCGCGAACAGGAACACGGCGTAGTCGTTCGAGAAGCGGTAGCCGAACTGAAGCCAGCCGGTGTTTTGGTAAAAAAGGGTCGGGAGCGCCACGGCGCCCGTCGTGAGCGCGAGCGCGAGGTGCGGGGCGCGTTTGGATTTGGGCCAGAGCGCCCAGAGGTACATCGGCGTCGTGACCCAGAGCGCGAGGCCGTGACCGTCGATGCGAAACGCGCGGCCGTAGTCGCCGCCCGCGCCGAGCCACGGCAAGCTCGTGAGCACGACGCCGAGGTTCCGCGCGAGGTAGTGGTAGCTGAAGAGTCCCCACTTCTCGATCCGCGCGTGCCACGCCACGGTGAGATAGCGGTAGCCGACCTCGAACGGATCGCCGAAGCGCGCGGCGTCGTGCCAGAGCGTCAACGCGAGCACGCCGGCGACCGGCAACGAAAACCGCGCGAGCCCGCGCGCGAAACGGCGGCGGTCGAGGCGCGCGGCGAGCGCAGCGAGCGTTTCGAACGACCAGGGGCCGGCGTCGTCCGCGGGGAGGGCGCGCCGCGCGAGCTCGAGCACGAAGAGCGGCGCCGCGAAGAGGAGCGGCGTCCTCGCGGCGAACGCGAGCCCGAGCAAGAGTCCGGCGGTGAAGGGGCGCTCCGCTTCGAGCGCGACCCAGAGGTAGAGCGCGGCGAGCCCCGTCCCGACGACGTGCGCGGCGAACCACACGGTGCCCTGCTCGGCGCTGAAGAAGTACACGCTGCCGAACGCGAAGAGCAGCGCGAGCAGCACGCTGTCGCGCTCACTCCGCTCCGCGCGGCCGCGGGCCCTGAGCTTCTCGAGCGCGAGGAACAACGCGGCCGGGGCGACGCCGGCCAGAAACAGGAAGAAGCGCCCGTCCACGACGGCTTCGGGCGATCCGGCGAGCGCGACCGCGGGCACGAGCAGGAGCGCCGGGAGCGGCGGAAACGGCACGAACCACTTGCCCTCGAACTCGCTGAAGTCGTTGTTGCCCGCGTAAGGGGGCGGCGGTCCGCCGAGATCGAGACGCCCTTGGAGCCACGCCGACGCTTGGAGGGCATAGTGATTCCACGGCGTGTGCTCGCGGAGCGTCGCGGGCGCGGCGAACGCGAAGTACACCGCGGTCGTCGCGAGGTAGATGGCGACGGCGAACAGGCCTCGTCGGCGGGCACCCTCGGCCGGCGGGAGCCTCGGCATGGCGGCCGACGGTAGCCGACCCCGCGCGAAGTGGCGAACGCGCGCCCTCGGCGCTAGGGTCGGCCGCCCGTGGACAAGCCGAGCTTCGTCGTGCGGCTCGCCGATCTCGAGCGAGGCGCCAAAAAGGTCACCTTCACCCTAAGCGAAGAGTGGCTGCGCCGTGCCCTGAGTGACGCGGAGGCGACCCCGCTCGAGCCCGGCTCGGCCACGGTCGAGCTCATGAAGAGCGAGGAGCTCGTCATCGTGCGCGGCAAGGCGCGGGCAAAGGTCACGGTGCCGTGCGTGGTGACGCTCGACCCGGTCCCCCTCGACCTCCACCCCGAGATTTTCCTGCAGCTTGCGCGCGAAGCGGAGCCTCAGGGGCAAAAGAAGAGCAAATCGGCCGCGGATCCGCAGGCCAAACGCAAAGCCGGCGCGAAACCGAGCCACGAACGCCCGAAAAAGCGCGGCAAAGAGGATCCGGAGCTCAGCGCGGAGGAAGCCGCGTACGACACCTTTCGGGGCGAGGAGGTCGCGCTCGACGACTTCTTCCGGGAATTCCTGTTGCTCGAAATCCCCGCCTACCCTCGCCGTTCTGACTTGCCTTCGCCCGAAGAAAGCATAAGCTCCCGCCCCCTCGCCGACCCCGATGTGGAGGCGAAACCCCTCGATCCGCGCTTGGCTCCGCTTCTCGGACTCAAGCACCGGCTCAAGGGGTCGGTGAACAAGGAGTAGACCGTGGCCGTACCGAAGCGACGCCTGAGCAGCAGCAAGCGCAACATGCGCCGCGCCAACCACGACAAGGTGACCGCCCCCAGCATCGTCCCGTGCCCGAATTGCTCGGCGCCGATGGTCCCTCACCGCGTTTGCCCCTCCTGCGGCCACTACAAGGGCCGCGCCGTCCTCAAAGCCAAGTCGTCGACCTGAACCCCGGCTGAACGGACCGGAGTCTGGCTGGTTGAACCATTTTTGGTGACGCCGGCAGAAGGACGATCGTAAGGAACGACCCCATGGGTAGCGAGCGGCCCGGCAGCCAAATCCTTGGAACCGGCGCTTACGCCCCGGAGAAGGTGCTGACGAACCACGACCTCGCGCGGATGGTCGACACCTCCGACGAGTGGATTCGCGAGCGCACCGGCATCCGTGAGCGGCGCATCGCCGCGGACGGGGAGACGGCGAGCGACATGGCCCTCGCCGCGGCCAAGCGCGCGCTCGAAGCGGCGGGCATCACGGCGCGCGACCTCGACATGATCATCGTCGGCACGGTCACGGGTGATCTGCCGATGCCGGCGTGCGCGGCGATTCTCCAGCACAAGCTCGGCGTCACGACCATTCCGGCGTTCGATCTGTCCGCGGCGTGCGCCGGCTTCATCTACGGCCTCTCGATCGCGGACCAATTCATCCGCACGGGCACGCACAAGCGCATCCTGATCGTCGGCGTGGAGCTCTTGAGCCGCGTCTTGAATTGGCAAGATCGCGTGACGTGCGTGCTCTTCGGCGACGGCGCGGGCGCCGCCGTGATCGGCCCCGCGGGCGACGACGGCCGCGGCGTGCTCTCGACGCGCCTCTACACGGATTCTTCGCTCGTCGAGTCGCTCTGCATCCCGGCCGGCGGCAGCCGTGAGCCGCTGACGCCGGAAGGCCTCGCCAAGCACCGCGACAAGGTGTTCATGGTCGGCTCCGACGTCTTCAAGATCGCGGTGAAGAATCTGACCTCGGCCTCGCGCGCCGCGCTCGAGGACGGTCGGCTCACGGCGTCCGACGTGAAGTGGGTCGTGCCGCACCAGGCGAACCTGCGCATCATCGCGCAAGTGGCGATGCGGCTCGACATCCCGCTCGAGCGCTTCGTGCTCAACATCGAGCGCTACGGCAACACGTCGAGCGCGTCGATCCCGCTCGCGCTCGACGAAGGCATCCGCGACGGTCGCATCCAAAAAGGCGACACCGTGCTCATGTCCGCGCTCGGCGCCGGTATCTCGTGGGGTAGCGCGCTCGTGAGGATCTAACGGAGCCGAACGGCACCTCGCCGCGCAAGCTCCGTCGCTCACCTTTCCGAAAAACTACGATGAGTACTGCTTGGCTATTTCCTGGACAAGGCACGCAAGAAGTCGGCATGGGCAAGGCGCTCGCCGCGGCGTCTCCCGCCGCGCGCGCGTGCTTCGAGGCCGCTGATCGCGCGCTCGGTTTCTCGCTCTCGAAGCTCTGCTTCGAGGGCCCGCAAGAAGAGCTCACGCTCACGAAAAACGCGCAACCGGCGATTCTCACCGCGAGCATCGCGGCGCTCGCCGCGTGGCGCGAGGCCGTGCCGGCGCTCGAAAATCCGAGCTTTGCAGCCGGGCATTCGCTCGGCGAGTACAGCGCGCTCGTCGCGGCGGGTGCGCTCGCGTTCGAGGACGCGGTGCGCATCGTTCACCTGCGGGGTCGCGCGATGCAGGACGCGGTGCCCGAAGGGCGCGGCGCCATGGCGGCGATCATGGGCGGCGAACCCGAGCAGGTGAGCGCGCTCTGCGCCGAAGCGGCCGACGGCGACGTGCTCGCCCCCGCGAACTTCAACTCGCCGGGACAGATCGTGATCTCGGGCAGCGCGCCCGCGGTCGCCCGCGCCGTCGAGCTCGCGCCTTCGAAGAAGCTCAAGGCGATCCCACTCAAGGTGAGCGCGCCGTTCCATTCGCCGCTGATGGCGCCCGCCGCCCGCGCCGTCGAGGCGGCGCTCGCCAAGGTCACGCTGAGCGCTCTCGCGTTTCCGGTCGTCGCCAACGTCGACGCGCAACCGAACGCCGACCCGGCGCGCGTCGCCGAGCTCCTCGTCCGCCAGGTCGACGGCCCCGTGCGCTGGCAGGAGTCGGTGAGCTTCATGGCCGGCGCCGGGGTCACGACGGCCTTCGAGGTCGGCCCCGGCAAGGTGCTGGCCGGGCTCGTCAAACGCATCGATAAGCGGATTTCGGTGGCGTCCCGTTTCGAGCCGGATTCGTTCGCGGCGCCCCAAACCAGCTAAAACCCGCGGAAATCGGGGTCCGGCAGCGGCCGGCTTTGGCGCGCCGCGTAAAAGCTCGGACACCGGTTCATCACAATCCGCTTTCAAGCAACGGAGAGCGTGCTAAAGAGGCCGCCGCTCGACACCATGTTCGACCTGAGCGGCAAAGTTGCTTTCGTTACCGGCGGTTCCCGCGGCATCGGTCGCGCCACGGCCGAAGCCCTGGCGGAACAGGGGGCGCACGTCGTGCTCACCTACGTCGGCGGCGAGACGCAGGCGCGCGAGGCGGTCGACACGATCGTCAAGGCGGGTCGCAAGGCCGAAGCGATTCGCGTCGATGTGGCGGACGGCGCCGCGGCCGAGCTCGCGATCGCCGACGCGGCCAAGCGGCTCGGCCGCCTCGACGTGCTCGTCGCGAACGCGGGCGTCGCCATCGACGGGCTCTTGCTTCGCATCAAAGACGAAGACTTCGACAAGATCCTGACCGTCAACTTGAAGGGCGCGGTCGCCTGCGCGCGCGCCGCCATCAAGGTGATGATGCGCGCCAAGACGGGCCGCGTCATTTTCGTTTCGAGCGTGGTCGGCGAAATGGGCAATCCCGGCCAAACGGCCTACGCTGCATCCAAGGCCGCGCTCCTCGGCGTGACGAAGAGCCTCGCGAAAGAGTACGCGTCGCGCGCCATCACGGTGAACGCGATCACGCCGGGCTACGTGGACACGGACATGACGGCCGTGATGACCGACGAGCAGCGCGCGAAAACCGTCGCGGGCATTCCACTCGGACGAACGGGCACGGCGCGCGAAATCGCGACCGCCATCGCCTACTTGGCCTCGGACGAGGCGGCCTACATCACCGGGCAGACGCTGCGGGTGAATGGCGGCATGTACATGTAATTGTTACCGATTCTGAACGACCACTAAAAACGCATGCAAGCGGGCGAGTCACTGGTGTAGACGCCCCCGAGAACGAAAGAGGCATCATGGCTGAAGGTCGCAACATCACGGCCGAAGTGAAGCGGATCATCAAAGAGCAGCTCGACGTCGACGAAAAGGATATCAAGCCCGAGTCCACCTTCATCGACGACCTCGGTGCGGACTCGCTCGGCTTGGTCGAGCTGGTGCTGGCCTTCGAAGAAGCCTTCGAGATCGACATCCCTGACGAGGACACGGAGAAGATCCGCAGCGTTCAGGACGCGGTCGACTACATCGAGAAGCATCTCGCGAGCTAACCGCTCGCTCGGCTGAGCGAGCTCGGGACGGGCTCGCTCCGGCCGAGCGCCGGCCCCGTCCAAGAAACGGCATGGAGCGCGTCGTAGTTACAGGCCTCGGCCTCGTTACACCCAACGGGATTGGCGTTGATGCGAGCTGGCAATCGCTCGTCAACGGCAAGAGTGGGGTGGGCCCCATCACGCTGTTCGACACCGCGAACGGCTACGCCACGCGGATCGCGGCGGAAGTCCGTGGCTTCGAAGCCGCGGAATTCATGGAGAGGAAAAAGATCAAGGAGGTCGCCCGCTTCATCCCGTTCGCGATGGCGGCCACCAAGATGGCGCTCGAACAAGCCGATTTGCGCCTTTCGGACGAAGAGCGCGAGCGCGCGGGCGTCTTCATCGGCGTCGGACTCGGCGGCCTCGAAAACCTCGAGCGCTGCACGCTCACGCTCGAGCACAAGGGCCCCGGCAAGGTGAGCCCCTACTTCATCCCGTCGCTCATCGCGAACATGGCGGCCGGCCAGGTTTCGATCGCGTTCGGCCTGCGCGGACCGTCGCTCTCGCACACGAGCGCTTGCTCTTCGAGCGCGCACGCCATCGGCGAGGCGTTGCGCTGGCTGCAGCGCGGAGACGCGGACGTGATGGTCGCCGGCGGCGCCGAGGCGACGATCAGCCCGATCGGCATCGCCGGCTTCAGCGCCATGTTCGCGCTGAGCCGCCGCAACGACGAGCCCGAAGCGGCGAGCCGCCCCTGGGACAAGGGTCGCGACGGTTTCGTGTGCGGCGAGGGCGCGGGCACGCTGGTGCTCGAGACGCTCACGCGCGCGAAGAAGCGCGGCGCGCGCATTCTCGCCGAGCTCACCGGCTACGCCGCGACGAGCGACGCTTTCCACATCACGAAGCCCTCGCCGAACGGCGCCGGCGGCGCGCGCGCGATGCGTCTCGCCCTGAAGGACGCACGCATGAATCCCGAGGACATCGAGTACATCAACGCGCACGGCACCTCGACGCCCGCGGGCGACACCGAAGAGGCCAAGGCCGTGATCGACGTGTTCGGCTCCCACGCGCTCGACAAGAAGCTCTGGGTGAGCTCGACCAAGAGCATGATGGGCCACCTGCTCGGGGCGGCCGGCGCGGTCGAGTCGGGCGTGTGTCTGAAGGCGATGGAAACCTCGGTGGTGCCGCCCACCATCAACCTCGTCGATCAGGACCCGGAGTGCCCGCTCGATTTCGTGCCGCTGAAGGCGCGCGAACGCCGCATCCGCCGCGCCATGTCCAACAGTTTCGGCTTCGGCGGAACCAACGCTTGCCTCATTTTCAAGACCTTCGAAGGCTGACTTAGCCTCGGCCGAGGCCGTCTTGAAAGGCTCGTAGCTCGATGCAGTGCCCCTTTTGCCGCGCCATGGAGACCCGGGTCGTGGATTCGCGACTTGCGGCGGGCGGGACGAGCGTCTGGCGCCGTCGCGCCTGCGACGCTTGCCAGAAACGCTTCACGACGTACGAGCGCGTCGAACACTCGCTCCCGATGGTCGTGAAGAAAGACGGACAACGGGAACCCTTCGATCGTGAAAAGCTCCTGCGCAGCCTGCGCATCGCTTGCAACAAGCGCCCCATCTCGACCGACGCCCTCGAGGAAACCGCCGCGGCTCTCGAGCGCGAGATCGGCGAGGCGGGCGAGAAGGAAATCCCGTCCGTGGTCATCGGCGAGCGCGTGATGACGCGCCTGAAACAGCTCGACGGCGTCGCGTACGTGCGCTTCGCGAGCGTCTACAAATCCTTCCGCGACATCGACGAGTTCATGGCCGAGATGGACGAGCTCTTGCGCTCGCGCGAAAGGAGCGCGGGATGACCGAGGTCGACCTCGACGCGCTCCACATGGGACGCGCGCTCGAGCTCGGGCGTGGCGGCGATCCTTCGCCGAACCCGCACGTCGGTTGCGTCATCGCTCAGGGTGAAACGGTCGTCGGCGAGGGGTATCACGCGACGGCCGGCTCCGAGCACGCCGAGGTCGTCGCGCTGAAGGCCGCCGGCAAGAAGGCCAAGGGCGCCACGCTCTATGCGACGCTCGAGCCGTGCAACCACGTCGGCAAGACGCCGCCGTGCGTCGACGCCATCCTCACCGCGGGCGTGAAGCGCGTCGTCATCGGGCGGCGCGATCCGAATCCGCGCGTCACCGGCGGCGGCATGGAGCGGCTCGAGCAGCAAGGCGTGGAGGTGAAGCTCGGCGTGCTCGATCAGCAGTGCAAGGAGCTCATCCGCCCCTGGGCGCACTTCATCACGACCGGGCGGAGCTACCTCTCGCTCAAGCTCGCCGTTTCGCTCGACGGACGCATCGCGACGCGCACGGGCGCGTCCAAATGGATCACGTGTCAGGAGTCGCGCACCCGCGTGCATCAGCTGCGCGGCCAGCACGACGCGGTGATGCTCGGCGTGAACACCGTGCTCGCCGACGACCCGCGCCTCACGGTGCGCGACGTGCCGGGCAGGAGCCCGATCCGCGTCGTCATCGACAGCCATTTGAGGCTTCCGCCGTCGGCGCACCTCGCGCAAACCGCGCAGCAGACGCCCACGTGCGTCATGACCACGCATGCGGCGCCGGCCGCGGCCGAGCACGAGCTCAGCGCGCTCGGCGTGCGCATCGTGCGGGTGCCCGCGACCGCCGAGGGCCGCTGCGATCCGCTCGCCGTGTTGCAGGAGCTCGCCGCGCGCGAGGTCGTCAACGTGCTCTGCGAGGGCGGCGCCGAGCTCGCGGGCTCGCTGCTCGCCGCGCGCCTGCCGAGCGAGCTCCACGTGTTCGTGGCCCCGGTGCTGCTCGGCCCGCGCGGGCGCCCCGGCGCCGTCGATTGGGCGGGCCCGGAGACACCGTCGGATGCCCCGCGCATCAACCCGCCGCGTTGGGAGCTCTGCGGGAGCGACGCGTACGTCTGGGGGCCCATCGTGTTTCCGAAGAAGACCGGCACCACAAAGCCCGGCACGTGAGAGCGCTCGGCCCTCGCCCGCAGAGCTCGGGCCTTCGGGGCGTCCGTTGCCGGACCGAGGGGCCGGTGTTAGATTCTCCGGGCCGATGATCCGCGAGATTTTGGAGTACCCGGACCCGCGCCTGCGCGAAGTGGCCAAGCCCGTGGCGGCCGTCACCCCCGAGATCCAAGCGCTCGTGGACGACATGGCGGAGACGATGTACGCAGCGCCCGGTTGCGGCCTCGCAGCCACGCAAATCGGTGAAATGCATCGCATTTTCGTGGTGGACTGCGCCGAGGAAGACGAGCCGAGCGACCTGCGCGTCTTCATCAATCCCGAGATCCTCGAGAAGGACGGGCAAGTCGTGTGGAACGAGGGCTGCCTCTCCTTCCCCGGCGTGCGCGAGGAGATCAAGCGGGCCGAGCGCGTGAAAGTCCGCGCCCTCGACCGCAGCGGGAAATCCTTCGAGCTCGAGGCGGACGGCCTGCTCGCCGTCGCGATCCAGCACGAGACCGATCACCTGAACGGCGTGCTCATGGTCGACAAGCTGAACGCGCTCAAGCGCCGCATGATGGGTCGCCGGCTCGCTCAGGCCCGCAAGCAAGCCGAAGGCGATTCTCCGGCGGAATGAGCGGCTGACGCGCGGTTCCGCCGCGTGGGCGAGCGCTCCCGCATGAGGGGCGGCCGACGCCGCCCGCTCGCGGTCACTTCTCCTTCGGCAGCGGGCAGGGTCCGCAGTCGAGCACGCCGCCGCAGCCGTCGCCGGAGAAGCCGCACGTGAGCATCAGCGAATCGCACGTCGCGGGCGTGCACACCGGGGGCGGCGGCGTCATGCCGACGCACGCGTTCAAGTCGAACAGCATGTAGAGGAGGACCTTCTCCTGCGACGTGAGGTCCCCGGCGGCGGTGCAGTGTTGCGGGAACGTCGCGTTCTCGAACGGTTGCGCGGCGGTGCCGCCCACCGGGCCGCCGAACCCGCCCCTGCCGGCAGCGCCGGTCGTGCCCGCGGCGCCGGTCCGGCCCGCGGCGCCCATGCCGCTCGAACCGCCCGCGCCCATGCCGCCCGCGCCGCCCGTGCCGCTCGACTCCGCGGCGACGTGGAAACCGCTGTAGGCGACGCGCCCGCACACGCTGTCGTCCGGCGCGCCGTAGGGCGTGTTGAACGAGAACTGCTGCGTTTGATCGCCCGTGAGCATCATCCCGTTCGTGCGGGTGATGGCCGTCGTCAGCACGAACTCCTCCGAGCTCATCCCGAGCGTCTGCTCCTGGCTCCGCGGATCGGTGATCGTAAAGCCGTACGTCGGCGGCATCGCGACACCCTCGTTCGCCATCCAGTCGGCGAAGTTCTGGATGCGCGGGCTCGCTTGCGGGCGGCCGACGGCGATGACGCCGGCGCCCGTGTCGTAGTCGGAGTGCTGGGTCGTGTCCCACGTCGCGGCGGCGTCGAGGCCCGTCGTGTTCGGGTTCGCCGGATCGTAGGCCTGCATGCCGTTGCCGATGAGCCACGAATAGCGGAGGTGGCTCACGAACATGCGACCGCCGCGGTTCACGTAGTCCATCACGTTCGCGCCCCACATGTTGCGCTCGGTGAGCTGCGTGTCGGCGTCTTGCCCTTCGCAGTCGGCGAGCAACATGTCGTACTGGTCGATGCGCGACATGTCGCCGTAGATCACGTCCTCGGTCGGCGTGTTCGCGTCGATGCTTGCGCCGTCACCGCCGCCTTGCGGAGTGCGGCCACGGTAGAGGTGGACGCGCGGCGCGGCGCTGCCGTCGGAGCCGGGGTCGCCGAACTCGGAGTGCGCGATGCCCATCTTCTCGAGCACGCATTCCATCGCGTCGATGCCGCCCGTCGTGACGGCGATGCGCGGGATGTTCACCGCGAGGCCGTCCATCATGTCGCGCGGCAGGCGCGTCGGATTGTCGGGCAGCGCGGTCGGCAGCGTCGTCGTCGTGCATTCGGAGCCGTCCGGGATCGTGTACTTGACGGCGCGGCGGAAGCGCCCGGCCTTCACCACGAGCACGAACTCTTGACCGACGGGGATGTTGCCCTCGAGCGTGAACGCGCCCTTCGCGTCCGTCGACGTGCTGACGAGCACCGGGCCGAGATCCTGATCCTGACAACGATCGCAGCTCGTGCCGCCGTCGGGAATGCCCGAGGTGATGGCGGGCAAGTCGTCCGTGCTGTCGTTCCGCAGGATGTAGACGAACGCGTTCGGCACGCCGACTTGATTCTTCGTGTTCGAGTCGTCACGACCGGGCGTGATCACGCGACCGACGAGCATCGTGTTCTGCGACGCGTTGCTGCAGTCCTTGACCGCTCCGCAGAGGTCGCACGGCGTGTCACCCGAGGTCATGCATTGTGCGGGCATGTCCGCCGCGCCCGTGCAGACCTGGAGCGGACCGCACGTCAGGCCTTCGTCGGCGCAGTCGGTGATGTTGCCGCACTTGTCGATGATCTTGCCGCAGCCGACGCCCTGGGCCGCGCACGTCGTCGGCTGGCATTCGTCCTTCGGGTCCGTCATGCCGTTGATGACGGAGATCATGCTGCTGCCGCCGGTCCCGCCGCTGCCGCTGCTCCCGCCCGTCATCGACGACGTGTCGCCGCCGGTCGCATCGGCGCCCGAACCGCCCATCGCGCCGGTGCCGCCGGTACCCGCGGTCGAGGTGGCGCCGCCGACCAACCCGCCGGGCTGATCGGTCATGGTCGCCGTGTTCGAGCACGCGGCCGACACGACGAGTGCGACGCCGAAACCCCCGAGTTGCCGACGACTCCCAAATCGACTCATGACCCGCGAAGTATGCGCTCCGCGACGGCGATGCGTCCAGCAACCAAGCCGTGAAATCGTGCGCTCCACACCTTCCATCGGAACGACAAATTTCTCGTTCGAGCCTAGTGACGACTTCGACGTCTCACTTTGCGTTACGAGACGACGTGAAGCGCGAAGCCGCAGCAACTCCGTTGCTCGTCGCAACCGGAGTTGGCGGTCGCGAGCGACTCGCGCGGTGAAGGACGAAGCCTCGCGCGGAGAACGACGACCGCGGGCTCAGCGCGAAAGCGGCCGCGAGAACAGCGCGGCTTCGAGCTGAATACCGCGCGCCCGCAACGTCTCGGCGATGTGAGCGACGGTGCCGCTCGGCACGAACGTGCCCTCGATGGCGCCGCCCGCGGCAGTGCGATCTGCAACGAAAGTAAAGATATCGGAAAGCTCGAGACCCTGCGGGCTCGCGCCGAGGATCTCGGCAACCCGGACGACACGGTAACGGCCGTCCCGCAGTTGGGCGACCTCGAGCGCGACGTCGAACGAGCTCGCGACGAGCTCGCGTGCGGCGGCCGGCGTCGTCGACGGCGCGTTGCGACAGAGGTCGCCGACCAGGCGAGAGAGCGCTCGCCCGAGCCCGACACCGAAGCGCGACGCAATCACGCCGTCGGCACCCTCACCGATCGCATCGACGATCGACGACGCGAGACCGGGCGAGGTGATGTCGGCGACGAGGCGCGACGAGGGCACGCGCGCCGCGACCTGGACGGCGCGATGGAGTCGGTCGGGCTGAAGACCCGGGTCGATGCGCGCCATCGCGGAAAACGGCGGGCTCGCCGCCTCGACGATCCACACGCTCGCGCCCTCGGCCTGCACGATGGAAAGCGCGCCGAGCAGCGTTTCGGGACCGCCGTCGCGAGCGCCGACGACGAGCAGGTTCAAGCGCGCCGCGACGCAGTGCTGCAAAAAGACCGCGATGGCGCGCGAGATGGTGCCGCGCCGGACGAGCTCGTCGAGCGTGAGCGTGCTCCGGCGCGGCCGGCGCAAGACGAGCACCGAGCCGTGCGGCAGGCCGGTGCCGAGCGAAAACTCGAGCGTCGCGCCGCTCGGCAGTCGTCGCTCGACGGACACTTCGTCGGGTCGGAGCGGAATGCCGCTCTGCTCGCAGAGCCGATGCAGGGCCCACCCCATGCTGAGCTCGGACGAGAAGCCCGGCTCGAACGCGAACGGGCGGCCCGCGCGACCGACCACCACCCGGTCGAAGCGCGGCACGCCGATCTCGGCGATGCTCGCGTCGGCGAGGAGCGGGCCGAGCGGACCGAGGTCGAGGAGCTCGGCGCGGGCGCGGGCGATGACGCGCTCGCCTTCGACACCGTGGAGCTCGCGCTCTTGGAGTTTCCAGAGCTCGCGCAGCAGCGGCTCCACGCGCGCTTCCAGCGTCGGATCGGCCGGACGCCTGAAATCATGCGAGCCGAGCCGCTCGGCGACGCGGGCGACGAGCGTCGCGACGCTGTCGCTCAGGTCCGTCGTGTCGGCGCCGAGCTCACCCGAATCGGGCACGCTGCGCGGCGAGGTGCGCGGCGTTCCGGGGTCGAAGGAGAGCGCCGTCGGGCGGCCGGGCGCGTCGTCCGGAAAGCTGCCGTGCGACGACTGCGGTGGCGGCGCGCCTTGGCTCGGGGCCGAAGGCGGCGAGGAGTCGGTCCGCGACGTACTCCGCGCGGACTCGTCCGCGCCGGCGGGCACGTCCGCCGACTCGGCCGCGGGCTCGATGCGCAGCACGAAGTCGCCGACGTAGATGCGATCGCCCTCGCGCACGATCGTCGCCTGCGCGATGCGCCGGCGGTTCACGTACGTGCCGTTCGTGCTGTTGAGGTCGGTGACGATGAACCGACCGTCACGGTAGAGCAGGCGCGCGTGTCGCTTCGACACGTTGCCTTTCGGCAACACGATGTGGTTGCCTTGCACGCGGCCGACGCTCACCTCGGTGCTGTCGAACACCTCACGACGCTCAGCTCCGCCCTTCTCGTGGATCACGATCGAGAAGGCGGGCGCTTTTGCGCCGGAAGCAGGCGAAATCACGACACGTTAACCTTGTCGAATAGGAGCCCCTGCTGTCAATCGGCGCTCCGTGTCACCCCGCCCCGCGCCCCTGCGCGGGCCGGACCACCCCCGTCGCCCGCCGCCCCCCGAAGGACGAGCCGGTTGCGGTTCAGCCTTCGCGAACCGCGCGCTCGTTCCGCACGTCGCTCGCCACGAGCTCGAGGAGCTCCCCGGCGAGGGCCATCACGTCGCGTTCGTTGAACCCGCCTGCCCGAAACTCCCGGTAAATGTTCTTTGCCAGGATCGCGACCGCCTTCGGATCGCTCGGGGGCCGGCCCGCTTCGACTGCTTGTGCCATGGGTTTCCGCGTCGCCGTTATCCAAGAACAATGCCGAACCCCTGAGCGCGTCCAACTACTGGAAATGAGACAAGTTTGGATTTTTGGCCGCGAAAAGCGATTCGCGGTCTGCCGCGAACGGCGTGTTTGTCGTGCAAGTCCTTACGCGCATTGGGAAAAGTGGTTCAACCAAGTCCTGAACTGGCTCAACCACGGTACTGAGCAACGAGCTCCTTCGAGGGTCGCTCGATGCTCGCGAGCAGGCTCGTGATGAGCTCCCGACCCTCGTCGT
>DATJXW010000193.1:0-16905 GCA_035499895.1 Polyangiaceae bacterium | reverse complement strand
ATCCGAGCGATCGCAGCGGCACGGATCGCCGAGCGCGAGCGCGCCCGTCGCGGCCGCGGGCGCCGAGCTCGGAGGCTTCGGCGGCGGCGCCGGCGCGCGAGCGGCGGGCTTCGGCGGCGGCGCCGGGGTCGGATCTTGGTCGATGAGCACGGGCTTTTCGCGCACTTCCTCGGGCGGGGACGAGAACGAGCGCCGCTCCGGCTGTCCGCTGAGCGCCCAATGCGCGACGAGCACGAAGGCGAGCCCGCTCGCCGTCAGCGTGACCACGATGGCGAACGTCGTGCGCGGCAAGAGCCCTTGGAGCTCCGCGAGCGTCAACGCGCGGAGCTTCTTCGGAGCGGCGGGCGTCTCCGAACGCTCGAGCGCCGGCAGGTAGACGTCCATTTCACGCTCGAACGCTTCGCGCACGCCCACTTGCGGCAGCCCGCCCTGCGCGAGCAAGCGATCCGCGAAGAGCCCGACGAGCAGCACGGCGAGCGCGCCGCCGAGCGCGAGCCCGGTCGCGATGGCGGGACCGGTGCCGAGCAACCGCGCGGCCGCTTCCGCGCCGGCCAGACCGACGACGAGGGCGGCGGAGCCCGCCGCGATGCGCGCGATGAGACGCTTGCGGCGCAGGGTGCGCGGGTCGACGCTCGTGCCCGTCGAAAAGTTCGCGAGCAGGAGGCGGTGGTGCGGGCTCAGCGCCGGCTCGAACGCCAAAAACAGCCGATCAGCCTCGATTTCGGCGCGCTCGATGGCGGCCCACGGCACGAGCACTCGCGTTCCGGTCGTGAGCGCGCCGGGCGCGTAGTCTTCGCTGAAGGAGCCGACGCCGAGGTGCACGAGCATCAAGCCGTGCGGGGTGCACTCGAGCTCGACCGTGCCGATGGCATTGCTGCGCTCGGAGGCGACGGCGACGGCTCGAACCTTCATGAAGGGCCTACGAGGGCCGTCGGGAGAACGAGTCCGCGAACGCCGCGACGCGTTCTTCGATGAGCGGCAAATCGTAGTCGAGGGTCGCGACGTGGTACGAGCGCTCGAGCACGAGCTCGGAGAGCTCCGCGCCTTGGATCAGGTGCAAGAGCGCCTTCGAGTTCGCGGGCGAGACGCTGTGATCGCTCCGCGAGTAGATGACGACCACCGGGCACGGCATGCGGGCGAGCTGGGCGCGCACCCGCGGCAAGGCCCGCAAAAGCGAATTGCCGGCCGCGGACGGCACCCAGCCGTAGGCGTGCTCGCCCACGTCCGGCTTGGCGATGTCGTTCGCGGTGAGCCCGGCCATGGCCGCGGGCACGACGGGCAGGATTTTCTCGAGGTAAGGCGCGAGCTTCACGACGATGCCGGTGCGGTCGAGGATCTGCGCGTTGATGGTGACGACTCCGGCGATGCTCGCTCCGGAACCGCTCGCCACGTCGAGCGCGAGCGTGCCGCCCATCGAGAGGCCGACCACGACGACGCGCGTCACGCGCTGCGCGAACTCGCGCGCGCGCGCTTCGACGTGCGCCCGCCAGTCGTCGTAGCGGGTCGGCAAGAGGTCGCGCCAGGTCGTGCCGTGACCGGGCAGGCGCAGCACCTCGATCGCGAAGCCACGCGCCGAGAGCAGCTCCGCGAGCGGCCGGAGCGAAACGGGGCTGCCCGTGAAACCGTGGACCAGCAGAATGCCCGTGCGAGCGCGCTCGCCGGAGCCGGGCGCCGACCACTCTTCACTCCCGGGCTTGGCGGAGCGCGCGGGGATTTCGGCGGAGGTCGTCATGGGCGGAAGCGGCGTTTTGCGGGAGAAAACCGCTAAAAGAGCTTACCTTGCTGCGTTTGGGAGCGCATCTCTTTCCCGAGGTGCTCGAAGGCCTTGCGCGTGGCGACACGACCGCGCGGCGTGCGACCGAGAAATCCTTGCTGCAGGAGGTACGGCTCGTACACGTCTTCGACGGTGTCGCGCGGTTCGGCGAGGGCCGCGGCGATCGTCTCGACGCCGACGGGACCTCCGTCGTAGTGGTCGATCACGACGCCGAGCAGCCGCCGATCCATCTCGTCGAGACCGGCCACGTCCACCCCGACGCGATCGCAGCAAAGCTCGACGATGGCGCGCGTGATGCGCCCGTCTCCCTCGACCTCGGCGAAGTCGCGCGTCCGGCGCAGGAGCCGATTGGCGACGCGCGGCGTGCCACGCGAACGAGCGGCGAGCGCGCGCGCGCCGTCGACCTCGCAGGGCACGCCGAGGAGCTTCGCGCTCCGGAGGATGATGCGCTCGAGATCCGACGGCGGGTAGAAATCGAGCCGCAAGGTCACGCCGAAGCGCTCCTGCAGGGGTTTCGTGAGGAGGCCCGTGCGCGTGGTCGCGCCGACGAGCGTGAACGGCTTCACGTCGAGCGTGAGGCTCTCGGCGTAGGCGCCCTCCCCCATCATCACGTCGATGCGGAAGTCCTCGACGGCGGGGTAGAGCGCTTCTTCCACCGGCGCCGACAGGCGGTGGATCTCGTCGATGAAGAGCACGTCGGCGCGCTCGAGCCGCGTGAGCATGCCGGTGAGCACGCCCTTGTGCTCCACCGCGGGACCGCTCGTGATGCTGATGTGCGTCCCCATCTCCTTCGCGAGGATGTGGGCGAGCGTGGTCTTGCCGAGCCCGGGCGGGCCGCAGAGCAAGACGTGATCGAGCGGCTCGCCGCGCCGGCGCGCCGCCTCCACGAACACGCGCAGGTTCTGCTTGTGCTGCTCCTGGCCCACGAACTCGTCGAGCGTCCCAGGGCGAAAAACGCGGTCGAAGCGCTCGTCGTCGCTCTTCGCGCCGGCGTCGAGCAGCACGGTCTCGCGCTCGGGGGAGCGCTCGCTCTCGGCGGGGGCGGCCTTACGCTTCGCCATCCAGGGTCTCGTCCTTTAACACGTCATCCGGAGGATGGCAGCACGAGCGCGAACGCCCCCACGCCGGCGCGGCGAACGGGCGCCACCGTGCCCCCGTGGAGCTCGACGATCGAACGCCCGAGGCGCAGGGCGAGCGCCAGACCGCGGTGCTCGGCCGCGCCGGGCGCGTCGGGCGGCTTCAAGAGCCCCGAAAGGTCGCTCTCGCGGAAACGCTCGCTCGGAACCTCGATCTCGATGCGGATCTTCGTCGCCGATTCGAGACCGGCGGCGATGCGTAGCGACGGCGTCGTCGCTTCTCGCATCGCGTACGCGATGAACGTCGCGAGGGCGCGCGAGAGCCGCACGCGATCGGCGCGGAACTTGGGCAAGTCCGGCGCTATCTCGAGCACCGCCTGCACGTCGCGACCGTCGGTCAAATCCCGCCCCTTTTGCACGGCCTGCTCGATCACGGAAGCCGCGTCCACCGAGTCGAGCACGAGCGTGAGCTGGCCGGCCTCCACGCGCGCGGCGTCGAGAATCGTCTCGATCAGCGCGAGGAGCTCGCGGCCGCGCCGCTCGATGACGGAAAGACTCTCGGCTTGGCCGAGCGTGATGAACTGAGCGCGGCGCACGAGCTCGGTGAAGCCCAAAATCGCGTTGAGCGGACTCTTCAAATCGTGGCTCACGCTCGCGAAAAAGAGGCCGCGCGTGCGGGCCGCGGCGTTCCGAGCGTCGATGCTGCGCTCCTGGGCGCGCGCGAACACGCGAAACCGCCCCGCGAGGCGCGCGATGGCGGAACCGAGCTGGGCCACGACGTGGAAGCGCGCGGAGCGCACGACGCGGCGGCCGCCCTCGATCACCGCTTCGGTGCCGAGCTCGCGCACGTCGCGCGTCGCGCTCCATAGATCCTGGCTGAGCGCGCGGCCGATCAGCATGCCGAGCAACGCGGCGACGGCCGTGGCGACGAGCGCAATCAGGAGCACCAGCGGGCTCACCACGTTCGCGGTCGACGAGGCGAACTCGACGCTGGCGCTCCCGCGATCGAGCGGCATGGTGACGATCAAGCGCCCGGCACGGCCGCGCTCGACGCGGTAGTCCTCGCTGTCCTGCTGCGAATACGCGTAAAACCCGAGTGCCCGCGCCTGCAGCAGCGCGTCCGGAATGCCGGCCCAGGGCAAAGGGCCCGGTCCGGGCTCGAGCGCCGCCCGGGCGAGCGTGCGCGCCGCTTCCTCGCGGCTCCGCTCGTCGGCGCGCCGCAGGTGGCCGACCACGATGAGCGACGCCCCGACCGCGAGACACAGCACCGGCAACGTGACCGCGAGCACCATGCGGCGCGCGACTCGGCCCCGGATGTGACCGAGCCGCTCGGCGTCTTCGACGACCTCGCGCATCACTTCGGGCGGCGCGAGCATGAGGGCACGCGCGAACGTCGTCCTCAGCACGACGAACAGCGGGAGCGACGCCGCGGTCAGGATCGCGAGTCCGAGCAAACACAAGGTGACGGAGGTGTTCGAGTCGAGGGTGCTCGGCGCGAACGGAATCGTCGCGATCGCCGCGCCGAGGCCGGACGGCACGAGCCAGCCCACGATCGAGCGGCGCGGCTCGGAGCCGAGCTCGTAGAGCTGGTGGGCCTCGACGGCGCGCGAGCCGACGGCCAGCGCTCGCAGCAGAAATCGGTAGCGAAACAGCCGGATCCCGCGCACGAGCGCCGCCACGGCGCCGCCCGCGAGCATGCCGGAGCCGAGCGCCGCGGCGCCTTCGATCGCGGTCTCGCCGCTCAGGAGCAAGAGGCGCGGGGCGAGCAGCGCGACCACGAGCGCGACCAGCAACGTGAACGTCGCGAACCAGCCGAGCACGCGGCGGACGAGGTGGGAGGCCGCGGGGTTCACGGCGCGCGCTCCGCGGGCGGCGGCGGGCGCGACGCGCGCGGCCGCGAACGGTCGCGCCGCGACTCGGCGGGCCGTTCGATGGGCAGCACGATGCGGAACGTCGAGCCGCGTCCGAGCTCGCTCTCGAGCTCGACGCGACCGCCGTGCATCTCGACGAGCCGGCGCGTGATCGCGAGGCCGAGTCCGGTGCCGGCGCGCCGCGTGCGCGCCTCGCTCGTCTGCCAATATTCCTGGAAAATCGCCTCGTGGTCCGCCTCGGCGATGCCGGGCCCCGTGTCCGCGACGCGCACGCACACCTCGTCGGGCAGGGCGTCGACCCGCACGTCGACGTGACCCGACTCGGTGTATTTGACCGCGTTGCCGATCACGTTGCCGACGATTTGACGCACCCGGTGCTCGTCGGCGAAGGCGTGCGCAGATTCGCCGGCGAGCATGAGCGCGAGGCCCTTCGCCTCCGCGGTGACGCCGAGCTCGCGCACGATCTCGGTGACGATCGCGAACACGTCCACGTAAGTGACGTTCAGGCGGAGCTCGCCGGATTCGAGCGCCGAGAGGTCGAGCACGTCGTCGATCAGGGCGCGCAGATGGCCGCCGCTCGTGCGCACGATGCTGAGCGCCTCGCGCGCCTCGGGCACGAGCGGGCCGTCCACTTCCGAGAGAATCACGTCGGTGAAGCCGAGAATCGCGTTGAGCGGCGTCCGGAGCTCGTGCGAGAGCGCCGCCAGGAACGCGCTGCGGTCGCGATCGTAGGCGAGCGCGCCCGACAAATCCTGCCGGTACGCGAGCTCGGCCGCGGTGAAGCGATCGACCAAGACGTTGAACGCGCTCGTGAGGAGCCCGACCTGGTCGACCGAGCCGACCGGGATCGGCTTGCCCGCGGGCTGGTGCTTGGCGCGCGCCATCGCGACGATGCGCCCGCGCACGAAGCGCACGTCGCCGTGCACGTCGCGCGTGAGCGCGAAGGCGACGAGCGCCGCCGCGCCCACGAGCAGCGCCGTGAGCGCGATGACCGAGCGGATGAGCGAGCTCGTCGCGAACGGCGCCTCCGGGGGCGCCACGAAGGCGACCAGCCAGAGCCGCTGAAACGGCCGCGGCAAGCGCGCGGCGCTGAAGCGCACCCGGCCGAGGCCGGTCGCCGTTTCGCCCGAGCCGTGCTCGAGAAAACTCGTGACGTTGCCCGAACCGCCGACCCCGCGCGTGAGATCGATGAGGCTCGTCCCGTCCTCGTCGGCGAGCAAAAATTCGTCGCCCGAGCGCAACGCCGCGCGCTCGAGGACGGCGAAGCGATCCTCCGGCGCGACGGAGCCGAGCCGCGCGGCGAGCGTCTTCGCGAAGAGCTCGCTGTCGCGCGCCGCCGCCGACTCGCCCTGCCGCCGGAGCTGCCGCAAGCCGGTCTCGCCGATGGCGGCCGCCGCGAGCAGACCCACGACGACGACGAGCGCGGGCGCCAGCACGAGAAACGACGGCCAGCGTCGGCGGGAGCGCATCGTCCTCAACTCGCGGCGAAACCTTACTCGTCGGTCGCGAGCCGCGCGAAGAGCGCGTGATCGAGCCAGCGCGATCCGACCCACTCGGCCTGCCGCGCGATGCCCTCGAAGTGGAAGTTCAGGCGCGCGATCACGCGCAGGCTCGGAGCGTTGTCGGTCGCCGCGGCGCAGCGCACGCGGTGCACGCCCATGCGCAAGAACGCGAAGTCGAGGCACGCCTGCGCCGCCTCCGTCATGAGGCCGCGGCCGGTGCACTCGCGCCGCAACCAATAGCCGAGCTCGCAGGCCCGGTGCAGGTGCACGCAGGAGTCGAGCCCGACCACGCCGAGCAGCTCGTTCGTGACGCGATCGCGCACGGCGAAGCGGGCCGCTCGCCCCGCGTCCCAGTCGAGCGCGCACGCTTCCGCGTAGCGCATGCTCGCTTCGGGCGACGAGTTGAACGGCACCCAGGGCAACCAGCGCTCGAGGTGCCAGCGCGAGCCCTCGACCGCTTCCCAGAGCTCGGGGCCGTCGCTCGCGTCGATGGGGACGAGCAGGGTGCGGCCGCTCGCCGGCGGTGAGCGGCGGAGTTGGTTGCGCGCGGGGAACGCGAGACCTTGGGGCGGTTTCTCGAGGCCGAGCGACGGACGCTCCGCTTTCGGTTGTTTCATGGGCATTCCGCCTTGAGCGCGAAGAGCTCGAGGTGCGCGGCTTCGTAATCGCGCCACGCGACGATCCATTCACCGGCCTTGCCGCCCCGGCTGAGTGCCGGGTGCGGTTGCAGGCCGCTCACGCGATTGACCACGCTCGGCAGTCCGACGCCGTCGCGACCGAGCGGCGCGAGCCGAAGTCGTGCCTCTTCGTACCACGCCGCGGCGAGTCCGCCGTCGTCGCCGACGATGGCCGGGTGCGCGCCTTTCTCGGCGAACGTGCGGTGCCAGAGCGGCTGCGGCTTGCCGTTCTCGAGAAACGCGACGTTCGCGCCGCCCTTCTCCTCGTCCCAGCCGACGAGGCAGCCGTCTTTTTCGCACGCGAGGCGCGGCTGCGGCGCGCGCCCGACCGTCTTCGCGACGACGCGGAGCGTGCCGAGCACGGGGTCGGAGCCCGCGCCGCGCTTTCCGCTGCGCGTCTCGACGCTCTTGCCGTGCTCGAGCTCGGCGAGCGGAACGCCGAGCACGCTCACCGCCGCGTGTTGCGCGGGAAATCCGAGCGTGAACGCGATCTCGAGCTCCCCGTGCGCGACGGCCGCGTCGGGCAACGACACGCGCTCCGGCACGCCCTTGATGGCGGGAAACGCGGTCAAGCGCTGCGGATCGCCCGCGGGCTCGAGCGACGCCTTCACGCGCTGGGCCACGAGATCGCTCGTCCCGGCCGCGACCTCTTCCGCCCACACCGCGATGTAGCCGCCGTCGCCGCTCGGAACGAGCGACAGCGAGCCGTCCGCGGGGCGATTGCGCGCGATGCGATGCACGGGCGTCGCGATGCGACCGTCGGAGCCGAGTTGCCGCACGTACACGCCGGGCTGCTTGCCGCCGTCGTCGTGGAACGACACGAGCACCTTGTCGCCCGCGACGAGCATGCCGAGATCCTGCACGGCGCTCGCCTCGGGCGTGACGGCGAGCGCGTCGCCTTTGCGCCGGAGCGCGTCGTCGAGGAGCACGACGTGACCCTGGCGCCGGCGCGCGTCGGCGTGGTTGTCGACCCAGCCGAGCAGCGTGCCCTCGCTCGTGCGCGCGAGCGCCGGCGACGAAGCCGCTTGGTCGATCTGGTACGGCCGCGGCCGCCCGATGGCCGTCACGCGGCAGCCGCGCGGCGTGGCGTCGTCGACCGCGACGGTCGCGTGCGACAGGAGCGAGCGCACGGGCGCCGGCGACCCCTGCGCGTAGGCCGCCTTCAGCTGCTCGATGGCGCCCTTCGGATCCTTCGCGAACGAGCCTTGCGCGTCGCGCACGAGCGCCGCAAACGGCTCCGTATCGGGATCGACCGCGACTTTCGGCGCCGGCTTCGGCCGGGCCGAGGCCGTGACCGAGGAGCGCGGCGTGCTCGGCGTCGCTGCGGCGCGTTCGCCGGCCGGGTGGAGCCAGTGGAGCCACGCGCCGTAACCGCCGAGCACCACGACCGACGCCGCGAGCAACGCCCCGACGCCGCTCGAGCGCGGTGCGCCGCGTTTGACGACGGGCTCGGGCGTGACCGCGTCCCGCGCCGAATCCGGCTCCGGCGCGAGCTCGGGGAAAGCGGGCGCGAGCCCTTCGCCGGACATGAGCTCGTCCACCTGGATGGCGTCCGCCTCGTTGTGCAGGCTCTGCTGTCGGACGTTCGACGTCGAGGAAGCCATGCCTTCCCCGCCCGTGAGCGCTTCCGCCAG
The DNA here is from genome assembly GCA_035499895.1 of Polyangiaceae bacterium. Lineage (GTDB taxonomy): Bacteria > Myxococcota_A > Polyangia > Polyangiales > Polyangiaceae > PMG-095. The sequence goes on along the minus strand of DATJXW010000193.1, from coordinate 8,371 downwards.
CGTGTCGGAAAACTCGCGCGCGGTCTGGAAGCGGCGAGCGACGTCGCGATCGAGCGCCTTCTGAAACCACGCGTCGAACACGAGCGGCAGATCGGGTCGCAGGCGCGACGGCCGCGGCACCGGCGCGCTCGCCACCTGCGCGAGGATCATCGCGACCCCTTGCTCGACGCTCCACACGGTTTGCCCGGTGAGGCACTCGTACACGATGCAGCCGAGCGCCCAGAGGTCCGAGCGATGATCGACTTCGCCCTGGCCTTTGGCTTGTTCCGGGCTCATGTACGCGGGCGTGCCGAAAAGCGCGCCCTCGCGCGTGAGGCGCACCGTCTTCGGGTCGCCGTCGTTCGTCGGCTCGTAGAACTTCGCGAGACCGAAATCGAGAAGCTTGACGATGAGCCCGCCGTCCTCGTCGCGACTCACGAAGATGTTCTCGGGCTTCAGGTCGCGGTGCACGATGTTCGCTTCGTGCGCCTTGCCGAGCCCGCGCGACGTCTGTGAGATCACGCTCAGCGTCGTCGGCACGTCGAGGCGCCGGATGCGCGTGAGCATGTCGTAAAGGCTCTCGCCCTCGAGCAGCTCCATCACGAGGAACGGCCGCTCCTCGTACATGCCGGAGTCGTACACGTCGCAGATGTGCGGGCTCCGCACGGCCGAGGCGGCGCGCGCCTCGCGAATGAACCGCTCGCGCACGACGCGCGAGGTGATGAGCTCGGCCGCGAGCACCTTCACGGCGACGCGCTTGCCGATGTCGATGTTCTCGGCCTCGTACACGGCCGCCATGCCGCCTCGCCCGATCTCGCGGGTGATGCGGAACTTGCCCTCGAGCACGGTGCCGAGGGGGACGTTGGACTTGTTCTGAACGGCCATCCTCGCTGCCGCCGAGCGCCGAGCCGGGACGGTTCGGGCGCGCGCCCCTAACATACCCGACGAGGGGCCCAGGCCCACCGGCCGGCTAGTGATCGTCGCGAAAAATCGAAGGATTCAGAGTCAAATCACGGAGACTTCTATGCGAAACACTTCGGAAACATGGCCCCCGGTAGGTCCGGAAGGGAGTTTACGGAGACCGTCATGAAGAAAGTCGAGGCGATCATCAAGCCCTTCAAGCTGGACGAGGTCAAAGAGGCCCTGTCCGAGGTGGGCATCCAGGGCATGACCGTGACCGAAGTCAAGGGCTTCGGGCGGACTGGGGGTAAGAAGGAAGTGTATCGCGGCTCGGCTTACGTCGTCGATTTCGTGCCCAAGGTGAAGCTCGAGATCGTCGTCCCCGATCAGATGGTCCATCAGGTCATCGACGCGATCGAGAAGAGCGCAAAGACCGGGCGTATCGGCGACGGCAAAATTTTCGTGTCCCCCGTCGACGAAGCCGTGCGCATCCGCACGGGCGAACGCGCCGAAGAAGCGATCTAGTTCCAAGACCACGCCACTTGAGACTAGTGTGCGTGGAGGGTTGACCCGCCGCCGTGGGTGGCGGGGTCGTGGCCCTTCGCTCGGGAGAGTCGGACATGGACGCGAATCGCGCAATCGAGCTCGGTAAGCAGAGCGGCGCCGTGATGGTCGATCTCAAGTTCATCGACCTGGTCGGCAAGTGGCAGCATACCTCGGTCCCCTTCCACCGCCTCGTGCCCGAGGCGTTCGAGGAAGGCTTCGGCTTCGACGGCTCCTCGATCCGAGGGTTCCAGCCGATCAACCAGAGCGACATGCTGCTCATGCCGGACCCCGCGACGGCGGTCATGGATCCGTTCACGAAGCACCCGACGCTGTCGCTCGTCTGCACGATTCAGGACACGATCACGCGCCAGCGCTACACGCGTGACCCGCGCTACGTCGCGCAGAAAGCCGAAGCGTATCTGCGCTCGACCGGCCTCGCCGACACGGCGTACTTCGGACCCGAAGCCGAGTTTTTCATCTTCGACGACGTGCGTTACGCGGCCGGCTCGAACGAGGCGTTCTACTCGATCGACTCGAACGAAGCGGTGTGGAACACGGGCCGCGACGAGGGGCCGAACCTCGCGCACAAGATCCGCCACAAGGAAGGCTACTTCCCCGTCCAGCCGCAAGACACGCAGATGGATCTCCGCACCGAGATCTGCCTCGAGATGCAGCGCGTGGGGATCGAAGTCGAGGTGAGCCACCATGAAGTGGCCACGGCCGGCCAGGGCGAAATCGACATGCGCTTCGACAGCTTGGTGGCGATGGCCGACAAGCTGATGTGGTTCAAGCACATCGTGAAGAACGTCTCGCACCGCAACGGCAAGACGGCGACGTTCATGCCGAAGCCGATGTTCGGCGACAACGGCAACGGCATGCATTGCCATCAATCGCTCTGGAAAGAGGGCAAACCGCTCTTCGCCGGCGACGGCTACGCCGGTCTGTCGGACATCGCGCTCCACTACGTGGGCGGCATTCTGAAGCACGCGCACGCCATCGCGGCGATCACCAATCCGACCACGAACAGCTACCGCAGGCTCGTACCCGGCTACGAAGCGCCCGTGAACCTCGCGTACTCGAGCCGTAACCGGTCGGCCGCGATCCGCATCTCCACGTACTCGCCGTCGCCCAAGGCGCGGCGGCTCGAGCTCCGCTTCCCCGATCCGAGCTGCAATCCTTACATCGCGTTTGCCACGATGTTGATGGCGGGGCTCGACGGCATCCAGAAGAAGCTCGACCCAGGCGATCCGCTCGACAAGGACATCTACGCGCTCTCGCCGGAGGAGCTGAAGGACGTCCCGCGCATGCCCGCTTCGCTCGACGAGGCACTCGACGCGCTCGAAGCCGACCACGAGTTTTTGCTCAAGGGCGACGTCTTCACGCGCGACCTCATCGAGATGTGGCTCGACTACAAGCGCGAGCAAGAAGTGCAGGCGATGCGCCTGCGCCCGACTCCCTACGAGTTCTTCCTCTACTACGACATCTGAAGCAGCGTCGCGGCGCGCGGCTCGCGCATGTAGGTGGATCTCTCACTCGAGCGAAGCCTACGAACTTTGCTCGAGCCGATGGCCGGGAGAACGGGGCGCGCTGCCATGCTAGAGTTCTCGGGCAGGGCACACGTTGTCCCAGGGGCCTGAAACCCCTGTCTTTTCGGGGGGGACCCCGCACCGACCGCAGAACGAAAGACCATGGGCTCCGGACCCAGCCGGCCGCAACTTCCGAACGTGGGCGACGCCTACGAATCTACGCTCGAGGTGACCGTCTCGCGAGACATGCGGGACCTGGTCGAAGTCGCGTCGAAACAACAGGCGCTGCTCATCGTTTTGTCCGAGCCGTGCCTCGGCAGCCGCGTGCTCCTGGCCGAGGCGCCCGTCGAGATCGGCCGCGGCGTCCGCGGCGGGCTCCTCATCGATTCGGATTCGGTGAGCCGCCGCCATGCGCGCGTCGAGTGGATGGGGTCGTCACACCGGATCGTGGACCTCGGCTCGACCAACGGCACCTTCGTCAACGGGTCGCGCGTGACGCAGCACGAGCTCCGCGACGGCGATCGCGTGCAGATCGGCAAGGTGCTGCTGAAGTACATCGCCGGCGGCAACATCGAGGCGACGTACCACGAGGAGTTCCAGCGCCTGATGCGCTTCGACGCGCTCACGGGCGTGTTCAACAAATCGAGCTTCGGGGAGGCGCTCCGTGCCGCGGCCAACGCGTCGCGTTCGAGCGCGACGCCGTTCTCGCTCATGGTGCTCGATCTCGACCACTTCAAGAAGATCAACGACACCCACGGTCACGTCGTGGGCGACGGCGTCCTCTGTGAGCTCTGCTCGGTCGCGCGCGAGGCGATGGGGGCCGAAGGCACCTTCGGCCGCGTCGGCGGGGAAGAATTCGCGGCGCTTTGGGAGGGCGCGCCGGCCTCGCGCATGGTCGAGCTCGCCGAACGGGTGCGCAAGGCCACCGAGGCCCACAAGTTCAGCTTCGAGGGCAAGCGACTCGCGGTGACGGTGAGCATCGGCGTCGCCGAGTACGCCCCCGCCTCGAACGAAAGCGTCGAGGCGCTCTACGAGCGCGCCGACGCGAAGCTCTACGAAGCGAAGGGCGCCGGCAGGAACCGCGTCAAGAGCTGACGCGCGCCGGACGAGGCGCCCCGGAACGCATCCGAGGCGCCGTCGCCGAACGGACGCGCGCTCAGGCGCGGAGCGAGGTCGAGCGGAGCTTGCGAGGCGACGCGCCGTTCGACGTGTGGTCGGCGGCCTTCGCCTCGGCCTTCGAGGCCTTCTTCGGGGCGGCCTTCGCCTTGCCGTCCGCCTTCGCCGCGCGCGCGGCCTTGGGCGCCTTCGCCGCGGCCGGCGCCTTCACGGGCGCGACCTTGATTTTCACGCCGAGCAAATCCGCGGCGAGCTGCTCGGCGCGGTTCACCTGCTCCCAGCTGAACTCCGCGCGGCCGAAATGGCCGTACGACGAGGTCGGCTGGTAGATCGGACGCAGGAGGTCGAGCTCTTCGATCAGGGCGCGCGGGCGCATGTCGAAGTGCTCGCTCACGTAGGCGGCGAGCTTCTCGTCGTCGATCTTGCCGGTGCCGAACGTGTGCACGTAGACGCCCATCGGCTTGGCGACGCCGATGGCATACGCGACCTGCACCTCGCAGCGCGAGGCGAGACCCGCCGCCACGATGTTCTTTGCGACGTAGCGGGCGTAGTAGCAAGCCGAGCGATCGACCTTCGACGGGTCCTTACCGCTGAAGGCGCCGCCGCCGTGACGGCCCATGCCGCCGTAGGTATCCACGATGATCTTGCGGCCGGTGAGGCCCGCGTCGCCGAACGGACCGCCGATCACGAAACGCCCGGTCGGGTTGATGAAGTACTTGGTCTTCGAGTCGAGAAGCTCCTTCGGCAGGGCCTTCTTGACCACGAGCTCCATCACCGACTCCTTGAGCTCCTTGTACTTCACGCTCGGCGAGTGCTGCGTCGAGACGACGACGGTCTCGATGCGCTTCGGACGGTCGTTCTCGTACTCGACCGTGACCTGGGATTTGCCGTCCGGCCGCAGGAAGTCGACCTTGCCGGCCTTGCGCACCGCCGCGAGCACGCGCGCGAGCGAGTGGGCGTACATGATGGGCGCGGGCATGAGCTCGGGCGTCTCGTCCGTGGCGTAGCCGAACATGAGACCCTGATCGCCGGCGCCCTGCTCCTTGAAGAGCCCTTCGCCTTCCGTCACGCCCTGCGAGATGTCGGGCGACTGCGGCTCGACGGCCGTCAGCACGCCGCACGTCTCGTAGTCGAAGCCCATCGACGAGTCCGTGTAGCCGATGTCCTTGATCACGCGACGCGCGATCTTGCCGAAGTCGATCGAAGCTTGCGTGGTGATCTCACCGGCGACGACGACGAAGCCCGTCTTGCACAACGTCTCGCAGGCGACGCGGCTCTTCGGGTCACCGGCGAGGGCGGCGTCGAGGACGGCGTCCGAAACGGCGTCGCAAATCTTGTCCGGATGACCTTCAGTGACGGACTCGGAGGTGAAAAGGTAGCTCATCGATCGATTCCTTCAGAAAGCAGATTCCCGGTGACACGCGTCCCGGACCCCGACACCGGGGGGACAGCCCCACCGGCTGGGGCCGAAACCGTAGCATGCCCGACGCGTCACGGCGCTGCCTTTTCGGAGCCGAGCCGGTACTTCCGCGCCTCGGTGCGCCGGAGCGTGACGCGCACGATCTCGCCCTTTCTCACGAGCGTGAGCTTCACGGGCTCGCCGACGGTGCCCGACAGCGCTTCGTGGACGCCGCGCGCGCCGAGCGCCCGCGCGTCGCGCCCGTCGATGAGCAAGATCTCGTCGCCCGGTTCGAGCCCGGCTTGTTGTGCGGCGAGACCCGGCGGAACGTCGCGCACGAAGAGCCGCCCGTCATCGTCTTTCGCGAGCACCGCTCCGATGGTGCCGCGCGACGCGCCGCATCCGGCGAGCACGACGAGCGCGACCAACGCCGAGAGCCGACGCGCGGCGGTCGCCGTGCTCCGGCGGGGCCGCACGCTCACGACCGGTAGCCGGCATTCACGTCGACGTAGCCGTGGCCGAGGTCGCTCGTCACGTACGTGAAACGACCGGGGCCGCTGCCGAGCTCGAGCTCGACCGTGAAGCTTTCGGACTGCATCCGTCGTTGCGCTTCCGCTTCGAGGCCGCCGCCGAGCGCGAGGCCGTGTTTCACGATTTCGACGCCCGCGATGGACACGCGCGCGACGTTCGGATCGAAGCCGACGCCGGAGCGGCCCGCGGCGGCGAGCAAACGTCCCCAATTCGCGTCACGCCCGAAGAGCGCCGTCTTCACCAGCAACGACGTGGCGACCGTCTTCGCGACCTGGCGCGCGTCCGCCTCGTTCGCGAGGCCGCGCACGACGATGTCGACCACGTGCTCGGCGCCTTCGCCGTCGCGCACCATCGAGCGCGCGAGCTCGCCGCACACCTTTTCGAACGCGGGAACGAGCGCGGCGGCGCCGACCTCGACGCCGGACGCGCCGGACGCGAGCGCGAGCACGAGGTCGTTCGTGCTGGTGTCGCCGTCGACGCTCACGGCGTTGAAGGTGCGATCGGCGGCGGGCGCGAGCGCGGCGGCCAGATCGCGCTCCGCGACGCGGGCGTCGGTGAACAGAAACGCGAGCATCGTCGCCTGGGGCGGCCCCACGTCGGGGTGGATCATGCCCGCGCCCTTGGCGATGCCGAGCACGCGCGCGGCGCCCGACGCGGTTTCGATCACCGCTTCGGCGAGCTTGGGCCAGCGATCGGTCGTGCAAATCGCGCGTGAAAAATCCTCGACTCCGGCCGGCGAGAGCGCGCGCACGAGCGCGCCCGCGTGCGCTTCGATGCGCTCGGCGGGCAAGAGCGCGCCGATGACGCCAGTCGAGGCCGGCACCAGGCCCGCTTCCGGGACGCCGAGCTCGCGCGCCACGGCGGCCGTCGCGCGGCGCGCCGCGGCGAGGCCCGCTTCACCCGTGCACGCGTTGGCGCAGCCGCTGTTCACGAGCACGCCGTTCAACTTGCCGGCGCGCAGGCGTTCGCTCGCGATCAAAATCGGCGCGGCCTTCACGCGGTTCCGCGTGACCACGCCCGCCGCGGTCGCGGGTCCGTCGGCCACGGCGAGCGCGGTATCGATGCGCCCGTCCTTCCGGATCCCCGCCGCCACGGCGGCAAAGCGAAAACCAGCAATCGGCTGAACCATGGCGGGAACGCTCCTCACGCAAAGTCGAAGCGAGCGCTGGAGCCGTTGGTCAGGATTGAACTGACGACCTGCGCTTTACGAAAGCGCTGCTCTACCACTGAGCTACAACGGCGACGGCGAAACGCGCGGGAGAATACGCGCGAAGCGGCGCGCGTCAAGCACGACGACGGCCCGGCGGCCCCCGTCGGGACCGCCCGCACCCGGAGGCCGCCCGAAACGGCTTACTTCGGCCCGCCGAGCTCGCAGTCCGCCTTGCAGCGGCCCTTGCCGTTGTTGGCGCCGTCGTCGCACTGCTCGCCGTCCGTCGCGTCGATGATGCCGTCGCCGCAGTAGTGCGCCTTGGTGCAGCCGAAGGTGCACGCGTTCGGATCGGGGTCCTTCGTGTAACTCACGCCGTTCATCTTGCCGTTGTCACACTCTTCCGGCCCGTTCACGATGCCGTCGCCGCACCAGCCGCCGAAGTGGCAGGTGGAGTCGCAACCGCCGTAGACGCCGTCCATGTTCGGACCGGGGCAGCCGTCCGGCACCGGGACGCTGCCGTTGCCGCAGTCGCACTCTTCGGCGGCCGTCGCGACGCCGTCGCCGCAGGTCGGCATGCAGTTCGACTCCGTCGTCGTGAAGCCCTGCAGGGTGAGCTGGTAGTTCGATTCACGCGGGTGCTGGTCGGCGTGGAACACGGCAATCTCGTAAATCTTGCCGTTCTGCAAGCCGCCGAGCGTCGCGACCGTGCCGGTGCCGCCCATCGCGGGCGTGACGTTGTTGTTCACGTCCGTGGTCTGGATGGTCCAGGCCGCCGTGTCGCCCGTGACGGTGACCGCGCCCTGGAGCCGCTCGTGCGGCGCGCCGAGATCGAGCGCAAGGTGGCCGTTGATGTACACCCACACGTCGTCGTCGCCGTAGAAGGCGAGCGAGAGCGAGCCGTTGTACTTGAAGAGGTAACGCGCTTCCGTCGTCGTGTAGAAGTTGCGCATCACGCCCGTCACCGGCTTCACCGGTCCGCCCGTGCCCGCCATCATCGCCGTGTAGGAGCCCTTCGGATCCCACTGCTGGGGCGGTGCGCCCGTGCCGCCCGTGACGCAGCTCGTCGCGAGGCCGGTCATCCAGTACTCCCAGAGGTTACAGTACTTGTGGCCGTGCATGGCGCCGGCCGCGGGCGTTTCGAGCGGGAAGAAGCCGCTCGAGAGCGTGTTCGCCGGGGCGCCGTTCGTCGCCGGGATCGGCGTGCCCATGAAGATGTCGTGGAGG
>DATJXW010000192.1:0-7943 GCA_035499895.1 Polyangiaceae bacterium | reverse complement strand
GCCGGTTGCGGCCAACGTGATCGATCAGCCGATCGTCTCCGAGATGCGCACGTCGTATCTCGACTACGCGATGTCGGTCATCACGAGCCGCGCGCTGCCGGACGTGCGCGACGGCTTGAAACCGGTGCAGCGCCGCATCCTCTACACGATGTGGCAACAAGGCGTCGGGCCGGACGCCAAGCACAGGAAGTGCGCGAAGATCGTCGGCGACGTGATGGGCAACTATCACCCGCACGGCGACTCGGCCATTTACGACGCGCTCGTGCGGATGGCGCAGTCGTTCAGCCTGCGCGCGCCGCTCGTCGACGGTTCGGGCAATTTCGGCTCGCTCGACGGCGACCCCGCGGCCGCCTACCGTTACACCGAGTGCCGGCTGGCGGGCGTCGCGAGCCAGCTGCTCGACGAGCTCGATCAAAATACGGCGCCGTTTCGCCCGAACTACGACGGCACGAAGTCGGAGCCCGTCGTGCTCCCGGCGCAGCTCCCGCACCTGCTCGTGAACGGCGCGACCGGCATCGCCGTCGGCATGGCCACCAACATCCCGCCGCACAACCCCGAAGAGGTGTGCAGCGCGGCGATCCGCCTGCTCGACGCGCTGGTGCAGGAAAAGCAGCTGTCGTCGCGCGAGCTCTGCCGCACCATCAAGGGGCCGGATTTCCCGACGGGCGGTGAAATCGTCTCGAGCGCCGAGGAGCTCAAGCAGATCTACGAGACCGGGCAGGGCACCATCAAGGTGCGCGGCACCTGGCGCGAGGGCAAAGAGGGGCGCTCGAGCAAGACCGTCCAGATCACGAGCATTCCGTACGGCATCAACAAGGCGACGCTCGTCGAGCACATCGCCGAGGTCGCCGTGTCGCGCAAGCTCCCGATGCTGCTCGACGTGCGCGACGTCTCGACCGACGACGTGTGCATCGAGCTCGAGCTCAAGAAGGAAGCCGACGAGAAGCTCGTCTTCGCCTACCTCTACAAGCACACGCCGCTCCAGTCGGGCTTCTCGGTGAACATGACGTGCCTCGTGCCGACCGAGCAGGTCGACGTGGGGCGCCCGGAGCGCCTCGATCTGCAGTCGATGCTCTGGCATTTCCTGCATTTCCGGCTCGAGGTCGTCACCAAGCGCCTGCAAAACGAGCTCGACGGGCTCGAGCGGCGCATGCACATCCTCGAGGGCTTCGCGAAGATTTTCGACGCCCTCGACGCCATCATCAAGCTGATCCGGAGCTCGGAGGGCAAGGCCGACGCCGCGAAGAAGATCATGGCGAAGTTCGAGCTCGACGAGGAGCAGACGGACGCCATCCTCGAGCTCAAGCTCTATCGGCTCGCGCGCCTCGAGATCCTCGTGATCAAGAAGGAGCTCGACGAGAAGAAGAAGCGCGCGAAGGAAATCAAGGCGCTCCTCGCCGCGTCGGCGACGAAAGGCCGCTGGGCGATCGTGAGGAAGGAGCTCGAGACGCTCGGCGCGAGCTTCGGCAAGAACGGCAAGCGCCGGACGGCCGTGGTCGACAGCGAGGGCGACGTCGAGTTCTCGGAAGAGGATCTGATCGTCGCGGAAGACGCCTACGTGCTCTTGACGGCCGACGGTTGGGTGAAGCGCCAAAAGGACGTGAAGGACACGGCGACGACGCGCCTGCGCGAGGGCGACAGCGTGCTCGCGTGCGAAATCGGCTCGACCAAGAGCTCCGTCGTCTTCCTCTCGAGCTTCGGCACCGCGTACACCGCGCGCATCATCGACGTGCCGGCGACGACCGGTTACGGCGAGCCGATCCAGAAGCTCTTCAAGCTGAAGGACGGCGAGCGCATCGTGGCGGCCTTTTCGCTGGATCCGCGCGTCACGGGCAAGCTCGGCGCGGACGACGCGAAGCGCGGCGACACCTATGCCGTGGCCGCGACGAGCGACGGCTTCGCGCTCGCGTTCGGTCTCGAGCCGTTCTCGACGCCGAGCACGCGCGCCGGGCGCCGTTTCGCCAAGCCCGCCGAGGGCGCGCACGTCGTCGGCGTCGAGAAGGTGCGCGGCAAGGAGACGCTCATCGCCGTCACGAAGGCTCGCCGCGCGCTCCTCTGCGACGTCGGCGAAGTGAGCTTCCTCACCGGGCCGGGCAAGGGCGTGACGCTCGTGAAGCTCGAGGACGACGACGCCCTCCTCGGCATCAAAGCGACGCGCGACCCGAAGGATCCGCTCGTGGTCGAGACCTCGCTCGGCGGCGAACAGCGCGTCACGACGGGCAGCTACGAAAAGAGCGGCCGCGGCGGGCGCGGGCGCGAAATCATCAAGCGCGGGACGTTGGTCAGGGTCGTGCCGCAGACGCCGCCTGCGCCCGCGCCGCTCGAGGAACAAAAGTAACGCCCCATGGCGAGCGCCAAATACAACGCCGAAAGCATCACGGTCCTCGAAGGACTCGACCCGGTGCGCAAGCGGCCGGGCATGTACATCGGCGGCGTCGGCTCCGCCGGACTGCATCACCTCGTGTGGGAGATCGTCGACAACGCCGTCGACGAGGCCATGAACGGCCACGCGACGGAAATCGTCGTCACGCTGCACAAGGACGGGCAGTCCGTCACCGTCGCGGACAACGGCCGCGGCATCCCCGTCGACATCCACCCGAAGCACAAGAAGTCGGCGCTCGAGATCGTCTACACGACGCTCCACGCGGGCGGGAAATTCGGCGACGACAACTACAAGACGGCCGGCGGCCTGCACGGCGTCGGCGCGTCGGTCGTGAACGCGCTCTCTTCCGAAGTGGTCGTCACGGTGAAGCGCGAGGGCGCGGCGTGGAGCATGGAGTTTCACGCGGGCGCGGTGCAAAACAAGCTGAAAAAGCTCGGCCCGGCGCGCGGCAGCGGCACCACCGTCTTCTTCCGCCCCGATCCCACCATCTTCCCGCGCACCGACTTCAATCCCGACACGATCCGCGAGCGGCTCGAGATCGTGAGCTACCTGCACCGCGGCGTCACGGTGCGCTTCAACGACGAGACGCGCGGCGAGACGCACGAGTTTTCGCACGCGGAGGGTCTCGTCGAGTACCTGCAGCGGCTCGTGAAGGACGCGGGAGCCAAGCCCGCGCACGAAGCGCCGTTCACCTTCGCGCGCGACGAGGACACGCGGCTCGAGATCGCGCTGCTCTGGACGGAAGCGACGGAGGAGAAGCTCAAGAGCTACGTGAACGGCATCCCCACCGGGACCGGCGGCACGCACGAAAACGGGCTTCGCGCCGGACTCGTCAAGGCCGTGCGCAACTACATCGACACCCACGGCCTCACGCCGCGCGGCGTCACCATCTCGGCCGAAGACATCCGCGAAGGGCTCGTCGGCGTCGTGAGCCTGTTCGTCAAGGATCCGCAGTTCCAGGGGCAAACCAAGGATCGGCTGAACAACCCGGAGATCCAGTCGCTCGTCGACGGCTGGGTGCGTCCGGCGCTCGAGCAGTGGCTCAACCAAACGCGCAGCGTCGCCGAACAGATCGTCGCGCGCATCATTCTGTCGGCGCGGGCGCGCGAGGCGTCGCGCGCGGCTTCCGCCCAGGTCACGCGCCGGAGCGCGACGAGCGGCAAGCTCACGCTGCCCGGCAAGCTCAGCGATTGTCTCTCGAGCGCGCGCGACAACACCGAGCTCTTCATCGTCGAGGGCGACTCCGCCGGCGGCTCGGCCAAGCAGGGCCGCGATCGCAATTTCCAGGCGATTCTGCCGCTCCGCGGCAAGGTGCTGAACACCGAGGGGCTCGCGACCGGCAAGGTGCTCGAGAACAAGGAGCTCGCCGATCTCGTCACGGCGCTCGGCTGCGGCGTCGGGACCGGCTTCGATCTCTCGCGGCTCCGCTATCACCGCGTGGTGCTGCTCGCCGACGCCGACTCGGACGGGCACCACATCACGACCTTGCTCCTCACGTTTCTCTATCGGCACCTCCCCGAGCTCATCAAGAACGGCAAGGTGTTCATCGCGCTCCCGCCGCTCTACCGCGTGGACATCGGGCAGCAGACGTACTGGGCCGCCGACGACGCCGATCGCGATCGCATCCTGAAGGACCACCTGAAGGGCAACGCGAAACCCGAGATCACGCGCTTCAAAGGGCTCGGCGAGATGATGCCGAAGGTGCTCTGGGAGACGACTTTGAGCCCGAAGACACGGCGCCTCTTGCGCGTCGGCATCGCGGACGCGCTCGAGACGGACCGCGTCGTCGGCGAGCTCATGGGCAAGGACCCCGGCGCGCGTTTTCGCTTCATCATGGACCGCGCCGACGAAGCCCAGGATTTGGACGTCTGAGCGGCTCCACGCGGGTGGTCGGGAGGGCTCAACGGCCTCCCGGCCGGCGAACGGCGTACAAACGCTTCAAACCGCGCCACAAAACGCCGCTTCTTGGTTGTGCAGGGGCCGGCTCTGGGCTATCGCCGGGAGCCCGCGTGCGTCCCCTCCTCTCGGTTCTTTTCGCCGCTCTCACTTTGTTGAGCGCGGGACGCGTGCTCGCCCAAGGAGCCCCCGCTCACCACGGCGGCGCGAAGGCCGCGGCCCACAAGGGGAAAGCCGCGGCGCCCGCAGCGAGCGCGAGCGACACCCCGGCCGACGACGCGCCGCCGGCGAGCGGCTCCGGCGCCGCGACGAGCGCGCCGAAGGGCGGCGACGCGGCGCCGGCCGGTTCCGCCGCCCCCGATGAAGAGGGCCCGCCGCCGACCCCGGCCATCCCGCCGAGCGAGGCGGAGCTCGCCGAGGGGCTGCCGATCCGCGTCATCGACGTGGCCGGCAACCGGCGGGTGACGGCCGAAGACGTGCGCACCTACTTGAAGGAGCGCGTCGGGCAGCCGTTCTCGTCCGAGGCGCTCACCGAGGACGTGCGCGAGCTCTACGGCTCCGGCTTCTTCGACGACATCGAGGTCGACCTCGTGCGGCGCGACGAAGCCGTCGAGCTCAGGTTCCTCGTGCGGGAACGGCCGAGCATCGCGAAGCTCACCTTCGAGGGGAACTCGGAGATCGACAACGACGACCTGAAGGAAGGCATCGAGCTCAAGGAAGCGACGGTGCTGAGCCAGCCCGCGATCCGGCGCAGCATCCAGAAGATCCGCGACATGTACGCGGAGAAGGGCTACTTCCTCGCCGAGGCGGAGAGCAGCGTCATCCCGATGCGGGACGGCGAGGTCGAGGTGAAGTTCAAGATCACCGAGCACGACCAGGTGAGCGTCCGCCGCGTCACGTTCATCGGCAACGAGCACCTCTCGAGCGAAGAGCTCCGCTCGCTGATGTTCACGGGCAACTCCGGGTTCTTCCTGTTCGGCTCGGGCGGCCCCTTCCGCCAGGACGCGTTCGAGCGCGACGTGGCGGTCTTGAGCGCGCTCTACTACGACCGCGGGTTTCTCACCGTTTCGATCGGCACGCCGCGCATCATGCTCACGCCGGACCGCTCCGGCATCGAGGTGTCGATCACCATCGACGAAGGTCCGCGCTACCGCATCCGGCAGCTGCGCGTGTACGAGCGCGGGCCCGACGGCAAGGAGGTCGAGCCGATCGACGGTCGGCGGAACCTGCGCATGATGGTGCGCGCCAAATCCGGAGATTGGTTCAATCGGGCGGAGCTGCTCGAGGATCTCCAGGCGGTTCGCACCCTGTACCGCGACCACGGCTACGCGAACGTCGACGCGACGCCGCAGACGAACCTCGACCCCGACACCCACGAGGTCGACGTCATCGTGCCGGTCGAGCGCGGCCCCCTCGTCCGCTTCGAGCGCATCGAGGTGCGCGGCAACACGAAGACGCGCGACAAGGTGATCCGCCGCGAGCTCGAGGTCTCGGAAGGCGACCTCTTCAGCGAGACGAAGCTCGAAAAGTCGCGGCGGCGCATCAACGCGCTCGGCTACTTCGAGCGCGTCGACGTCTCGACCGAGCAGGGCAGCACGCCCGAGAAGATGAACGTCTACATCGAGGTCGGCGAGCGGCCGACCGGGACGTTCCAGGTCGGTGCCGGCTTCTCCAGCATCGAAAACTTCATCCTGACGGCGCAGATCCAGCAGGCGAACCTGTTCGGCAACGGGCAGTCGCTCTCGCTCCAGCTCCAATGGAGCGGCCTGCGCCAGCTCGCCGACCTCCGCTTCTTCGAGCCGTACCTGCTCGACAGCCCCTTCAGCGCGAGCATCGATCTCTACGACCAGCTGCGCGGCTATCAGGATTTTTCGCAGTCGAGCGTCGGCGGCAATCTCACGGTCGGCTACCCGCTCATCGAACCCGAGCTCTACGCCTACGTCACCTACACCGCGGAAGAGGATCGCGTCTCGACCCAGCCGCAGGCGACGCTTCTCGGCACGTCGAGCCGCATCAGCGTGTTCCGCAGCCTGCCGCTCGCGAATCTCTTCAACGACGGCTTCACCTCGAGCATTCGCCCGAGCCTCACGTACGACTCGCGGGACAACCGCTTGTTCCCCACGGCGGGCATCTACGTCTCGGCGTCGACGGAGCTCGCGAGCTCGGCGCTCGGCTCCGAGAACCAGTTCTTGAAGCACCGCCTGACCGGCCGCTTTTACTACCCGCTCGGCAAGGGCTTCGTGGTGAAGCTCAACACCGAGTTCGGCCACGTGACGAGCCCTTCGAAGGAAGGCGTGCCGATCTTCGCGCGCTTCTTCCTCGGCGGCATCTTCGACGTGCGCGGCTTCCAGTACCGTTCCATCGGGCCGCGCGTCGGCCTCACCTCGAGCACCGATCCGAACAGCGCGCCGATCCCGAACGGCGCGCCGATCGGCGGCAACATCGAGTACTACCAAAACCTCGAGCTCGAAGTGCCGATCGTCGACGCGGTCGGCCTTCGCGGCGTCGTCTTCACGGACGCCGGCAACGCGTGGAACCTCGAGACGAACTACTGCAAGTCGAGCCGCGCGATCCTCTACGCGCCCATCAATCCGTGTTTCCACGGGCTCGACAGCCTGACCGACCTGCGCACCTCGTGGGGTTTCGGCTTCCGCTGGTTCTCGCCGCTCGGGCCGCTCCGGTTCGAGTGGGGCTTCCCCTTCAAGCCCCTGCCCTACGAGCAACACAGCGTGTTCGAGTTCACGATCGGCAACTTCTTCTGAGTGCCTGAAAAAGCCATTACTTGGCGGGGCGGGGGTTCGGCTCTAAGACAGGGGTGATGTCGGATTCGAGCCGCGAGGACGCGCCCACGACGCCGCCGGCGGCGATGCGGCCCGCGCGCTTGTCGGAGCCGGTGAGCGGACTCCGGCTCGAGAGCGCCGAGGAGGACGCGCGCGACACGGACCTCACGCTGGAGGAGCACGCGCCGCCCCCGAATCCGGACACGCTGATGTCCTTGCCGAAGCCGACGCCGCACGGCGACTTGCCGTACGAAACGCGCTTGCGGCAGCTCGAAGACCGACTCGAGACGCTCGAGTCCCGCATCGCCGAGGTCGAGCGCGCGCGCGAGTTCGGCGCGGGCGGCCGAGCGACACCCTGGTGGTTCTGGCTCTTGTTTCTCCTCGGGTTGGCGGTCACGTGGCGCTTGCTCGAACACTTCCACTGACGGCGCTGGTCGCCGCGTGCGGCGGGGCGACACCCGCGGCGCGCGCGCCCGCGGCCGTGCCGGACGCGAAGGCGTGCACCGGCTCGATCGGGCTCGCCTTCAAGACGGACGGGCTCGAGGTCGGGACGCGCCGCTTCGAGCTCGCCGTGTTTCGCGCGCCGCCGCTCACCGGTAGCGGCGACGCCGCGGGCGCCGTCGTGCGCGTGCGCTTCTTTCGCGTGATCGACGCGAGCTCGCTCGTCGTGCGACCGACGGAGGAGCTGCGCTTGATGCAGCCCGAACAGTTCGCGAAACCCGAAGTCGCGCGTCCGCTCGACGCCGCGAGCGGGCAGACGATCCCTTACAACTTCTTCGTCGAACCGGTGTTCGACGCCGCGGGCACGTGGGGCGCCGAGGTCGTCGTGACGGCGCCGTGGCAGACCGCACCGGTGTCCAAGACGATCACGTTCCCGATCGCGC
>DATJXW010000191.1:0-14256 GCA_035499895.1 Polyangiaceae bacterium | reverse complement strand
CGGAAAGAGCTCGTGGCCCGGCGCCGGCAAGTCGAGGCGCGCCGCGTAGCGCCCGGTCGTGATTTGGGCGCACGTTTCGGTCATGCCGTAGGTCGGGAGCGCGGGGATGCCGGCCCTCCGTGCGCGCGCGATGAGCGAGCGCGGGATCGCCGCGCCGCCGACCAAGACCGCCCGGAGCGACGGCGGCGGCCGCCACTCAATCGGCGGGGCGAGCAGCCGCTCGAGGATGGTCGGGACGAGCGACACGAGCGTGACCCGGAGCCGCTCACAGGCCAGAACGAAGCGATCGAGCTCGCGAAGCAGCGACTTTTCCGGCGTGAACAAGGCCACCGCGCGCCGGTTCACGAGCGAGCGCAGGAGCACGCCGAGCCCGCCCACGTGCGCGAGCGGCAGCGAGAGCAACCAGCGATCGTCTTCGACCCCGAGATTTTCCGCCGAAGCACGCGCCGCGGCGAGGAGGGCGCGGTGGCTCAAGAGCACGAGACGCGGCTCGCCCGTCGTTCCGGACGTCGGCATCAAGACGGCGATGCGCTCCGGATCGAACGCCGCGAGCGGCGGTGCGTCGCCCGGCTGCCCGCGCGCCGGCTCGACGACGGCACCCGCGCGGCGCGTGAGCGCCTCGAGCTCGAAGGGCGTCGCACGCGGGTGCCCGAGCAGAACGGGCGTGCCGGCCGCGAGGAGCGCCAGCAGCGTCTCGATGGTCGGCAACGTCGCGTGCGCCACGAGCAGGACCGGGCGCCGGCCCGCCGGATCGAGCGCGGCCGCCGCGTGGAGCTCCCCCAAGCGCCGCTCGACCCGCGCGGCGAGCTCGGCGAAAGTGACACTCACGCCGTCGCCGACGATCGCCGTGCGACGGGGCGCCTCGCGCGCCGCGTCGAAGATCGAGAGCGTCACGCGCGCTCCTCGTGCACGATTTCCGCGCCGGCGAGCGCCGTCATGAGCGTGAGCCCGAGGCCCGGCTCGGACCACGCTTCGAGCACGTCCGCCTCGCCCGCGAGCCCGGGTGGCCTCGCCGTGCGGAGCGCCCGATGTGCGCTCAGGCCGTGAGCACGCTCGGAAGCGAGCGCGAAGGCGAGCGTCGCCGCGGTCATGAACCCGACCGGGCCCTCGAGCGCGTGCGACGCCACGGCCGCGCGTCCGTGAGCGCGCGCATGCCGCGCGAGCTCGAGGCAGCGGGCGACGCCTCCGAGCGCGGTCGGCTTGAGCACGAGCGCGGCGACGAAGGGGCGCTCAGCGAGGTCCGGCAGCATGCCGGCCGCCTGCAGCGACTCGTCGAGCGCGAGCGGCACGCCGAGATCCGACACGAGCGGCTCCTGCGTCGGCTCTTCGAGCCATTCGAGCTCGAGCGCGCGCAGGCGCTCGAGGCAGGGCGCGAGCGTTTCGGGCGTGGCGCTCGAGTTCGCGTCCGCCCGGAGCGCGACCGCGGGTCCGAACTCCGCCCGCAGCGCTTCCAGCGTTTCGATGCCCCGAGCGAGACCGCGCCGAGCATCGAGTTTGACCTTGAGCGCCGTGCCCCCATGAGCGAGGTGAGAACGCGCCGCCGCGAGCGCGTCGTCCGTGCCGTCGGGCAGCCACGCGCTGAGCGGCGCGCGCGTCCCCGGGGCCACTGCGGCAAGCAGCGCGTACGCGGGCACGCCGCGCCGCCGCGACCAGAGGTCGAGGAGCGCCGCTTCGAGCGCCGAACGCGCGGCGGGACTCGCGAGCGGCGCGCTCGACTCGGCGAGCGCCGTCGTGACCTCGCGGCTCGGCGTCGCGCCCTCGTCGGGCAGCGGCCGGCCGAGCAACGGCAGGAGCGCCGAGCGCGCCTCCTCGAGCGTGTCGGCGGCAAAGCCGGGCAACGGAGCCGCCTCGCCGAACCCCTGCTCGCCCGCGTCGTCTTCGAGCACGAGGAGCAAGGCGCGCCGCTCGCTCCAGCTGCCGGCGGCGCTGCCGAGCGGCGCGGAGAGCGCCCACGCGTGCTCGACCAGCCGCGCGGCGCGGATCACCGCGCGTTCCCGAGCGGCGCGAGCACCAAGCCGAGCGCGAAGAGCAAGCCGTAGGCGAGCAGGAGCAAGGCCGTTTGCTTCAATAACGGATTGAGCGCGCGCCCTCGTTCGCGCGCGACGGCGCGGACGAGCCGCACCCCGAGCGGCAGCGTGAGGAGCGGCAGGAGCACCGTCTTCGGCGCTTGCCGCACCCCGACGAGGAGGAGCGGCACCGCGTACGCGGCGACGAGCAGCGTCGCATATTCGGCGAGCGCCCCGCGTTCACCGAAGCGCACGGCGAGCGTGCGTTTGCCCGCCACGCGATCGGTGTCGATGTCGCGCAGGTTGTTCACGACGAGGATCGCCGTCGCGAGCGCGCCGACCGGCACCGCCGCGTAGAGGGCGAGCTCGGTGACGCGCCCGACCTGCACGAAGGTCGTCCCGAGCACGGCGACGAACCCGAAGAAGAGCATCACGAACACGTCGCCAAGCCCGTGATAACCGAGCGGATACGGGCCGCCGGTGTACGCGACCGCCGCCGCGATCGAGGCGAGCCCGATGACGACGATGGCCGGACCCGCCGTGGCGGTGAGGTATGCGCCGACGGCGAGCGCGAGCACGATCACGACGTAGAGCCCGCGCCGCACCGTGCTCGGCGAGAGCAGCCCGGCCTGCACGGCGCGCAACGGACCGAGCCGCTCGGCCGTGTCCGCGCCTTTCTCGAAGTCGAACACGTCGTTCGCGAAGTTCGCGGCGATCTGGAGCAACAGCGCGCCCGCGAGCGCCGCCAACGCCGGCCCCGTCCTCAGCGACCCCTCGGCGAACGCGCACGCCGTCCCGACCGCGACCGGCACGAGCGCCGCGCTCAACGTCGGCGGACGCGCCGCGATCACCCAGGCGCGCGCCGAACCGGGCCGCACGCCGCCGAACGCCGCAGTCGTCTCGACCGTCACGGAAGTCGCTTGAATTTCTTGAAGTTGGGCTTTCGTTTCTCGACGAAAGCGTCACGCCCTTCGCGCCCTTCTTCCGTCAGATAAAAGAGGAGCGTCGCGTTGCCGGCGAGCTCCTGCAGCCCCGCCTGGCCGTCGCAATCGGCGTTCAGCGCCGCCTTCAAGCAACGGAGCGCCATCGGGCTTCGCTCGAGCATCTCGCGGCACCACGTGATGGTCTCGTGCTCGAGCTCCTCGTACGGCACCACGCGATTGACGAGCCCCATCTCGAGCGCCTGCTTCGCGTCGTACTGCCGGCACAAAAACCAAATCTCGCGCGCCTTCTTCTGCCCCACGATGCGCGCCATGTAAGCGGCTCCGTAACCGCCGTCGAAGCTCCCGACCTTCGGCCCCGTCTGACCGAAGCGCGCGTTGTCGGCGGCAATGGTCAGGTCGCACATGAGGTGGAGCACGTGGCCGCCGCCGATGGCGTAACCCGCGACCATCGCGACGACGGGCTTCGGCAACGTGCGGATCTGGCGCTGCAGGTCGAGCACGTTGAGCCGCGGCACGCCGTCCGACCCGACGTAGCCGCCGTGCCCGCGCACCTTCTGGTCTCCGCCCGAGCAAAAGGCGTCACGGCCCGCGCCCGTCAGGATCACGACGCCCACGTCCGAGTCGTCACGCGCGTCGGAAAAAGCGCGGCTCATCTCCGTCACCGTGAGCGGCCTGAACGCGTTCCGCACCTCGGGCCGATTGATGGTGATCTTGGCGATCCCGTCTTCGGACTTCTCGTAGACGATGTCCTCGTAGCCTTCGACTTTCTTCCAAACGACTTCGGTCATGGCGAATGCTTCCTCGGTTCGGGGTCGGGACGGATATTACGGCTGACGGGTGAGCTCGCGCGCAACCAAATCCGGCGCTTCGAGCAAGAGATCGTGGCCGGCGTTCGGGGCGAGGGCGAGCCGGGCGTGCGCGACGCGACCGAGCATCTCGCGTCCGAGGGCCGAGAATTTGGCGTCGAGCTCCCCGGCGAGCAGCACCACGGGCACGCGCAGGCACGCGAGCTCCGGGGCAAAATTCGGCATCTCGGCGAGGCCGACCGTGCGGAGGGAGCGCGCGAGGCCGTTCGGATCGTGACCGAGCCGCTCCGCTCGATGCCGGGCACGAAGTTCGGGTTTTATTTTTGTTTGGGTCAGAAAGAGCGGCTGAGCTTCCCAGGCGTCGACGAACCGTTCGATGCCGTGCGTTTCGAGCAGCTCGCACCAGCGCGCGTCCGCCCGGCGCCGTTCGGCGCGCAGAGCGTCGTCGGCGAGCCCCGGCTGTCCGCTCACGAGCGTGAGGCGCGCGACGCGCTCGGGGTGGGCGAGGGCGATGCCGAGCGCGAGGCGCGCGCCGAGCGAGTAGCCGGCGAGGTGCACCGGTTCGCGCGGGAACGCTCCGGCGAGCCGATTCACCTCGTCGCCGAAGCTCCGCACGTCTTCCGCTTCGACCGCGCCGTGACCGAGCAAGGCCGGACGGAGCGGTCGCGCGCCCGCGAGCGACGCCGCGACGCCGTCCCAACTCGCGGGGCTCCCGGTGAAGCCGTGAAGGAAGACGAACGGCGTCACGCGGGCGCTCCCGCGCCGAGCACGGACGGGACGCTGCGCTCGAGCTCGGCGCCCACGGCCGCGATGGCGTCGCGCGCGCCGTGCTCCGGCACCCGCACGTGGACGAGCGTCGCGCCGGGCCGCGCGAGCGCGCTCTTGAGCGCGTCCGAGAGCTCGCCGGCCGAGCGCGGCGCGGCGTAGGGCACGTCGAAGAGCGCCGCGGCGTGCTCGAACGCCACTTTCGGCGGCGTGAGCCAGAGTTCGGCGCGTTCGGGCGCGCCACGCCAGAGCTTCTCCACCGGTAAGGTCTCGAAAATGCGACCGCCGTCGTTGTCGATCACGACGAGCGCGAGCGGCGAACTCACGAGCCGCGCCGCTGCGAGTCCCCCGAGATCGTGCAAGAAACTCACGTCGCCGAGGAGGAGCAACGTGGGGACGCCCGCGGCGAGCGCCGAACCCGCGGCCCCGGCGACGAGCCCGTCGATGCCGTTCGCGCCGCGCTGCGACGCGACGAAGAGTCCGCGCGCCGAGGCACGCACGAACGCGTCGGCGGAGCGTACCGGCAAGCTATTACCGAGCACGACGAGGCCGCCCGCCGGGACGGCGTCGAAGGCGAGCCGCACGGCTTGCGGTTCGTCGAGCGGCGTTCCACCGCCGGTAACGTGCCCGACGGCTTGCCACACGAGCTCGTTCGCGCGCGCCACGCGTGCGGCGAACGCGCGTTGCTCGGCGTTCGGCTCGCGCCCGCGGAGCGCCGCGCCGAGCGCCGCCGCCACGCGCTCCGGCGGTCCGAGCGTCAGCGTGCGCGCGCGACCGAGCGCATCCGGGTGTCCGTGCTCGCTCACCACGTGAAGCTCGGCGCTCGGCTGTTCGGCGAGGAGCGGCTCGAGCCCGCCCGCCGTGGGCACCGCCCCCACGCGCAAGACCAGATCCGGCGCGAGCGCCGCTCGGCACGTGCGCGAGCGAAGCAACCACTCGAGCCCGTCCGCGCTCGTCGGGGCGTCCGTATCGAAGCGCAGGCCGCTCGTCGCTTCGGCGAAGAAGGGCAACGCGAGTCGCTCGGCGAGCTCCGTCCACGCGGCGGCCGCCGAGGGCGCGCCCGGCGCCGGTAGCGGCAAAGGCCCCGCGACGATCACGCCGCGAGCGGCTCCGGCAAGCGCTCGCGCGAGCTGGTGCACCGCGTCCGGGCCCGGCACTCGCTCGGCGCCCGTGACGCGCGTCACGCCGCGCGCGACGATGCCGTCCACCACCGAAACGAGCGCGCGCTCGGCCGCGGTCTCGGCGGGGCCGGGTTCGAGCGGTTTGCGCGCGCGGGCGTTCAGGTGCACGGGCCCGGGTTCCGGACCGAGCGCCAGCGCGAACGCCTGCGCGGTCGTGCGCGCGAGCCCGCCGAGCGCGCTCGGCGCCGCGTCCGGCGTGCCGAGATCGAAGAAGGCTCGCACGTGCGCGCCGTAAAGTTTGACCTGGTCGATCGTCTGGGCGGCGCCGGCGGCCTGAAGCTCGAGCGGACGATCGGCGGTGACGACGAGGAGCGGCAAGCGTGCGAGCGCCGCCTCGACGACGGCAGGGAAGAAATTCGCCGCCGCGCTGCCCGACGTGCAGAGCACGAGCGCCGGTCTGCCGCTCGCGCGGGCGAGCCCGAGCGCGAAAAACGCGGCCGCGCGCTCGTCGACGAGAGAATGGCAGGCGAGCTTTCGTTCCGCGGCGAGCGCCCACGCGAACGGCGTCGAGCGCGAGCCCGGGCAAATCACCGCGTGTTCGAGGCCCGCCTGCACGAGGCTCCGCGCGAAGAGTCGCGACCATTGTCCGACGAGCGCCGCGCTCATCCGAGCCTGCTCCGCATCAATCCGTGAGGCCGAGCGCGCCGAGGAGCGCCGCGAGCTTCCAGCGCGTCTCGGCGAACTCGGCTGCGGGTGACGAACGGTCGACGATACCGGCGCCGGCGTAGAGCTCGGCGAGCCGCCCCGCGAACACGCCGGACCGGAGCGCGACGGCGAGCTCGCCGTCGCCGGCCGCGTCGAACCAGCCGATCGGCCCCGCGTACCAGCCGCGCTCGTCGGGCTCGTGCCGCTCGATCCATTCGAGCGCGCGCGTCTTCGGCATGCCGCCGACCGCGGGCGTCGGGTGCAGCTGCTCGGCGACGTGGAGCAGATGCGGCGAGCCCTTCAGCGTCGCTCGGATGCGCGTTCGCAGGTGAAACACGTGGCGAAGCTGGTAGAGCTCCGGTTGCTCGGCGTGCTCGATGCTCGACGCGAGCGGCGACAGCGCGCGCAAGATCTCGCGCACGACGATGGCGTGCTCGGCGCGATCTTTCCCGCTCTCGAAGAGCCGCGCGGCGCCTTCGCGATCGTGCGTGCTCATGGAGCCGGCGACGGCGGCCGTTTCGAGTAGCGCGCCGTGCTTGCGGGCGAGCCACTCCGGCGTCGCGCCGAGAAACGACGTGCCGCTCGCCGTCACGAGGAAGCGCGTGCACTCCGCGGCCTGGACGCGCAGCCTGCCGAGCACGAACGCCGGGTCGACCTCGCGTTCGAGCTCGAGCTCGAGCCGCCGCGCGAGCACGACCTGTTCGAGCGAGCCGCGCAAAATCTCTGCTCGTAGGCCCTCGACGAGCGCGGTCCACGCCTCCTCGGGCCGCTCGCGCCGGCTCACTTCGCTCGGCGTGGCGGGTGCTCTGGAAGGCGACAGCGAGTCGTCCATGAGCCGCGTGAAAAGCCGGAGCGCGAGGTCGTGGAGGCGCGCGCGCTCGCTCGACGCGTCGGCGCGCTCCCGCTCGACCGCGACGACGAAGGTCGCCGTTCCGTCCTCGACGAGGTACGAAACGGTGGGCAGCACGAAGCGCGCTTCCCCGAACGGACGCCAGAGCTCCGAGCGCGGAGCGCGTGCCGCGAAGGCGAAGCCGCCGAAAAGGCGCGCCGAAATGGGTCGCGCGCCGAGCAGACCGACGGCGCGCGTGCGCCCGAGGAGCTCGGTGCCGAGCTCCGCGATGCGCCGGAAACGCTCCGGCCCGCTCGCCTCGATCACGTGGGTGAAGCCGATGCCCGCGAGCTCGAACCCGGACGGCGCCGCCCAGGCGACCGAATCGTCCCAGCGGCCCGTGAGTAGATTTTCCGTGGGGACGACGGGAGCGGGCAAGCAGAGCAGGGTCGTGCCGGCGTGGTGGCGCGCCTCCGCGATGCCGCGCTCGAGCGCCGCCGCGACGCCCTTCACCCAGGCTTCGGGCGTCGCCGTTTGATCCTCGAGCGAAGCGCTCATGCGGTGTCTCAGCGCTCCCCGACGTAGAGGTGACACACGCCGAACGTGAGCGGCTCGGTCACGAGCATGCGGAGCCCGGCGCGCTCCATCATGGCGGCGAACTCGGCGGCCGGCGGGAACGCCGCGATCGACTTTTGCAAGTAGCGATACTCCTGCGCGCCCGACAGGAGCGCGCCGACCCACGGCACGAGCGTGTGCACGTGGAAGCGCGCGAGCGGCCCGAGGATCCCGCCGTGCGGTTCCGACAGCTCGAGGACCGCGACGCGGCCGCCCGGCTTGGTGACGCGAGCCATTTCGGCGAGAGCGCGCGCGCGATCCGGCACGTTGCGGATGCCGAACGCGATCGAAACGCCGTCGAACGTCGCGTCCGCGAACGGCAGCTCTTCGGCGTCGCCCGTCACGAGCTCGACGCGCTCGTCGAGGCCCGCCGCCGCGACTTTTTCGCGCGCGATGTCGAGCATCTTGCCGGAGGGGTCGAGCCCGACGACGCGTGAATTCGGCGTGGCGCGAGCGATGAGCAGCGCCAAATCGCCGGTCCCGGTCGCGAGATCGAGCACGCGCGCGCCTTCGGCGAGCGCGAGCGAGCGCACGGTGCGCCGCCGCCAGCTCTGGTCGATGCCGAGCGAGATCACGCGATTGACGAAGTCGTAACGAGCGGCGATGCCGTCGAACATCTGACCGGAGCCGAGCGTTTTCGTCTCCGCGCTCACGAGCCGCCTCCGTACACTTTGAGGATCGGCGTCGGGTCTACGGTTTTGCCGGCGACGAGCGCCGTCAGGAGCGATTCGCCGAGCCGGGCCAGCCGCCGGAGCTCCGCCAGTCGTTCCCGCTTGAATGCGAGGGCGTTCGGCTTCTGTCCGCGATCGCTTGCGAGCGCTCGCAGCGCGGCTTCGAGCGCTTCACCGAAGCCGCGCACGAGCGCGAGCTCGCGTTCGCGGAGCACGCGCTGCACGAGCCGTCCGATGCTGGTCTCCGCTTCGTAGAAGTCGCGCCGCTCGCCGGGTCGCCACGATTTTTTCACGGCGCCCCACTTCACGAGCTCGCCCATCGCCATGCTCACGGCTCCCGCGCTCATGCGCAGGGCCTCGCCGATCTCGGCGGCGCCGAGCGGCTCCGGCGCGAGATAGAGGAGGGTCCAGATGCGCCCCATCGGTCGCTTGAACCCCCAAAATTCCATCAAGCGACCGACCGAGTCGGCCACTTCGAGCTCCGGCTGGCTCACACTCTCCGCCTCACGCGGTGCCGTGGGGCGACCGGGCGACGCCGTTGGATCCGTTTGAGCTTTCAAAACTTCTTGAAACTTTAGGCCTGGTCAGGGGGGTGGTCAACCAAGCTCGCATGAGGCCCACTAGCCTCCGGGGTGCCCTGGCTGTAACTTCAGGGAATGTCTGGGAGCGTCGGCGCCGGACGTCGAGCCGCGGTCGTCGGATCGGGGCCCGCGGGGTTTTATGCCGCGGACTTCCTGCTGAAGGCCGGCCTCGCGGTCGACCTCTACGAGCGCCTGCCCGCGCCGTACGGGCTCGTCCGCTACGGCGTCGCGCCCGACCATCAAACCATCAAGCGCGTGACGGCGGCCTTCGATCGCACGGCGCGTCTCGGCGGCTTCAGGTTTCGGGGAAACGTCGAAGTCGGCAAGGACGTGGCGCTCGAGGAGCTCCGGCGCGCGTATCACCTCGTCGTGCTCGCGTACGGCGCGTCGAGCGATCGGCAGCTCGGCGTGCCGGGTGAAGCGCTCCCGGGCAGCCACGCCGCCACGTCTTTCGTCGCTTGGTACAACGCGCACCCCGACCACGCCGACGATCACTACGATCTCTCGAGCGAGCGCGCCGTCGTGGTCGGTCTCGGCAATGTCGCGCTCGACGTCGCGCGGGTGCTCGTGCGGCCGGCGCTCGAGCTCGCCGTGACCGACATCGCCGAGCCGGCGCTCCGCGCGCTGCGCGAGAGCCGCGTGCGCGAAGTGGTGCTGCTCGGACGGCGCGGCCCGGCGGAAGCCGCGTTCGATCAAGGCGAGCTCGCCGACATCGCCGCGTTGCCGGGCGTCGAGGTCGTGGTCGAGGGCGACGTCGAGTTCACGCTGCCCGAAGGCGCCGACGCCGCCGTGCGCAAGAACGTCGAGTATCTCGCCACGCTGCCGCGCGAGCCGTCCGGAACCGCCGAACGGGTCGTGAAGCTCCGCTTCCTCGCGTCGCCCGTCGAGCTCGTCGAGGGCGCCGGCCGCGTGCGCGCGCTCGTGTTCGAGGACAACGAGCTCGTCGAGAGTCAGGGTCGCGTGACCGCGCGCGGTACGGGCCGCAAACACGAGCTTCCGACGGGTCTCGTCATTCGTTCCATCGGCTATCAGGGGCTCCCGCTGCCCGGCACGCCGTTCGACGCGAAGCGCGGCGTGGTGCCGAACGATCACGGCCGCGTGCTCGCCGTCGACGGCTCGCGCGTTCCCGGTCTTTACGTCACCGGTTGGATCAAGCGCGGTCCGACCGGGCTCATCGGCACGAACAAGGCGTGCGCGAAGGAGACCGCGGATCAGGCGCTCGCGGAGCTCGATTCGCTGCCGATCCCGACGCTCGACCCCTCCGAGCTCGACCGCTTGCTCGCCGAGCGCGGCGTGGAGGTCGTGAGCTACGACGGCTGGCTCGCGCTCGACGCCGCGGAAAAAGCGCGCGGCGCCGAAAAAGGCAAAGTGCGCGACAAGCTCGCGAGCGTCCGCGCCATGCTCGACGCCGCGGGCCGCCGCTGAGCGCCCGCGCTCACTTGCCGCGGGCGAGCCAAATGCCGGCGCTCGCGCCGAACGGCACGGCGTAGAGCAAGCCCGAGCCGGGCTGGAGGTAGTCGCTCACGCCCTCGCTCACGGTCGCGGAGAAACCGAGCTCGGTGTTCGCGTACTCGAGGCTCCCGGTTCCGGTCCCGTCGTCCCACGTCGAGTAATAAACGAAACCAGGCAAATCCAGCATGAAGTTGTGCCCGCCGACGTACACGTTTTCGGCCACGGTCGTCGCCGTGTAGAGCGCTTCGTGCCCCTGATCGTCGAGCTCGCCGGATTTCGGATCGGGCGCCGCGAGCGAGAGCGTGCCGAAGTTGCCGTCGAGGTTCGAAAACCACGCCAGGCGTCCGTTCAGCGGGTTGTCCTTGAAGCGATTCAGGTACGCGTAGCGCTGCGCGGGCACGTCGTGCGCGACCGTGACCGGCGCGCCGTTCACGACCTCGACCAGATCGTAGAGGCCGTCGGCGTCGGGGACGACCAGGCGCGTCCACGCCGTTTCGGCCGGGCGGCGCACCACGTTGTCGACGATGTCGCTCACGTTGCCCATGAGATCGAAGCCGACGAAGCTCCCCGTGCCGCTCGCCGCGTCGAGCAAGGCGTGACCTCCGTCGAGATCGCCGCTCGTCGTGCTCGAGCCGAGATCGGAGCGCTCGAGTGCCGCGCCGGCGCCGAGCGGGAGCACGCTGCCGTCGGTGAGCCTGAGGTTCAGCGTGCCGGTGGCGCTCTGCCCGTCCACGTCCGAGAGATAGAGCGCGTAGTACGGGTCGCTCGCGAAGCTCGGGCGACTGTCGTGGACGCTCACGTAGAGCTTCAGGTTGTGAAGGTCCGCGTCGAGGTCGAGCGGCGACGCCTCGTGCGTGTCCGCGTCCCACACGACGAGCTTCTGCTCCGAGCAAGGCGAGTGGTACGCGATGAGGTTGACGTGCGGCGTGCCCGGCAAAATCGCCAAATCACAGGCGTCCGTCGCGAGCAAGCTCGTGTCCACGCTGACGGTGTCGCCGGTCGCCGTGATCGTCATGCGCGAGACGCCGTCGGTGTCGGCGAAGAACGTCGCGCCGAAGGCCGACCCGAAGTTGACGACGCCGTCACCCGCCGAACCGACGAGCGACCAATTGGCGTCGAACACCGAGAGCACGCCGCCGCCGAGCACGATCCGGCGTTGAGCGTCGATGCCCTGCACGTTGCTCGCGAGCAGGCGCGTCTCGGCCGTCCCCGGATTCACGTCGAAGAGGTCGGTGCCGACCTGGATCACGAGCCCGGTCGGGCTGTAAGCGATGGGCAAGTTCGCGTTGTCGAGCGTGAAGTCGAGCGGCGTGCAGTCGAGATCGGAGAAGCGGAGCGGCCCCGAGCCGCTGCCGTCGAAAAAGGCGATGAAAGTGCGCTTCGTGTCCGGGCCGCCGTCCGTCCAGTAGCGCCCCACGTCGGGGATCGTGCAGGGGACGGGCAGGTCGTAATGCATCGAGTAGAGCGTGTCGTCGCCGTCCGTCGCCGAGCGCGCGAGGACGTAGGGCTCGCTGGTCGTGACCATGTCGAGATAACGGTAGTGACCCGCCGTCATCTGGTAGCCGGGCACGTCGAGGTACGTTTCCACGGGCGGGAAGAGCGCGTCCCCGGCGTGCTCGAACCCCTGCACGATGTCGCAGCCGAAAAGGGCGACCGCCGCGAAGAGCAGCGTTATTTGGCGCGTGCGAGCCAAATCCCCGCTCCTTCCCCATAGGGCACGGCGTAGAGCATCCCGTTACCAGCAAAGACGAAGTCGGACACGCCTTCGCTCACGATGCTCGTGAAGCCGAGTTCCAGGTTTCGATACTGAAAGCGACCGGTGCCGTGCTCGTCGTCGTATTGGTCCAAAAATCCGATGCCAGGCAAGAAGTCCGCCGTGGCGTCGAGAAAGGCGTGGTCGGGGTGATGCACGCCTTCCGCCACCGGTTGCGGGGCGTAATACTGCCGCTCGCAATGCTCGGTGCCGGGCGAGCACGTGGCCTGGCCGATCGCGAGCGTGCCGTTCTCCCCGTCGTAACCGTAAAAGAGAGCCTGGCGCTGGTGCACGTCCTGATACGCGAAGTCGTGGCGCGGCACCTGCGTGAGCAGCGGATACAGCACGCCGCCGTTCACCTGCGCGAGCGTTCCCGAGGTGCCGTCCCAGTCGATCATCACGTCCGCCCAGCTCTCGCCGGTGCCGTCGCGCAGCACGTTGGATGCGAGCGGCGTGACGGTGCCGTCGGCCGCCCAGCGCACGTAGTCGCCCGTTTCACCGCCGACGTTGGTGAGCGCGAGGCCGAAGGCGCCGCTCTTGTCGAGACTCACGCGCTCGAGCGCCGCGCTGTCGCCGACGGTGAGCTCAGCGCCGCTCGGCGGCCGCACGACGAGCGTGCCGATGGCGGAGTCGTAGTCGATGCCACGCAGAAAGAGCGCCCACACGTCGTCGAGCTCGGGCACGGGCGGCGTGGGGCCGTTCGGATCGGGCAAGAGCTCGAGGAAGCGCGGATCATCGACGGCGAGATCCGGCCGCGTGAGACGCTGCGTCGACTCTTCGTAGAGCGCGAGCGTTTGAGCTTCGCACGGCGAGAAGAAGCCGATCCAGCGGTGCGCCGCGGAGGGAAACGCGAGGTCGCAGCCGTCGGCGGCGAGCACCTCCGTGTCGATCACGATGCCGTCGCCGCTCGGCGTCGGCGTCGCGCGCTGGATGCCGTTCGCGTCCTCGAAGTACACCGACTCACCGAGCTGAGCCACGCTCACGACGTTGTCGGCGAAGGTCGTGAGGTAGTGCCAATCCTCGTCGAAAACCACGAGACTACCGTTGCTCAGCACCATGTTGACGTTCGTCTTGCCGACGCCGGTGATGAGCCCGTCGGCCGAGTCGACCAACACCGTCGGATCGTCCGACGAGCCGGGATCGACCAAAAGCAGCCGGCCCGCGGAGCGGATCAGCAAGAGCAAGCGGTCGGTCTCGGGCTCACCGTTCGCGTCGCGCGGCGTGACGCGCGCGTAGGGGAGCTCCGCGTCGGGTAGGGTAAGAGGCGAGATGTGGCAGCTCGTGTCCGAAAAGCTCAAAGTGCCGCGGTTGCCGCCGTCGTGAAAATACGCGATCCACGCCTGGCCGATGTCCTCGCTGCCGCCCGCCCAATAGCGGCCGACCGAAGGAATCGAGCACGGACCGGGGACGGCGTAGCGGATCGAATAGAGCGAGTCGTCGCTCTCGCTCGCGCCTCGCGCGAGCACGTAGAGCTCGGTGGACGTGAGCAACACGAGCTGCCGATAGCCGCCCGTGACGAGGCGATAGCCGGGCGCGTCGAGGTACGTCTTCTCCGAAGGGAAGAGCGCGTCGCCGGCGTGCTTGAAGCCTTCGACCACGTCGCACGCGAGCGCGCCGAACGCGGCGAGCAACGCGACCGCGAACGGTCGCGACCTCCCCACGCTGCTCGGCGAGCCACGGCGCATGTCAGCGTGCATTTTCTAGCACCGGGCAGCCGGGCCGTGGGCAAGCTACGCTTCGGTCTCATGGTCGGGAGGCGCTGGCTTTCGGGCGTCGCGTTGGCGGCGGTGTGCGCGGAGCCCGCCGTCGCGTTGGCCGAGCCGCCCGCGGCGACGTCGGCGAGCGGCGCGCCGAACGAATCTTCAACGAGCGCTCCGGCGCAAAAACCATCGACGCGCCAGGCCGTGGAGCCGCCCGTCGCGCTCGCGACGCCCATCGAGTATCCGGCCGATCAAACGACGAGCGCGACCGTCGTGCTCGAGCTCGAGGTCGACGTGAACGGCAACGT